>NZ_FOKH01000009.1:0-207885 GCF_900111955.1 Pseudomonas sp. NFIX10 | reverse complement strand
CGTCGAGTTGTCCGGCAAAGTTTCCATCGAGCACCAGCTCGAAGCGTTGGCCGTCGGCATTGGCCTCGAAGCTTTTCAGATAGGTGCGGGTATCGTCTGCGTTATTTCCAATCAACACGGTGCCGTCGTATCCGTTCCCGATCCCGGTGAAACCCAGGGCACTGAGGTCGATGCGATCCTCGGTGGGATTGAAATCGAGTATGCGGTCGCTAGCACTGCTGTCAGCGGTGCGAAAACTGTCTGTCACGCTGGCATAGCGGAATACGTCGTTTCCCGCACCGCCGGAGAGCAAGTCGCGGCCGAGATTGCCTTGCAGCACATCGTCACCTGCCAAACCACGCAGGATTTCATCGCTACCCAGGCCTTTCAACACATCGTTGCCGGACGAACCCACCAAACGGGTGCTGCCGTCCGTGCTGCCGAAAGTGCTGTCCAGACTGCCATCGGCGTTTAGCCGAACCGCAGCAAAATCACTGCCGCCATTGGCGAAAGCGCTACCGCCCAGCAAAATCCGGCCGTCGTCCTGCACAGCGACGGCGTTGGCTACGGCGTAATTGCCAGGAACATCGATGGTGACCGAGCCTTGATTGCCGAAACTGAGGTCGGGGCTACCATCGGCGTTGAAACGCAGCACGGTGAAGTCATAGACAGGAACCGTGAAGGTGGATAGCAGGATTTTACCGTCGTCCTGCACGGCTACGTCGGTCCCGGCTGCACCCCTGGCAAACTCAAGGATGCCATTGCTGCCAAAGTGGCTGTCCAGTTCCCCATCCGCGGTGTATTTGAGCAAGCCACCCGCGGTTCGGACGAACAGGCTGCCATCCGCCAGGGAGGTAAGGCCTCGCACGGAGTAAAGCGTTTCAGGGGGCTGTAGCGTCAGCATTCCATCTGTGCCGAAGGACAAGTCCCGCGTGCCATCGGCATGCAACTGCGTCACTCTCAGCGTGCTGCCCTCGACGGCCCCCACCAGCACGCTGCCGTCGGTGTTGGCTTCCACTAACGGCGTGTGGCCGAAGCCGCTGGACAGGCTGGCCTGAGCATTGGCGTTGAACAGCGCATCGGCTTTACCGTCCGGGCCCCACCGCTGGACGATGGGGGTGTCATCGTGGCCTTCGTGGGCCGCCACCACTGCGCCGTCGGCCTGGACGCGAAGGACGTAGGCCTTTTCGATGGGAATCTGCTTGTGGATCACCAGCCGCCCTGCGTTGCCGTAGCTGCCGTCCACGCTGCCATCGGTGTTGAGACGGGCCAGGGAAAAGTCTTTGCCGTAGTCAGGGTCGAGCGCGTGATTGGTGAGGCCCGCGACCAATACTGAGCCGTCGGGTTGTATAACTGTGTCGTAGCCATTATCGGCGTATCCATTGATATCGACGATCATGATCCCAGGGGCACTGTAGGTAGTGGCCATGTATCCATCCTCCTAAGACATTCAGAAACGTTGACTCTAGGCTGGATCATTAGTTCGCCAGGCCCGTGGTAGCCCTTCGCCAAGGGATTCCACCAGATAATCGACGAAGCAACGCACGCGGGCCGGTAGGTGTGGGCCGCCCATGAACACGACATGTATCTCTTCGCCATCACCTGGATTGAACGCCTCCAGAAGTGGCACCAGTCGCCCTGCCTCAATGGCCTGTTGAACGGTCTCGGCACACACTCGAGCTATGCCCAGACCCTCAACCGCCAGTTGGCCCTGAGTATCGCCATTGTTGGTTTCTATGCTGCCTTTGATCTTAAGGGCATATTCATTTCCGTCTTTGATAAAAGGCCAGCCTGGAGCGGCGCGCTTGAAATTGAAGTCGATGCAATCGTGGCCGTACAGGTCTTCAGGTACTTCAGGTGTGCCCCGTGCTGCCAAGTAATCAGGTGACGCGACGATGACTTTGCGGGTTTTCCCTAATCTTCGTGCAACCAAGGGAGCGTCAGCCAGAGGGCCCAGCCGCAAGGCGACATCGGCTTGGCCTGCGCTGATGTCGACGACAGTGTCCGTCAGGTTGATATCGACAAGGATGTCCGGATACCGATGAATGAAATCCCTCAGCAGTGGCAGCAGGAATGTCTTGCCATACAAAATCGAAGCGCTGATCCGCAGGCGCCCACGCGGCGAGCTTTGGTCAGTGATCAGTTGTTCGGTCTCTTTCAGGTCAGCAAGAATTCGTCGTGCCGAAGACAGATAAGCCACCCCCTCGGCCGTCAAGGTCAGCGCTCGGGTAGTGCGCAGCAACAGCCGGACATTGAGGCGTGCCTCAAGGCGATCAACAACGCGCGATACAGAAGAGGGTGCCAGTTTGAGCGATCGACCAGCGGCCGAAAAGCTGCATGTCTCGGCCACCAGCGTGAAAATTTCAAGATCGCTAATGATATCCATGGGCTCTCACTTTTGCGCGGAACGCATAGGCATTTCTCTTATATTGGGCCTTATCGTAGCCTGCGGGCGAGCCTAGTATTGCGTACAACAGTGCAATGCGAAACTCATGCGAACGGCCCCATCGTCAGGAAGTAGCTGTACGTAGGGCCCAGGAGGATAGACACATGGTTGCGCCTTACTCGATCCAAATTCCACAAGAACGTCTGGATGCTATCAGGGCGAAGGTCAGTGCCTATGACTGGAGCCAATTGCCTGATACCGGCGGTTGGAAGTCTGGTGTGGGAATCGATGACCTCAAGCGACTTATTCGTCATTGGGAGCACGTCTACGACTGGCGCAAGGTTGAGCGACAGCTTAATCAGCTTCCGCACTTCACTACCCATATCGAAGGTGAGTGCATTCATTTTCTCCACGTTCGAGGTGACGGTTCCAAGCCTCCAGTGCTGCTGTTGCATGGATGGCCTGGATCGTTCATCGAATTCGAACATCTGCTCCAACCATTGAGTGCAGATGGACACGATGTGATAGTGCCCTCGTTACCGGGATTTGCATTTTCGACGCCAATCACCGGCGTCATCGGGCCGCGCCGAGCGGCTCATCTGATGAATACCTTGATGAAGCGGTTGTTTGAACAATCGCGTTACATCGTTCAGGGCGGAGATTGGGGTTCGGGTATCGCCGCCTGGCTGGCTCACGATTCCGCTGAGGCGTTGTATGGTATTCACCTCAACATGGCCGACTTGCTCGCCGAAGGCACCAAAGCAAACACACCGGAGGAAATGGACTTTGTCGCCAAGCGCGACGTGCTCCTGGACTGGGAAACGGGCTACAACCATGAGCAGGAAACCCGTCCTCAGACACTGGGTGTGGCCATGGCCGACAGTCCGGTGGGCGCCGCTGCGTGGATATTGGAAAAATTTGGACGGTGGGCCGACTTACCGCGCAATGCCGACGGCGATCCTGACCTCTGGAGTACGTTTAATGAAGAGCAGTTGCTGACTAACATCATGCTTTATGTGGCGACATCGTCGTTCGTCACGGCGACCTGGATGTACCACGGCAAACGCTTGGAACGCTCTGGCAAATTTCCCCCCGGTACCCGGATTCAGGTGCCGACCGGCTTTGCAGCTTTCCGTGATCCTGTATTCATACCGCCGCCGCGATCATTTGCCGAGAAAACCTTCAACATCGTGCATTGGACTGAAATGCCGCGGGGTGGCCACTTTGCTGCCTGGGAGCAGCCAGCTTTAATGCTGGAGGATCTACGACTCTTTATCGCGAAAGTTTTAGCGTGAATTCTGGATGACTCTGAGGCGTTGCATTATTTTGCAACGCCCAGTTATTGGATGATTAAGGGGTTAATTGCATCTGCCTTTACAAGGGCAAAAAACTCCCTAGTAGATCAACCCTCGCCCCCACCCCCACAGGCAATCAGCTCGATAAGCCCCATTTGATACCACTTATTCTGGCAACTCCATCCGTGTTCAAATGTAAAGGCACTTGCGGTGCCGCTAAATGCGAGTCCCATTGAGAGGGCGAGCGCCGTTCCAATGGTCCAACGTGCTTTCTTCATTTTGTTTTTCATGGAACTTCCCTTTATTACTCGTCGCTGTACGGTCTAGCCGTTGAAGGGGTAGCGGTTGTCAAAATCAACCGCCATTCCTGTGGCAGGGCTGCCACTTTTGTAGCTTTATCGAACTGCATCTGAATAAGACAGCAGAGGAGTGGCAGGCACAAAACACTATTGAATCAGCAGAGCACGCTCCTCGGTCCATTTGATGATGGAGAGTCATTTATAACAATAGTACAAATGATCTAGTCGCTCGCCGCAAAGAGACAGAGAAACGCAAGAATCAGGTTGGGTATGAATGGTACTTTCCTTACGGCGATTCATGACTGAGACGGTTATCACGCCAGAGGGCCTCTCATCGGACACCCTCTGGGCAGGAGTGATCGCCGGTGTAACCTCCTAGCAAAATTAATGAACAATTTCCGCGCCCAGATATCGATTTTTGAACTAAATATTTCCGTCTAGGCATCCGGCCTCAAGCTTCGTAGGGTCGTTGTAGCGGCGGTGAGTTGGCTGATGAGGCGAGTTTCCATGAGCGTCACGTCGAGGCTCGGTCGTGGTGCCGGTGGTCGTCACCGACCGGGTGCGCGGAGAGGTCCTGTTCCTGTCAATTCACCAAGCAAGCCCGGTATCAATGAGTTCACCGGGAACACCATGATTCAGACGTCAACACGCCGGTTTATAAGGAAACCGCCATGAAGATGACAATATTGAGGGAGCCCGCTCAGCCGTCGGCATTGCCTCACGGCAATTTCCGAAACGGCCGCAGGACGCCGAATGAGGGCGTGGCTGTGGCGGTGAAGTGGGCCAGAGCTGATTACGCGCCGATCGATGCACCGGCGCCCCATCCGGAGAGGTTCTGATGGCCGAGTATGATGCAAAAAACGAACTGGATCGTCTGATCCAGAACCTCCATGAGCACGGTGTGCTGCGTATGGCCAATGACCCGGTCTGTGCCAACACCGCGATCACCAAGGTGCTGGTGGACGGTTTGAACAAGGAAGGTACGCTCAACGTCATTCAGAACCTGTCGATCCTCGCGATGGCGCTTTCGCGCTGAAGGATGCCGGCGCTGCGGTCAGTCAATGGACCTCACCGGAAAACGACGACATTGCGCCAGGCGTGCGAGGCGTCTACCGTTTGTTGCATGACGAATCGCTTTGGCGCGCGATCATGCCGCTGGTGGAAGGCTTGAAAGCGATGGGAGAGGGCATGAACAGGCCGGTCGACAAACCGATCAGCCAGTTCGCCGGCAAGCCCAACGGCGCTTGAGCGGGGCCTGCGCATGGAATCAGTGGATTCGGCGCTGATGCTGGCGCGGTACCAGTTCGCGTTCACTATCAGCTTTCATATCGTGCTTGCCGCATTTTCCATCGGCTTGGCCAATTACCTGATGGTGCTGGAGGCCCTCTGGTTGTGGCGCAAGCGCCAAGTCTATATGGATGCCTACCGATTCTGGCTGAAGATATTTGCCTTGACTGTCGCCGTGGGCACGGCATCCGGGCTGGTCATGGAATTCGAGTTCGGGACCAACTGGAGCGCGCTGGCCAGCAGGGCAGGGGGCATCCTCGGCCCTCTGATGTTCTACGAAGTCATGGTCACGTTTTTTCTGGAGGCAGGCTTCATCGGGGTCATGCTGTTCGGCATGAACAAGGTCGGGCCGCGGCTACATTTCTTTCTACGTGTGCCGTGGCCGTTGGCTCGCTGTTCAGTGCATTCTGGATATTTCAGCCAACTCCTGGATGCACACCCCCGCAGGCTTCAGCATTGCCAGCGACGGCCGATTCGTGGCCGAGGACTGGCTGCAGATCATATTCAATCCCTCGTTTCCCTACCGCATGGTGCACATGAGCCTCGCTGCATTTCTCGGCACGGCCACCCTGGTGGGTGGCGCGGGCGCTTGGCACCTCCTGCGCGACAATACCCATGCGCCTGCGCGGGTGATGTTTTCAATGGCATTGTGGATGGCGGCGGTAGTCGGACCTATCCAGCTCGTCGCGGGGGATCTGCACGGGCATCGATCATCAGGATGGCAAGTTTGCCGGAGACGGTTGGGAGTGGTTGAGCGCATTTCCGCTGGCGTGTGGCGCAGTGCTTGCGATTGGCTATGCGTTGCTGGGCAGTTGCTGGCTGTACTGGCATACTGAGGGAACCCTACAAACGGCGGCCAGAAGACAGGCACGTATACTCGGATGGCTGACGCTGACAGGCATTGCAACCATTTTGGCGTGGACCAGTTTGTTGGCACCGTTCTATCGAGAACATCTTCTTCTATCGAACCTGAGCCTGACGCTTTTGCTGATTCAGTGCGCTCTGCTGGTCGGGTTTCACCGGGCGTTTTCCAGCCGCTTCCACTTTCTGTTCGCGGTGCTGGGATGGCTCGGCACGGCGTTCATTGCTGCGAACATTGCGCTCTATCCATTGATTTTTGCCTCCCCGCTGACAATCAGCCAAGCGTCTGCTTCAGCCTCAAGCCAGGGCTTCATGCTCATCGGTTTCGCTGTTCTGGTGCCCGTGACACTGGCTTACAACACATGGGGATTTTGGGTCTTTCGCGGTAAGGTCAAGGCTGAACCTTCGCATAAGTAGTCAAGTTTTCCTGCTTCTATAGCAGAATAAATCCAAGTTAAACGGTCAAGCTGTAGCCCGCGATCCATAAGGGATTAGCCTGGAGTTTTGGAAGTGTTCTTATGTTGTCAAGTGTACTCGCGAACGGCATCATCTCCGGTGATGCCGTTCGCGAGTACAGACCAGGACAGCGACGCATGTCAGACCTTGAAGCGCGCCACTAGATGATTGAGTTCAATCGCCAGGTTTGCCATCTCACTGCAGGCGCTGGCGGTCTGGCTGGCGCCTGCCGAGCTCTGGATTGACAGTTCGCGGATGCTGGTCAGGTTCTGGTCAGCCTCGCGGGCCACTTGGGCTTGCTCTTCGGAGGCGGTGGCGATCAGCAGGTTGCGTTCGTTGATCTGGGCTATGGTCTCGGCGATCTGCTTGAGCGAGAGGTCGGCATTCTGCGCCACCGAGATGGAACTGCTGGCCATCTGGGCGCTGACGTTCATGGCGCTCACCGCGTGGGTCGAGTCGGTCTGAATCGCGCTGATCATCTGTTCGATTTCCTGCGTCGACTGCTGGGTGCGATGGGCCAATGCCCGCACCTCATCGGCCACCACCGCGAAACCACGGCCTTGCTCCCCGGCCCGAGCGGCTTCAATGGCCGCGTTCAGCGCCAGCAGGTTGGTCTGCTCGGCAATGGCTCGAATCACCTCGACCACCTTGCTGATGTCCTGTGCTCTGCCTGACAAGGCCTTGACCTGCTCACCTGTGGTGGCCACGTTGTTGGCCAGACCTTCGATGGCTTTGAGGGTTTGCGCCACGTTCTCGATACCCGAGCGGGTGAACTCCATTGATTCGCGGGAAGATTGGGCGGCGGCTTCGGCATTGCGTGCCACCTCATCCACAGCGGCACTCATTTCGGTCACCGCGGTGGCCGCCTGATTGACCTCGTCGTTCTGCCGCACCAAACCGCGGCTGGCGTCTTCGGTCACGGCGGTCATTTCTTCAGAGGCCGACGCCAGTTGGGTAGAGGAATCAGCGATGCGGGCGATGGTTTCCCGCAGGTTGCCCTGCATCTTCGCCAGAGCGGCCAGCAGGCGGCCGGCTTCATCGCCGCCACTGATCGAGACCTCCCGGGAAAGGTCACTGTCGGCGATGCGCTCAGCCACAGCCAGGGCATCGCTGATGGGCGACGTGATGCTTCGGGTCAGCACCGCAGCCAGCACCACGGTGAGGACCACGGTGACCACCAGCAGGCCAATTACCAGCGTCACGCCATTGCTATAGGTGGAGGCGGCGTCCAGGCCCGCACGCTTGGCGCCCTCCTCATTAAAGTTCGAGAGCTTGTCCATCTTGTCCTGCAGGGCGTTGGTCATGGGGCTGATGCGGGTATTGATCAGGGTGATGGCTGTGGCATTGTCACCACTGCGCAGCATCGGTTCCAGCTCATCCAACAGTTTGAAGTACTGCTGCACATCGTTGGACACCGCCAGGTAGAGCTCACGCTCAGTCGGCCCCGTAATTAGAGGTTCGTAATGGCTGACGACGTCCTGCAACGTGCTGCGGTAGCCGCTCAACGCAGCAATGCGGGTTTGGCGCTGTTGTTCGTCGGTGATCACGGTGATGCGGATACTTTCAAGACGCAGGCGCAAAATGCCTATCTGCATCTTGCTGGTCTCGCGGGTGCTCGCCATCCAGTTGTTTTCAACATCCTGCTCAGAATCTCGAAGCTTCCCCATTTGCAATAAGGCGACGATGCCTAGAGCAAAAACCACCAGGACAATGAGTGAGAAGAACGTGGCAAACCTGGGAGCGAGGTTCATAGTCCTGATGTTCATTTTTATCTCTCTTAGAAAAGTGGGTGCGTCGCTAAAGTAAAAGTCCAGATACTTGTCTTAAACATTTTTATATATTTTTGAATGCCTAGGGCTCTGAGCGATTATGTGGCTCATTATCTCAGTTGCGTAATTTTTCGATCTCGACAATTAGGTTGCAAAATGCCTTTACCAATAATGAATCAAAATGCCTGCCAGATTGTTCGATGAGGTAATTTCTGGACTGTTCCACGCTCCATGCTTGCTTGTAAGGTCGAGCCATCCGGAGAGCGTCATAGACATCACAGATCGTGACGATTCTTGCCGACAGCGGAATATTCTCTCCTTGAAGTCCATCTGGATAACCCATGCCATCCCAGCGTTCGTGATGCCTTAGCGCAATCTCAGCTGCTAACTCTGTAACGGCGGAACCATTTGGGTCGCTTAGGATTTCATAACCGATTCGAGAGTGTTCCTGCATTTTCTCCCGTTCGGCAGTTGTCAATGCGCTTGCTTTGTGCAGGATGGCATCTTCGATACCAATTTTACCGACATCATGCATGGGAGCAGCTATTCGAATCATTTCACACCAACTCGAAGACATTCCGATAGCTCGTGCCAATAATCCGGCAGAATCTCCAATACGACGAATATGGTTGCCTGTGTCGTCATCTCGATAGCATGCCGCTCGGTATAAAGTGCTAATAATTGCGTTATAGCCGGACTCTAGTTGCATCGTGTATTGCTCTATCTTGCGCGCAAGCTCTTCATTAGTTTTGCGTATTTTTCTCGCTGTCCACGCTGATTTCAAATGCTCTCGGACGTTTGGTATTACTTCGAGAGGAATGAAAGGTTTTGAAATAAAGCTGTTAGTTTTTTTCTTAAGACCTCTGCGCCTACCTTTAGAGTGGTCGATAGTCGCTATAATTATAATCGGAGGCTCTGTACGGTGCCCTTTGAGGTGTTCGAGAGTTTCTAAGCCATTGGGTATCACAATGCTTTGTTTGTTTTGTATTTTCGAGAGCATAACGCTGACTCCTCCCCGCTATCACCGCTAGAACACTGAAATTTATTGCTGCGGTCAACCGAAACTCACCCAAGTACAGCGGCAAAAATCACCGGAAACAGGGGCTTAAGGGCGGGGCACTCACGGTCCTTGTCCCCATCAAAGCCAGTGGCCGACGACGAGTCGGCAGTCCGCTAGCTCTGGATTAATGATGTCAAAATGATGGTGTTGCAACCATCAGACTATTCCCGATTCTGGCGTAGGAATAACTAGAGACCGGTAGGGAAATCCTTATGCGAACGTACTCGAAGGATGAATACAAACATTGACCGGCCGGTTCGGGTGGCTCGGCACCACCACTGTTGGCCTACGCGCTAGACCAAGTGATTCAAGGTCGTTACGGCCCTTCCGAAGCTGAACCGTTCTGGACGGACTTTCTGCGCAGTCTCATGAGGCGCGGGTTGCGCGGCGTGAAGCTGGTCATCTCCGATGCCCACGAAGGCCTGAAGGCAGCTGTTTCCAAGGTCTTCCATGCGACCTGGCAGCGCTGCCGCGTCCACTTCATGCGCAACGCCATGGCCCATGTTGGCAAAGGTCAGCGCACCATGGTGGCGGCTCTGCTGCGCACGGTCTTCGCTCAGGACAGCCGTGTCGAGTGCCATCAACAATGGCGTTTGGTCGCTGATCAGTTGCGCGAGAAATACCCCAAGATCGCGGCCCTCATGGACGGCTGCGAGGATGAAGTGCTGGCGCACATGGCGTTTCCCAAGGCGCACCGGCAGCAGTTGCACAGCACCAACCCGCTTGAGAGGCTCAACGCCGAGATCAAACGCCGCACCGATGTCGTGGGGATTTTTCCAAACGATCCGGCCATAACGCGGCTGGTGGGGGCGATGCTGCTGGAGCAGAACGACGAGTGGTGCCTGCAACGACGCTACATGCTTGGAAGCCTTCGAGGCGGTCAGCGATAATCCACAGGCCAAGCTGTCGGCCGTGATCAACTAAACGGCAAGCCCAATGGCTAGAACCATGATGAGTTACACTACTTCCTGGGACACGATCCGCTGTTCCTGTCTCCTACATTGAATCATGCACAGCTGGAGCGTGCTGACACATCAACGGATGCAGTGGATCTGTATTTCAAAGAGGGACTGGTGTGGCTGCTGGAATACGCCAGCCACTGGAGCGCATGGCGGCTGGCAATCCGAAGTACGGGGTTTAGAAGGTGCGTTCACGTCCGTCCGACAGGCGATGACATGGACCTGAGATGTCGCCGACGATCCGGGTGCCTGCTTCATCGGCGACAGCTTTCATTGCCCGCTTTTTATCCGGCTCCAGACCCGCGTGCGCAGCCGGTCGTTCTCCAATGGCATTGCCTCCAGTACAAAGAGTTTTTTCATCACGCTGTCAGGCGGGTACACCATCGGGTCGTTGCGGATGGCCTTGTCGACCAGCCCCTCGGCGGCGGTGTTGCCGTTGGCATAGTGCACATGATTGCTGATGCCAGCCATCACCTTGGGGTCCAGCAGGTAGTTGAGAAATTCGTAACCGGCGCTTTCATTTGGTGCATCGGCGGGCATGGCGACCATGTCGAACCACATCGGTGAGCCTTCCTTGGGGATGGCGTAGGCGATCTGCTGGCCGTTCCCGGCCTCATTAGCTCGCGCTGCGGCTTGCATCACGTCGCCGGAAAATCCCACGACCAGACAGACATCACCCGTTGCAAGGTCGCTGGTGTACTTGGAATTGTGGAAGTAACTCACATAGGGGCGCACAGCGAGTAGCAGGGCCTGGGCCTTCTCGTAATCGGCCTTGTCCTTGCTGTGATGCGGCAGGCCAAGGTAGTTCAAGGCGATGGGGAGGATCTCGGGACCATTGTCGAGCATAGCCACGCCGCATCGGGCGAGTTTCTTCATGTTTTCCGGCTTGAACACGATGTCCCAGGAGTCTATCGGTACATCACCCAGGACTGCCTTGACCTTGGCCACGTTGTAGCCGATGCCGGTGCTGCCCCACAGGTAGGGAAAGCCGTAGCGGTTACCAGGGTCATTGGCCTCCAGAACCTTCATCAGCGTCGGGTTGAGGTTGTGCCAGTTCGGGAGTTTGCCGCGGTCCAGCGGTTTGAGTGCGCCGGCCGTGATCTGCCGGGCCATGAAGTGGTTGGACGGAAACACCACGTCATACCCTGAGTGGCCGGCCATCAGTTTGGCGTCGAGCACCTCGTTGCTGTCGTACAGGTCATATTGAGTCTGGTGCCCGGTCTGGGTGGTAAAGTTTTGCAGGGTATCTGGAGCGATGTAGCTGCTCCAGTTGTAGATCCTGACGGTGTCTGCTGCCTGAGCGGTAGACGCGATCAACAGTAACGGAAAGATCGACTTCAACATGCGAGACCTCAACCTTTGTTCTAG
Source organism: Pseudomonas sp. NFIX10 (assembly GCF_900111955.1). Taxonomy (NCBI): domain Bacteria; kingdom Pseudomonadati; phylum Pseudomonadota; class Gammaproteobacteria; order Pseudomonadales; family Pseudomonadaceae; genus Pseudomonas; species Pseudomonas sp. NFIX10. The sequence continues at coordinate 196,166 of NZ_FOKH01000009.1, read as the reverse complement.
GCGTTATGGATGAAGGCAGTTCAGAAAATCAGTACGTAGCTCTTGCGAACGGTTTCTTGTACATCCCAGATTCCCGTCGTGTTCGCAGGGAACATCAACGCGTCGCCGGCCTGGATATGAAGGGGCTCGCCACCGTCCGGGGTGAAGGTGCAACGCCCCTGAATGAAATGGCAGAACTCCTGTTGCACGATCTGGCGCCGCCAGCGGCCGGGGGTGCATTCCCACACGCCGGCCTCGACGCCGTCGTCGCGTTCGACGCATGCCGTGGCAACCTGTGAAAGCGGCTCGCCCAGCGGTACACCCACAGCGCCAGGCTCACCGAGCGGCAAACGGGCGGTGTCGCGAAAATGATCGATCTTCATGCAAACGGCTCCTTGGACTTCATCAGACGTTCCATGCAACCGGCCAGGCCTTCAGCCATCCGGCGACGCCAGCGTGGCGCATGGAGGTTGGCCAATATCTGATCCTCGTGAACGAAGCTTTGGATAATGGCGTTGTAACCCAGCCAGCGCAGAGGCTCGGGCTCCCATCGTGGCAACGAGGCCAGGGGACGATCATCCAGCACCCAGGGCTGGCGAGTCAGTTCGTTATCCTGGCCAAGAATCAACGCCGCCACGGTTCGGCCGCCCAGATTGCTGGCGCCTACACCTTCACCTCCGTAGCCACCCGCCAGTGCGATGCGCTGGCGACGGTCGGCGAGCATGTGCGGGTGAAAGGACCGGGCAACCCCCAGATTGCCGCCCCAGGCATGGGTCAGGCGCACATTGCGCAGGATCGGAAAGAGTTCACTCAACAGGTGTTGCCGCAATGCTCGTTCGGCCTGAGTGAGGTTGAAGTCACTGCGCAGGCGACCGCCAAAGCGATATCCACCGCGGGCGCCAAACACCAGGCGATCGTCTCGGCTGCGCTGACCGTAGGTGACTTGTCGGCTGTTTTCACTGAAAGCCTGGCCGCGTGTCAGGCCGATTTCGGCCCATACATCGGCCGGGAGTGGCTCAGTCGCGACGATCAGGCTTTGCGCGGCCAGTTGATGTTTGTTCAGCGGGGGCAGGGTGCTGGCATAACCTTCGACCGCCGGCACCACCCAATCGGCGCTCACCCGACCGTGCTCGGTTCGGACCTGGCCTGGCTTCCAGTCGAGCACCGGGCTTTGCTCGTAAATGCGTACACCCATCCGTTCGACGGCTTCGGCCAGCCCCCGTACCAACCGTGCAGGCTGGATGGTCGCGCAGTGAGGTGAATACAGGGCGCCGTATGCCTGGGTCACATTCAACTGTTCGCGCAAGGCCTGGGGACTCAACCAGCGGTAGTCGTCTTCACCCAGGCCTTGCGCACGGACAGCATCGAGTTGTTCGCGCAGGCGCCGTTCTTGCTCGGGATAACGCGCCGCGCAGTACAGCACGCCGCCTTTGCGCAGTTCGCAATCGATGCCTTCGAGGTGGCACACTCGCGCCACCTCGTCGGGAATTGCATGCAGCAGTTGGTAGCCCGCGTGACGTTGCGCGGCAGGCAAGGGGCCCAGGAGCCGGTCTTCGCCCAGCAGGTTGCCCATCAACCAGCCGCCGTTGCGACCGGAGGCGCCGAAGCCGGCAATCTGTGCTTCAACGATGACGATGTGCAGGTGCGGTGCTTGCTGTTTAAGGTAATAGGCCGTCCAGAGGCCACTGTAACCGGCGCCGATAATCACAACGTCTGCTTGCAGATCCTGATACAACGCCGGGCGCGGTATCAGCGCCTCGCCGAGTTGCTCCATCCACAAACTCACACCACCCCAGCCAGACATCCCATGCTCCATCGGTTGATTGCCGACAGAGATTAATGCGCTGCGACGGGGGCTGTGTTATCTGCGGGCACGCGCGCAATTGGCTTTCAACCACGCCTTGGGCGTGCAGCCGGTATGACTTCGGAAGGCCTTGTAGAACGCCGAGGTGGAATTGAATCCGGCACTCGCCGCAAGGGCATCGATGGGCGCGTTTTCACCGTGATTGGGCAGGCGCTCAAGCAGGTAGGCCAACCGGGCTTGGGTCACGTAGCGATAGAAACTTTGTCCCAGTACTTGATTCAGCAGGTAAGACAGCTGATTGCGACTGTACCCGGTGGCGCTGGCAATCCGTGCAAGGTCCAGATCCGGGTCGAGGAAGGGCTGCTGGCGCGTAAAATAGTCGGCCAAGTCTCGCGCCATGAACGTCAGTTGACGCGCCGAGAGCCCCAGTTTACTGATGGCGGGGGCGTGGCGCCCAGTCTGGGGCTCGCTGTCGCGCACCAGTGAGGCATATTCGTTTATACGAAGGATCAGGCCATCACATACCGTGATGGCTTCGCTGGTGCGAAAAACCACCCGCTCGCCACTGCCTTTCAGCGCTGTCTGGTACTGGATGAATGCGGTACAGCCATCTGCACGGATGCGGTCGTTGTGTTCAAGATACTCGTCGGGATGACGCGGCAGCGTGCTGGTGATGTAAGCGCGCAACTCGGTCAGGCCCATGCTGCGGTTCTGGAAAAAATCGTTGTACTGCACTTGCGGGTGATAAATCGCGAGAATCGCCTCCAAGTCGCGGTGTTTCCACGCCATGTGGTAACGCAGCACCACTTCGAGGGTCAGCGCTGTCTGTTCGGCGGTATCTGGCGGAAGAAGAGGCATTGACTGACCGGCGTGACGACTGGGGGCTGGCGCCAGTCTAGCCCTGCAGTGGCTCACTGGACAAATACAGCCGCCTCATACCTGAGCCCGCCAAGATTCAATGGGTCGGGCGCCAGATGCGAGTCTCGTTTCATCGATGCATCGGCGTATTTGAGGCGTTGGCGGAAAACTTTGCCCCTGTGGCCTCCTCGATGTATGAGGGGCTGCAGGGGCGCCAGGACCAGAAGGCGCTGGAGCGTCAGGCCGAAATGTTTGTGACGCGTAAGCCGCCGTCGCCTTGCCTGCTCAAGGAAGCGGCAAGCTTGTCCACACGTCGCTAGGGGTGCCGCTGAAGGCCATTCAGACACGATCACTCCCAGCCATTCGAGCGCCTGCTCGGCGGACAGCATGTGCCAGGCCAGGGCATCGGCGAAGATAGGCTGTTGCTGTGCACGCATATTGCTCGGCCGGTTCATCAGCCGTGTTGCCTGGAACTCGGAGCGGTTGTTCTAAAGGCTATCGGTCATGAACTTCATCCTCAGTCAAACTGCTGCGGTGCAATCACCCACAAGCTACAAGGCATCTTGTACAGGAGATTCTCAACGGTGCTGCCGATCAGCTTGTCCAGGCCGCCATAACGCACGCGGCCCATGACGATGACATCGATGTCATGGGCCCCGGCGTAGCTGGCGAGCACCTTGACCGGATCGCCCATGATCATGCGCCGTTGTTCCGGGGCGATTCCGTTGCGTTCGCCGTTAATTTCGCGGTACGGGCCCGCTGCAACTGGGCCTGGGCCTGGAGAATTTCGGCCCGCAACGCCTGGGTATCCATGCGCGCCAGCACCTGCCCTGAGCGGACCTGTTCACCTTCAGCGACCAGAATGGCATCGATGCGTCCGGCCAGCTTGCTCGCTACATCCACTTCGGTGGCTTCAATCCGCCCATTACCGCTGGCGAAATCAGGGTCTATAGGGGCGGGTTTGAACATGTACCAAGCACCCAAAATGCCCAGGACAACCAGGCTTCCCAGAGCTCCTCGTTCAAGCCACTTGCCGGTTACGTTGTTCATCCCTGCCTCTCAGGTCTCAGCGAAGATTGGCGCTGAGAGATGATAGGGCTGGCGTAAGAAGCTCTTGTTGATCTGCGTTAACGATCCGCCTTTAAAAGGAAAAAAGGACCTTCGGGTAATGCCAGTCAGTTATGGATCAAACGACACAAACCTGTGGGAGCAAAGCTCGCTCGCGATTGGGGCTTAACTGGCTGACATTGGGACCTTCGGGTCTTTTTTGTTTGTTTGTCCCATCCTGAGCGAGGTTTACACGGACGGGACAAATGGTGAATTCCACTCGAAACCACCGCCAACCACGGTTTATTCGTCTATAAATCCGGGGCTGGGTAGACCGTAGTTGGGCGGTACCGCCTTGCTGGAAGCCGTTCAAATCTCATCGATCCAAACAAGCCTGACCTGCTGCTGGCTCGCCCTGTTTCTGCCAGCGTCAGAGTGTTGTCCCCTCCGTTGCCAGCCCGGAAAATTCCTGTATTGCATCGAGCAAGGCCCCATGAAAATAGGTCTTCGATGCCCGATCACAGAGGATGCGCAAACTCGGTAGTTGAGCGGTGCTGGAATTGATCACTATCACATTGATTCGCGCCGCCGAGGTTTGTGCCACCGCACCCGGGCCGAAAGCTTCGGCGCTGAGGTCGACTCCGCAGAGTTTGGCCATGACTTGCGTGAGGTGTTCGCCACTGAGCTGAAAGCAGGTGTGACTGTCCATTTCCGAACTGCCAAAATACGCGATGCACTCTGACTCCTCACGAATCCTACGCATCAAGCTGCGCACTTGAATCGACCGAGTTACCCTCCTTCTTCACGCATCAGCGAGAGGATGCTGCGACTGCCCGCAGCGCTGCGGCTTTGCGTGAGCAGCTCACTGACACGACTATGCAAGCGAAGCCGTTCAACGTCAGGCATGCGACGACGCAGCGCCTCGATCTGGCGAGCATTCTCGTTTAAAGGGGTGTTCGGTTTCATTAGACCCCGGCAGCCTGTAGGGAAATTCCTACGCCATCATCCAAAATTCCTAAGCATAAATAGGACTGCTCTGATTTTATGCTTAATGGCGCATGGCTATTATTCAAGGGCCGGGGTGGCATCCTGAGATCTAATCCAAGACATACCGCGCTTGGATTGCATTCGGATAATTCAGGGAAGACGATTGCGGACAGAAAGGGGATCTGCATCGTGCTGAAACATGTCGGTGTGACCGATCTTTGCGTAGGAATGTACGTCAAGGAGCTATCTGGCTCCTTTGTTGACCGTCCGTTCTGGAACAAGAGCTTCCTGATCCAGAATGAAGAGGTGCTGGAAAAAATCCTTGTTTCGGGCATCGCTGGTGCATGGATCGACCTTTCAAAAGGGGCGGATGTGCCAGCCTCTGCGCCTGATGAAAGCCTTGTGCAGGCGGATCATGGTGAACAGCAACCCCCTTGTGCGTCGAGCCGATCTTGCGTCCAAGACGCCGGCCCCCATCCCCGGGTGCTCATGAGTGACGAGTTGTCGAGGGCGCTCAAGCTTTGCTCAAGTTCCAAGGCTGCGGTCATGGAGATGTTCGGCGATTTGCGAATGGGACGGATCGTTCAGCTCGATCGCATCACGGACATGGTGGGTGAAATATCCGACTCGCTGTTACGTCATCCCGACGCACTGCTCAGTCTGGTGCGTCTCAAGAACGCCGATGAATATACCTACATGCATTCCGTTGCGGTCTGTGGGTTGATGATTGGTTTGGCTCGTCAACTGGATCTACCACCGCAATTGGTGGAAGAAGCCGGGTTGGCTGGCTTGCTGCATGACGTGGGCAAGATGACGATACCCGCGGCCATCCTGGCTAAACCATTAGCTTTGAATGACAGCGAATATACGACGATGCGCACCCACCCTGAGGCGGGAGTCAGGATGCTGGCCGACAGCAGCCATTTCACGGCCCGGGTGCTGGACGTTTGTCTGCATCACCATGAGAAGGTGGACGGCAGTGGTTATCCCCATAAGTTATGTGGAACCCAAATCAGCCTGTTCGCGCGCATGGCAGCCGTCTGTGACGTGTATGACGCCGTGACGTCCGACCGACCTTATCGAGATCGCTGGTGCCCCGCCGAGTCCATTCGAAAAATGGCCGGATGGACTGGGCATTTCGATCAGAAAGTGTTTCACGCCTTCGTCAAATGCATTGGTATCTATCCGGTGGGCGCTTTGGTGCGCCTGCAAAGCGGCAGGTTGGCGGTCGTCACGGAACAGCACACCGAATGTTTGCTCACGCCCATGGTGAAGGTTTTCTTCTCGGCGTCGAGTCGCACACCGCTGCCGCCCGAAAGCGTTGATCTGGCCTGCGGGCAGGACAGTATTGTCAGCTTCGAGTCGGAGAAAACCTGGGGTTTCAAGAACCTTGAAGCGCTCTGGGCCGGCAAGGTGCAAGGCCGCGAGGCGCGTTTTGGGTAATGCGGTGCGAGCCTGGCTTTTCTTACCAGCGCTTGTCGCTGGTTTTTTTTGCGCTCCGGAGTTCCGTCAGCGGCGCGTAGGAATTCTCCTACGACTCAGCCGCAATCCTTAGCTGTAAATCAGGATGCTCCGATAGTTCCGCCGCCATTACTTGGCCATCATCTCTTCAGGCCATCAAAACCGGGCATCCCAAGGGTGGATGTCTTGCGCAGGATCCCGCCGGATCCGCATTGAACTGGAGAGATGAAGGTGAAAGGACAGGTAATTTCCAGCCCCCTGATCTTGCTGATGCTGCCCGCGGGTCTGACGGGAGTGCTCGGTTGCGCCGCGATTCTGATCAGCGCGGACTTCACCCTGCGCAGTGCGGTCAGTTGCGCTTTTGTCTTGCTGGGCTCGCTGTTCATGGGCATGTGGAACAAGCGTTTGGCGAGTACCCGTTTGCACGCCCAGCAAGACGATCAGTCAGGTCACCTCCCGCTGGCCGTTTCACCCGATGAAGGGCTGGGCGAGGTGTGCGCGCAGGTATTGCCGATCTGGAGCCACCAGATCGATGCGGCGCGCATCCTCAGCGAGGAATCGGTCCTCAAGCTGAGCAACCGCTTCGCGACGCTGTCGGGGGATATCGGTGCTTCTGTTTCCCATGGTCCAGGCGAAAACGTTGCCACGCAGATAGCGGGGGCGCTGGTTGCCCTGCAGTTCCAGGATCGGGTCGACCAGATGCTTTCCCTGGTCAACAACGATCTTCGCAAGCTGCATGCGCATATCGTCGAACGCCAGCAACTGGCCCTCACGGGCGATACGCCTGCCCCGATCGACGCTGATACCTGGCTCGAACAACTGGCAAGCACCTACACGATGCCTGAACAACACGCGATCCATCACGGTAAGCCTGTGGTGAGCAGCTCTTCATCCGAGATCACTTTTTTCTAGGGAGTTTCCCCATGAGCAAAACCATCCTGATTGTCGATGACTCTGCTTCCATTCGCCAAGTGGTGAGCATCACCTTGAAGGGCGCCGGATACGAGGTCATCGAAGGTGTCGACGGCCGCGACGCCCTCACCAAGCTCGACGGACGCAAGATCCATCTGATCGTCAGTGACGTGAACATGCCGAACATGGATGGCTTCAGCTTCATCAAGGCCGCCAAACAACTGCCGGCCTACAAGTTTACACCCGTGATCATGCTGACCACCGAAACCGGTGAGGCCATGAAACAACAGGGACAGGCCGTCGGTGCCAAGGCATGGATGATCAAGCCCTTCCAGCCGGCTCAGATGCTGGGTGCCGTCTCCAAACTGATCATGCCGTAGCGCTGCCCAGAGTCCCTGGGAAGGAGGTTGTCATGACAAACACCACGGCTTGTCTGCGTCGGATCCTGGTTCTTGAAGGGCCGATGACCATTTACACCGCCGCTGAACGCAAAGACCTGTTGCTGGAGCTGTTCCCCTTGGCTCAGGAGGTCGAAATGGACCTGGGGGGCGTGGACGAAATGGACACCGCCGGGCTCCAGTTGCTGGTGCTGATCAAGCAGGAATCACTGCGTCACGGCTCCAGTCTGCTGCTGAGCAATCCCAGCACAGCGGTGCTCGATGCACTGGATATGAGCGGGCTGCACAGCTTTTTCGACGAGTCGGCCACGCCTCGTCAGCAGAGGGGTTGAAACCATGAGCTCGCCCATGAATCTGGACGACGTGCTACAGACGTTCATTGCCGAAAGCCAGGAGCTCTTGCTTCTGATGGAAGACGCGCTGTTGCAGATCGAACAGGCGCCGGACGATATGGACACCATCAACGCGTTGTTTCGCGTCGCCCATACCATCAAAGGTTCCGCCGGCCTGTTCGGCTTCACGCCGATCGTAGCCTTTACCCACGTGGCGGAAAGCGTATTGGATCGGGTCCGTGGACATGAACTGCGGGTGGACGAGTCGCTGAGTGCCTTGTTCCTGGAAGTGCGGGACCACCTGTGCACGCTGATTGAATTGCTTGCCAGCCACGGTGACTTGCAAGGCATGACCGCAGTGCATGAGCGGCAGGGCGCGGCATTGGTCGAACGTCTCAACCGTTACCTGGAAAACCGTCACGAACCGGAGCCGTCCCAGGCACCGATCGAGCCGCCGCAATCGGCTTGTGCCGCGCGTTGGCATCTGTCCCTTCGCCTGTGTCCGGACGTCCTGCGTAACGGTATGGATCCGCTGTCGTTGCTGCGCTACCTCAACAGTTTCGGCCAAATCGGTGCCGTCGTGTGCATCACCGATGGTATGCCGGATATCGCGACGATGGATCCGGAGGCCTGTTACCTGGGCTTTGAACTGGGTTTTGTCAGTGATGCCGGCCAAGCCACCATTGAAGGGGCGTTCGACTTCGTTCGCGAGGGCAGCCAGATCTGCGTGTTGCCGTGCAACGGTGACCTGACAGGTTTCCGGGCGTTGATCGGCCGTCTCGATGCTGAGCCTGACGCCATGGTAGAGGCCTTCATCGCCTGTGGTTCCGTGACCCGTGAGGATTGGCTGGCCGGTTCGTCTCCTGACGAGTCGACGACCGTTGCGGTTGCCCCCGTGGTGCCAGACCAGGCGATGCGCGATGACGTGACCAAGAGCCGGGTGGCAAAAGAGGCCCGTCCGGCCGAAGGTAATCTGATTCGGGTCGACGCCGGCAAACTGGATCAATTGATCAACCTGGTGGGTGAGCTGATCATCGCCGGTGCTGGCGCCAACCTGGGAGCCATTCAAAGCGGCATCGGCGAGTTGATTGAAACGACGAGTTCTCTCTCGCGTCTTGTCGAGGAGGTGCGCGACTGTGCCCTGACCCTGCGAATGGTACAGATTGGCGGCACATTCAACCGGTTCCAGCGGGTGGTGCGCGATGTCTCCAAGGAACTGGGCAAGGACATCGTCTTGCAAGTACTTGGCGCCGAGACCGAGCTGGACAAGACGGTGGTCGAGCGCATCGGCGATCCCCTGACCCACCTGGTGCGAAACGCCATGGACCACGGCATCGAACCTTCCCAGCTGCGCCGTGACCGTGGCAAGCCGGAGCAGGGCACGGTTCGCCTCAATGCTTATCACGAGGCTAACAGCATCGTCATTGAAGTCAGTGACGACGGTGGTGGCCTGAACAAGCAACGCATCCTGGCCAAGGCGATGGAGCGCGGCCTGGTTGCCGAAGGGCAGCAGTTGGCCGACGGCGACATTCTCAACCTGATTTTCGAACCCGGCTTTTCCACGGCCGATCAGGTCAGCAACCTGTCCGGGCGCGGCGTGGGGATGGATGTCGTCAAACGGAACATCCTGGCCCTGCGCGGCTCGGTCAACCTGGAAAGCGAAGAGGGCGTGGGCACCACGGTGCGTATCCGCCTGCCGCTGACCCTGGCCATCATCGATGGTTTTCTGATCGGGGTCGGCAATGCCTCTTATGTCGTGCCTCTGGACCTGGTCGAGGAGTGCATCGAACTCTCGGCCGACGACTACGGCAATCAAGAATTCCTCGACCTGCGGGGCTCGGTTCTTCCGGTCCTGCGCCTGCGCGAGATGTTCGCCATCGATGAGCCTAACCATGGCCGTGAAAACATCGTGGTGGTGCATTACGCGGGGATGCGGGTGGGCCTGGTCGTCGATCAATTGCTGGGGGAGTTCCAGACGGTGATCAAGCCGCTGGGCAAGATTTTCGGTACAGCCCATGGACTGGGCGGCTTCACCATCCTGGGGAACGGAGCAGTCGCGTTGATCCTGGATATTCCCAAACTACTCGGGCAAGTCGTCAGCCAACAGAAGCACGGTACGACCCTCAGCCCTGAATTGACTCAATAGTTTTCCCTGGAGTACAGCATCATGACCGTCAAAAAAAATATCTCGCTGCTGGTCGCCTCTGCTCTGTTGGGCATCCTGGTCCTGGTCAGTCTCAGTCTTTATCTGATGGGTGGGGTCAGGAGCACCGCCAGCTATGCGCAAGTCAATACCGTGCCCAGTCTGCAGTTGCTGGATCAAGTGGCCTTGGCGCTGGCCGATAACCACAGCCGACAATGGCAGAGCCTGTCCGGACCTGCCGGTAATTCCCAGCAAAGTGACAAGGAGTCGGTTCTCCAGGCACTCGATCGCTACCAGAAAGAGTTCGTCTCCGACGATCGTGATGCAACGCTGCTCAGCGCCTTGCGCAGTACAGTCAACGAATACAACCGGGGCGTGGAACGTTTCGACAATGCCCTCAGGAGTGCAGCCCCTGAAGCCCGTGGTCTGCTGCTCGAGCTGGAGGTGACGCGTGAAAAGGTCACTTCCGCCTTGAATGATATCCGCCAGTACAACCTGGACCTGGGAAGTAAAAAGGCGGCGATCGCGGCGTCCACCGAACAGACGGCGATCTACAGCATTGCCTTGGTTGGCGGCGCCACTTTGCTGGTCATCGGCTTGATCGGTTTCTTCCTGGTACGCCGGCTGCTGCATACCTTGGGCGGCGAGCCCGACGATCTGCGCCTGCTGGCCGAGCGGTTCGTGGCTGGTCAACTGGATATGCAGGGTAGCCGCAATGGACTTGAGCGCACCGGACTGATGGGATCCATGGATCGTCTGAGCGAAACCTTGAATCAGTTGATCAACGAAATGAATCACATGTCCGCAGAGCACGACAAAGGCGACATCGACGTGCAAATCAATGCGGCAGGCTTTGCTGGCAGCTATGGGCTGATGGCACAAGGCATCAACGACATGGTCGCCGGGCATATCAACGTCAAGAAGCAAGCCATGGCCTGCATCAAATCGATCAGTGAGGGCGATCTGCAGGCGCCCCTCCAGGCGTTCCCCGGCAAGAAGGCTTTCATAAACGTCACCATCGAGCATCTTCGCAGCACCATCGTGGCGTTGATCGAAGAGATGCGCCACATGTCGGACGCGCATGAGAAAGGCGACATCGATGTGCATATCGACGTACAGCGATTCCAAGGCTCGTACCGTCAGATCGCCCAAGGCATCAACGACATGGTCGATGGCCACATCAGCGTGAAAAAACAGGCCATGGCTTGCATACGTTCTTTCGGTGAAGGCGACCTGTCGGCGCCCCTGGCGCAGTTCCCCGGCAAAAAAGCCTTTATCAACGACAACATCGAGCAACTGCGCCGCAACATCCAGGCGTTGATCGAAGACACCCAGATGCTCAGCGAGAATGCTGTGGTCGGCCGGCTCGATACCCGTGCGGACAGTACTCGCCATCAAGGGGATTTCCGCCGCATCGTGTCGGGGATCAATAGCACGCTGGACTCGATTGTCGCGCCGCTCAGCGAGGCGATGGAGGTCATGGTGGCCCTGTCCAGTGGTGACCTGACCCGCAGCGTCAAAGGTCATTACCAGGGCACCCTGCAAGACCTGAAGAACGCGGTCAACGAAACGGTGAGCAAACTCTCGCAGATCATCGGCGAAGTTCGCAGTTCCGCCGATTCGCTCTCCAGCGCCTCGGAAGAGATTTCCGCCACGGCCCAAAGCATCAGCCAGTCGGCTTCGGTACAGGCGGCGTCGGTTGAAGAAACGTCGGCGTCGATGGAGCAGATGTCGGCATCGATCTCGCAGAACACCGAGAACGCCAAGGTGACCGATGGCATGGCCGGCAAGGCGAGCAAGGAAGCGAGCGAGGGTGGACAGGCTGTCAGGGACACCGTCTCGGCCATGAAAACCATCGCGGAGAAGATAGGGATCGTCGATTCGATCGCCTATCAGACGAATCTGCTGGCGCTCAACGCGGCCATTGAAGCGGCCCGTGCCGGCGAACACGGCAAGGGCTTCGCGGTCGTCGCCGCTGAGGTGCGCAAACTTGCCGAACGTAGCCAGATCGCGGCGCAGGAAATCGGCCAAGTGGCCAAAAACAGTGTCGCCCTGGCTGAACGGGCCGGCAACTTGCTGGATGAAATCGTGCCCTCGATCACCAAGACTTCCGACTTGGTCCAGGAGATCGCCGCGGCGTCTGAAGAGCAGTCCATCGGCTCCGAGCAGATCAATACCGCCATGTCGCAGATGAGTCAGATCACTCAACAGAACGCCTCGGCTTCCGAAGAGCTGGCCGCCACCGCCGAGGAAATGAGCAGCCAGGCCGAACAGTTGCAGGAGTTGATGGGCTTTTTCACCCTGCAGGGTCGGGTGGCGATGTCTGCCGTGCCTCGGGCCGCTGCTTCCAGTCTGGGCGGCGTGCAAAGCAGTGAGCATGCCCAGGAAGGCGGTTTCATTCGCTTCGGGAGTTGAGACATGGACGCTGCAGTCTTGAGCCATTTCGAGTATGCGCCGCAGAGTTCGTGCGACAGCGAATTCCTGCAGTTTCTGACGTTCGTGTCCGCCAGGGAGGTTTATGCAATCGACACCTTGTGTGTGCGTGAAATCATCGAATACGGCCAGGTGACCAGCGTACCGATGATGCCGGACTTTATCCGCGGGGTGATCAACCTCCGCGGTGCGGTGGTCCCGGTGATCGATCTGCAGGCGCGCTTTGGCAAGGGCGCCACGCAGCAAGGCAACAGGACCTGCATCGTTGTCCTGGAACTGGTCCAGGAAGGCGAACCCCACGTGCTGGGCATCGTTGTCGACTCGGTGAGCGAGGTGATCGAAATCGAGCTGGTCGACATCAAGGCCGCGCCAGCGATCGGAAACCGGATCCGTGAAGACTTCATTCGAGGGATGGTCAAGGTGCGAGGGGCGTTCCTGACTGTGCTTCAGCTCGACCAGGTGCTGTGTGTCAATGAGATCGCCAGCCAGTTGCATTGAGTCGTCGCGCCCAGGCGTGCATACGTTGTCTTGAGAGGGGGCCGCCGCCTGCGGTGGGTCCCGAGGAGTGAACCATGTCCATATCCGCGTCGCGTTCGCCGGCCCCAGGGACGGCAGCCCCCCAGTACCTGACCTTCAGCGTGGGTCAGGAGATGTTTGCGGTAGGTACCCAGTGTATCCGGGAGATTGTCGAGTACGGCCCGATAACCCCGTTGCCGATGGCGCCGCCGAAGGTTCGCGGCATCACCAACCTGCGCGGTGCGGCCATTCCGGTGCTGGATCTGGGGCTGTGTTTTGGCGGCGTCCAGACGTTGGAAAATCCACGCACCTGCATCGTCATGCTGGAAGTCGACGGCGGCGGTGGCACCGGCCTGGTAGGCATCATCGTGGACGCCGTCAGCGAGGTGCTGGAAATACCGGCCGAGCAGATCGAACCGGCACCGGCACTCCAGGGGCGCCTTAGCCCTGAATTCGTGGTGGGGGTTGGCAAGCTCAGCGATCGTTTTGTCCTGTTGCTGGACATCGCACACCTGCTCAGTCGCAATGACTGGTCGGCACTCCTTGCTTCGAACATCAACGAAGGCGGGTTGAACGTATGAATGCCGTCCTCTCCGACAACGAGTTCCAGCAGTTTCGGTCAATGATTCACGAAATTGCCGGGATCAGCTTATCCGTTGCCAAGAAGCAGCTGGTCAGTGGCCGCTTGGCCAAGCGCTTACAGTTTTTCAACTTGACCACCTACGGCAGCTATTACCGTTTGCTGATGAAGGACCGGGCCGAGTTGCAAATGGCGGTGGACTTGCTGACCACCAACGAAACCTACTTTTTCCGCGAACCCAAGCATTTCGAGTTTCTGCGCGACGTGATTCTTCCCGGCCTTCGTGGCAATGGCCCGGTGCGTATCTGGAGTGGTGCCTGCTCCACGGGAGAGGAACCCTACACCCTGGCCATGGTACTGGCCGACAGCCTGGGCACCCGGCCATGGGAGATCCTCGCTTCCGATATCAGTAGCCGGGTGCTGGAAAAAGCCGAGGGCGGACGCTACCCGCTGGATGGTATCCGCGGTATTCCCGAGGCGCTGTTGAACAAGTACTGCTTGAGGGGCGTGGGCTGCAACAATGGCATTTTCATGGTCGACCGCGCGTTGGCGTCACGGATTACCTTCACTTCGATCAACTTGAACAATGCGCTGCCTTCGGTGGGGCAGTTCGACGTGATCTTCCTGCGCAACGTGATGATCTATTTCGATAACCAGACCAAGTCCGAGGTGGTGAAGCGCTTGAGCAAACACCTGAGGCCGGGTGGCTATTTCATCGTGAGCCATTCGGAAAGCCTGAACGGCATCAGCGATGAATTGCAGGTGGTCAAGCCCTCGATCTATCGCAAACCGGATGCTTGAGATGGCCCGGGTGGTCGAATATTTCCTGCAGCCCGGCGAGGTGGCGTTCGGAGGGCGCCAGATGCGCTTATGCACTGTGCTGGGATCCTGTGTTGCCCTGGTGTTCTGGCATCCGCAACGCTTGTTGGGCGGCATGTGTCATTTCATGTTGCCTCGCCGGGGAGGCCACGGCGCGGGACACCTGAATGGTCGTTACGCCACGGATGCGTTGTTGCTGCTGTTCGAGTGCATTCATCAGGCGGGGGCTCGGCCCGAGCAGTTCGAGATGAGCCTTTTTGGCGGGGCTGACATGTTTCCCGGGGTGGAACGCGGTGACGCCATCGGGATTGGCCAACAGAACGTCAATGCCGCCATTGGCCTGATTCAGGACCATGGGTTGCAATGCCGGGTCTATCACGTAGGTGGCCGGGGGTATCGCCACTTGGTGTTCGATGTGAGCACCGGACGCCTTCAGCTCAATCATGCCGACTCGGTACGCAAAGTATTCGAATCGCCCAAGAGTAATGTCTGATGACGGATATCAAGGTCTTGATCGTTGATGATTCCGCCGTGGTGCGCCAGGTGCTGAGTGCGGTTCTGAACCAGGCCAGCGGGATCCAGGTGATCGATGTTGCCATCGATCCGGTATACGCCATGGAGAAGATGAACAAACAATGGCCTGACGTCATCGTGTTGGACGTCGAGATGCCACGAATGGACGGCATCACCTTCCTGAAAAAACTCATGGCGCAAAAGCCTACGCCGGTGGTGATTTGCTCGACGCTGACAGAGAAGGGCGCCAAGACCACCTTGCAGGCATTGGCGGCCGGTGCAGTGAGTATCGTCACCAAACCACAGTCCAACCTGCGGCAGTTCCTGACTGAAAGTGCGGATGAACTGGTCCAGGCCGTCAGGGCGGCGGCGAAGGCCAACATGCGGTGCGTAGTCGGCGCCCGTGCGCCTGTCGATGTACCGCCCCGGCTCAATGCCGACGCAATCCTGTCCCCTGCGTCCATGGCCATGGCCCGCACGACTGAAAGCATCGTGGCCATAGGCACTTCCACCGGGGGCACCCAGGCCCTGGAACAGGTTCTCCAAGGATTGTCGCGGGTATGTCCAGGCATTGTTGTGGTGCAGCACATGCCAGAGAAGTTCACCGCCGCCTTCGCCGAGCGTCTCAATCACGTTTGTGAGATCGAGGTCCGCGAGGCGGTACAGGGCGATCGCATCATTCCCGGGCGCGCGCTGATCGCACCGGGGGGAAACCATATGCTGGTCAAGCGCAGTGGTGCCCAGTACCAGGTGGATATTGTCCAGGGGCCTCCCGTCAGCCGGCATCGACCCTCGGTGGATGTACTGTTCCGTTCGGTCGCACGCAGCGCCGGCAGCAATGCCTTGGGCATCATCATGACGGGCATGGGGGATGATGGCGCTCGCGGCCTCAAGGAGATGCGCGATGCCGGCGCCAGAACCCTGGGTCAGGACGAAGCGTCTTGCGTGGTGTATGGAATGCCGCGCGAGGCATTCAAGCTGGGCGCGGTCGAGCGCGAGCTGCCCCTGGAGCAGATCGCCTCAGCCATCCTTGGCGTTCGCGGGCACCAAACCTGAATCGCACCGTCTTCAGACCAGCCCTTCATTCAAGGCATAGCGCACCAGGTCTGTGCTGGTGGCAAAGCACATTTTCTCCATCAGCCGAGTCTTGTGGGTGCTGACGGTCTTGTTGCTGATCACCAGTTGTTCGGCGATCTGGTTGACACTCAGCCCTTGGGCCAGCATGCGCAGGATCTGGAATTCACGGGAGGTCAGGCTCTGCGAGGCGTTCTCGGGTGTCACACCGCTGCTCTGCAGGGCGATCTGTTCGGCCAGTTGCGGGTCGAGGTAGCGTGCGCCGGTATTTACCTTGCGGATCGCCGCCAGCAGCGCTTCCGGGTCGCGGTCCTTGGTCATGTAGCCTGAGGCGCCGGCGCGCAGGGCTCGCTGGGCAATGTGGGCTTCATTGTGCATGCTCAGGATGAGCATCGGCAGCTTGGGGTAATGGGCGTGGATACGGCCGATCAGGTCCTCGCCACTCGAACCGGGCATGGTCATGTCGAGCAGGAGCACATCGATCTCGGTATGGCGCAACAACTCCAAGACCTGGGCGCCGTTCTCCGCTTCCGCCACCACGGCAATATCCTTGACCAGTGCGAACAATTGCTTGAGGCCTTCGCGCATGATCGTGTGATCGTCGGCCACCATTAAACGGATCATGAGTCTTGACTCCTTGAAGCCGGTACACGTAATTGGACAGTGGTGCCGCTGCCTGGGGTGCTGGAGATGGTGGTGGTTCCCCCCAGGGTCAGGCCCCGTTCGCGCATTCCCAGCAAGCCGAGGGTCCTGGACGATTGCTCGCGTTGCTCGAAGCCTTTGCCGTTGTCAATGATCTCCAGTGACCAGCCGTTCTCGGCTTGCTCAAACGTGATATCGACCCAAGTGGCTTCGGCGTGTCGGGCGATGTTGGTCAGCGACTCCTGGGCGATCCTGAATGCAGCGGTTGCGCTGGCATCGTCCAAATGGATTTTCTGCGGGTGAATCTGCAGGTTGCAGTCGATGCCTTGTTGCTGCTTGAACGTATCGCTCAGCCATTCCAGTGACGCGGCGATACCCATGTTGAGGATCGAGGGACGCAGGCTGGTGGAAATGTTCCTGACCACCTGCACCGTTTGGTCGATCAGTTGCAGCAGACGTGCCACTTGTTCGCTGAGCTGGGGCAGTTGCTCGCCGTACTGGAAGCGCAGCAGCGAAGTGCCCATGCGTATGGCGGTCAAATGTTGTCCGAGCTCATCGTGGATCTCCTGCGCAATCAGCTTGCGTTCCTCTTCCCGTGCACTTTCCCGACTGGACATCAATTGACGCAGTTGCTTGTTGAGCGATGCCAGGCGCAGTTCGGCCAGGCGCAGCTGCGATATATCGCGAACGACAGCCAGCACGGTGGCGATTTTTCCCTGGATGTCTTGCTCGGGAACGAGACTGATGTGATAGACACGCTGCAATCGATGTTGCGCGGTGAGCACATATTCATGCTCCAGAGGCTGACCTTTTTCCACCGCTTCGATGACGGCCGCATGGAACAATTGGCTCTGCAGGTTTTTCGGCAGGATCTCGAGCAGGTCCTTGTGCAGCAAATCGATTTGCGGGCGATCCAACCAGGCTTCCAATGCCGGATTGACGAACAGCAGCTCTGCCGTTCGACTCAATCGTGCGATGCCGTCTGGAGAGTTCTCAACCAGTGTGCCAATTTCCTGCTGCCTGGCCAGTTCGTTGCGCTGAGCTTCCAGGATATCGGTAATGTTGCGAGCAATGCATACCAGGCGATGCAAGCGTCCATTCGAATCCGCGACAGGCACCAGATTGAAATGGACGACGAGTGAGTGCTGACCGCAAGGCAGGTGTGCATCCAGTTCGATGGGAGCACCTACGGCAAGGCAGTGCAGACAGATAGCCTCGACGATACTGGCGGCTTCTTTTTCCAGGCATTGGCCCAACGATTGGCCGATCAGGTCCGAATGACTTCTGGCGAGCATTTCGCACAGCTTTGGATTGGCCTCCAGACAACTGAGTTGCTGGTCGGCATCCACGGCGAGCAGACAAAGCATGTCTTGCGAATGGTCGAAGACTTCGCGGTAACGGCGTTCGCTTTGCGCCAGGTGGTTATGGGCCGAGCAGCGCTCCCAGGCGATGGCACCGATATGACTGGCCATTTGTGCATGCTTGCGGTCCTGCTCGCTCAGTGGGGTGTCGCCTCCGACGAACAATAGAATGGCGCCCATCGTGATACCGGTTTTATTGACCACCGGTTCTACCCAACAACCTCGATAACCTGCCTGCAAGGCGGGCTGACTGAATGCGAGGCCCGCAGCATCGCTTTTCAAATCAGCGATGAAGTGATGGTGTTCGAACCGCTCGGGGTGTCGATCAAGGTCTTCGGCCAGACAGGTTGCAATCGAGAGCGTGCCCGTAGGGGAGGCGCGAAGGGGCTCGTCGCCAGGCACGGCCTTGAAGGCCATGGCGTTGTGAAACTCGGGCGTCAGAATATCCAGGTAGGCGCCGAGCAGTGGCAGCACCTCCAGGAGTGTGTCGTGAGTGACCATTTTTTGAAAAATGGCGGAACGCGCATTTTCGGCTCGCTCCTGTCGGCGCAACGCACTGATATCCTGGGCTGTGACCAGCACCCCGCACAGCTCGCCTGTTTCGTCATGCTCTGGCGTCAAGTGGCATAAAAAATCCACGGGGCGACGTGAGTGCGAACCCCTGTTTTCCAGCAGGAACGTATTGGCTACGCCGGTTGACAGCGTGAGTTCTACCTGCGTGCGAAAATACTCATCGAGCGGATTGGGCGTCGAGGTGCGTTCGGTAATGTGAGTGTTGGGAAAACCTCGGGTGCGTTCAAGCTCGGGATTGGCATAGATCTGTTGTCCAAGCCGGTTGTAGCGAAGAATGATGTTTTGTGAGTTTTTGGCCAGTAAAAGGTACTTCTGTTCGTTATTGAACAGTGCCTTGCGCAAGGCAAGATGCTCACTGATGTCTTCCAGCTGCGATACAAAGTAAAGCGCTTCGGCATCAGCGTTACGGGCGATGCCCAGGGTCAAACGTGCCCACAGCGTGCTGCCATCCTTGCGGATGTAACGTTTTTCCAGGGTCAGGCTTGTGCGCTGTCCCTGGATGAGCCTGTGCAGTTCATCCTTATTGATATCGGCGTCGTCCGGATGCGTCAAACGCTGGAAAGACGTGGCGCGAAGTTCTTCTTCGGTGTAGCCAAGTATCTGACACAGCATTCGATTGGCCGCGATCCATTCACCGCTCATTCGCAATAAGGCCAGGCCTGTGCCGGCAGAATCGAACGCCAGGCGATAATCCTGTTCGGCAAGGTGGACGAGTTCGGCGCGGCGGACTTTCACCAAGTAGGTCGATTGTTGTGCTTTGTAGTCGAGGGTCACTTTCAGCGTGTCGCCGCTGGCCGAGGTAATCTGGAAATACCAGCTCCCCTTGAGTCGCGCATGGGTCAGGTGCTGTTCAAACGTCAGCGGCTTGAGCGAAAACAACGCAGGCGAGGGCATAAGCGCGGCGACGCTCTCGCTCAGCCCCAGCAGTCCGCTGGCGCAGTCATCCATGATGAGCAACGACCCTTGGGCATCCAGCAACACGATACCCACATCATCCGCATCCTGCGTGAACGGTGTTGCTACCGCCATGGCTGAATCCATTCGCCCCATCCTCTGGTCTCCGTTGTTGAGCATAGCTTAAGTCTTGAGACCGAAATCGAGTGTTCGACTATGGTCATAAGGTTGCCCACAGGCTTTTGAACGATGCTGGGTGGTACCAGCAAGGTTGTGTAGCCGGCGGACGAAAGGAAAAGAGTCCCGTTGGACAGATACCAGGGATGCGATCACAATGATATCGCCGTGATGTCAGCGGTGCCGCCAACGGAATGAGCGTGCTTATGCAAGCTGCTTCAAAACAGAGGGTCAGTCTGCGCAGATGGATCTGGCGGGCGTTCGCCAGTACCAGCCTGTTGCCACTCATCTTGGTGGAAGGGGTGCTGATCACCACTTATTTCATCATGAACCATTCCATTCGAAGCTCTCAGATCGAGCACCTGCATCAAAGTGCAACACGAGACATCCAGGCATCGGTTCAGCAGAATGCATTGTTGGTGCAAGGCCAGTTGGAGCAGATCCACAAGGCGATCGACCTTTATGCCAAGTCCACTGAGCATGAATTCACCGAAAACCAGCATCTGGCGGCGGCATCGCTTTCATTAAGTGCCGACGGTGTCCGTTACAGCGCAGCAAACGATGGCGCGTCCGCTTCGTTTTATTCGAATATCACGGCGCCGGAAAAGCAGGATCTCTACAAGCTATCTCTCCTGGCGAACCAGGATTTCATGATGAAACAGTTGAAGGATGGGGATCCTTTGATTGCCAGCATCTATTTCAACAGTTGGGACAGCTATAACCGGATTTATCCCTGGTTCAATACGCTCGAACAGTATCCCCACGATATGGACATCACCCAATACAACTTCTACTACCTGGCCGATGCACAGCACAATCCTGATAAAAAAATAGTCTGGACGGACGTCTACCTGGACCCCGCGGGCCAGGGGTGGATGATGTCTGCCATTGCGCCGGTCTATAAGGGAGACTTTCTCGAGGGTGTCGCCGGAGTTGATGTCACGGTCGACGGCATCTTGAAGCGATTAGAGCAGTTGCAGATGCCCTGGGATGGCTACCTGATGCTGGTCAATAACAAGCTCGATGTCATGGCGGTACCCAAGGCGGGTCAACGTGATTTTTCCCTAGGGGGCGAGAATCAGCCCGCCGCAGAGCCTGTTGATCGCGAGCGTTTGCAGTCCCCGGATTTGAATCTCACCCGTCATCCGGACCTCGCCAGTCTCAATCACAACTTACCGGACCATCCGCGGGGCATTGTTGCCTTGAGGTTGAATGGACGGCCTCATCTGGTCGCCTGGAATGAGATCCCCTCCACTGGCTGGTTCTTGCTGGCGGTGGTGGACGAAGCAGCGGTCATGCAGGAAACCAATCTGCTCGCCAGTCATTACCGCGAAGTGGGTTATCTGTTGATCGCGGGGCTGGTCCTGTTCTACGCCTTGTTCTTTGCCTTCATGTGGTGGCGAACACGGGACCTCAGTCGCCAATTGAGCGCGCCGGTGCAGGGGGTCTCACGAATGATGCGAGAAATCGGCCGGGGTAACTGGCAACCGGCGGCAAGTCCCTCCGACATCACCGAACTCTGGTCAATGTCCAACCAGGCACTGGGAATGGGCAGGCAGTTGGCCCAGGCCGAATTCGTTCGCAGTTCCACACAGCAGCGTCTCGAGTTGGTCATGGAGAGTTTTGCCGAAGGGCTTTGGGAGTATTACCCCCAGCGGCAGCGTTTTATTCTCAAGGGCGCCCTGTGCCAGCGTTTCGGCTTTGTCGCCAATGAAGTGCCGATGGCGACGCTGCTGGAGAACATTCCCATGGAAGACAGGCAGGTCTTCATGCGGTTTCTGGAGGAGGCCAGGGGCACTGCCAGCGTGGCGTCGGAAGCGGAGTTCCGGATCCGGGACGTGCATGGCCAGTTGATCTGGATCCTTTGCCGGGGCCGCATGCTGGAACCCTCGCGGCTTGAGGATCCCAGCGTCGTGGTGGTGGCGTGTGTCGACATTACGACGCTCAAGCAGACCCAGCTGGATCTGCGGGAGAAAACCCTGGAGGCAGAGGCCGCCAGTACGGCCAAGTCCAAGTTCATCTCCAGCATGAGCCATGAGTTGCGTACGCCGTTGAATGCAATCTACGGATTTGCCCAACTGGGGCTCATGCAGCCGCCTGACGAGGCATCGCAGCAAACGGCCAACCTGCAGGAAATCATCGAGGCCAGCGAGCACCTCATGCAGTTGGTTGACGATCTGCTCGAACTCTCCAGTCTGCAGGCTGAGAGGCCACTGCTGGATCTCAAGCCGGTGCACGTGGCGAGTCTGTTATCCAACTGCGCTGACATGGTCCAGCAGCAGGTCGCTGCGCATGGCCAGACCCTGCGCACCCATGCTCCTGTGGATACATGGTATGTCTGGGCGGATAAACGCCGTCTCAAGCAGGTCCTGATCAATCTGTTATCCAATGCAATCAAGTACAACCGGCCCGGTGGTGACATCACCCTGGGGGCCATGGTTGTCGAGGGGGGAGCCCGGTTGCGTCTTTATGTGACGGATACCGGCATGGGCATTCCCCCGGCGTTGCAGGCCGAGCTGTTCAGGCCCTTCCAGCGTTTGGGTAAAGAGAACTCTTCCATCCAGGGCACGGGCATTGGCTTGGCGCTGTGCCGGGACCTGGCACTGCTGATGCACGGCAGCATGGGCCTTGAAAGCCACGTCGAGGTGGGGTCGACTTTCTGGATCGACATGTGCTCGTCGGCTTTTCCAGCCCCCGGGGGCGATCCCACAGTGTCGGCGATTGGCTTGCCACGCGTGCTGTTGGTCAGCAGCGACCTCAAGGATGATGAGGTGGTCCGGGAGGCATTGGCCGGTGATTTCGAGTTGCAATGGGTCAACACGTTGCCCGACGCCAGCGTTGTGCTGGATGCCACGGCAATCAGCGTATTGATCGTCGCCACCACGGACCGTGTGCCTGTGCTGGACACGTTTTTCTGCGGTCTACGCACGAGGATCGCAGAGACTGCCCTGTCGATCATCGTGGTTCGTGCGGCCGTCGATCACGCTTCGATTAGCCAACTGGAATGTCAGGCCGTCGTGGCTTCTCCCTTGGAGAGGCAGAGTATTCGCCAACTGGTATTGACGCTCGCCACGAAGAGGGCAGATGCATGTTTGCCAAAGTAAATGCTGAAAGCAGGATTGTCATAATCGACGATGTGCCCACCAATCTCCGGCTTCTGGATTCATGCTTGCGAGCCGTGGGCCTGCGCAACATCACGACCTTCAGCGACTCAGTCCAAGGACTGGATTGGCTGCTTTCGAACGCCTGGGACCTGGTGTTGCTGGACCTGGGTATGCCCGCGCCCGATGGTTTCGAGATCCTTGATCGGCTCAATAAACGAGACCGCACTGAATCACCGGTCATCATCGTAACGGCGTTGAATGACCAGCAGAGCAGACGAAAAGGGCTGGAGAAGGGGGCCAACGACTTCATCTCCAAACCCATTGACCTGCCTGAAGTGCTGCTCAGGGTACGTAATTGCCTGGAGTTGGCGCAGGCGGCGAAGCAGTTGCGCGACGTCAATGTCGAGCTCGAGCGCAAAGTCGAGCTACGTACGGCCCAACTGGCTTCCAGCTACAAGGCGATCAGCAGCAGCTTGAGTCGAGCAGCCAGCTATCGCGACGATGACACGGGGCATCACATTGTTCGTATTGGCGAGTCCGCTGCGTTGTTGGCCAAGACAATCGGCATGCCCTCCCAATGGTGCGACCTCATGAAGATGGCAGCCCCGATGCACGATATCGGGAAAATCGGCATTGCCGATGCGATTCTGCAAAAACCTGGAGCGTTGACACCGCAGGAAAGAGAGATCATGCAGGAGCATGCCCGTATCGGTTATGAAATCCTGCATGACCCGGACGGTTCCCCTTTGACCGATTTGGCTGCGGAAATTGCCCTGGCGCATCACGAACGTTGGGACGGCACCGGTTATCCCAAGGGATTGCGAGGTAAGGAGATTCCGTTATCGGCAAGGATTGTGTCGATATGCGATGTGTATGACGCCATAAGAATGCCCCGAGCCTACAAACAGGCTTGGGACGTCGAGCGTTCGAGGCGTTACATCACCGATCAAGCCGGTACCCAGTTCGATCCCTCCCTGGTGGACGTCTTTTGTAACCTCTTTGACGAAATAGATCGTTTGCGGTTGCCCGATGCGCGAGAGGGCTGAGGTTGTTCTATGAGTGTTCAGCTTTGGTATCTCTACGCCAGTTGCGGCGGGGATTGGCAACGGCCACATGCAGTGTGTGTTGCATGCTACTGGTCCTGTTGTAGCTTGGAAGCGGATCTTTCTATGATGGTCTTGGAGCCTTAGGATTACGCCCTCAATTCAATGGAGCAAGGCACGCGTTATGGATATCGAATTCCGCGGTAATGGCATGCGTGGGAACCCGTCTGTAGGTACATGCGATGAGTACGGTGTGAGCGGGATTACCAGCTTTGACGATCTGACCGAAGCTCGTCGTAAGATTGCAGAGTCGCACCCAGGCTTTAAACTTTTGTTCTCGCTCGATGATCTGCACCAGGCTCGATACACGTCGGGCCATGCTCGCAGTCATTTAGGAATGGATGACGCCACCGAGGAGGACATCGCGGGGCTGCCTCAAGAATGTTTTGAGAACGGTGAATATGTAGGTTATCCGACCACGAAAGCGGAGTTCGCAATCTGCCTTCGCAATTTCACGAACCTGGTAGCAGCTACATCTTTCGAAGATGCTTGTGCTCATGGTTTGACGCTTGATGAGCAGGCCCTGCAGGAGTGGATTGGTTATCAGGAAAAACCTGTATCGATAATCGACCAGCCCATGTCAGCGCTTTTGGTACCCGTTCAGGAGTCTTACCAGGCGCTCGCTGCTTTTCCCAACGGCTATTTCACTTCCGATTTGGATCCTGCGAAAAACTTTGCGGTTGCGCGTCATTTTTCAGAAGCGCATGGCTATGAGCTAATGGGCGTAGGTGCCTCTTACATCGGCTTCATTCGTGCTGAGCCGCCTGACCTATCTCTGGCCAATCTTGTTGCGAAAGACTTTTGCGCGCTCTACAACACGGGCGTTGAAAAACTACAAGCACGCATTTTTGCAGTCGCTCAGGCGGTCTCGGGTCGGACTCATCTTTGGCTGCGTTATGTGGAGTGATAATCCCAAACAATCCGCGCCGGCCGCCTTTCGGACCGGTCAACTGCGTTAAGCCCAGCTCAGGAATGAGTCGGATAATCCACGTAGCCACGCTGATCGCCACCGAAGAAGGTGCTCGGGTCTGGTGTATTGAGCGGTAACCCGTCGCGAATTCGCCGGGGCAGATCCGGGTTTGCCAGGAACGCTCTGCCGAACGCAATGATGTCCGCCCGGCCGTCGATCAAGGCCTGTTCCGCCGTCTCGGGATCGTAGCCACCGGCGATCATCAACACGCCGTCCCATGCCGCACGTAATTGACCGATGATTTCATCCCAGCGTGGATCGAAGAGCTCGTCCTTGACGGTGCCAACCACGGCGGGCTCGACGAGGTGCAGATAGGCCAGCGTCCATTGGTTCAACGAGCGCACGATGTAGCCGAACGTCGCCTGCGGTGTCTCATCGCCCATGCCCATGAACCGCCCCATCGGCGTCAAGCGTACGCCTACGCGCTCTGCGCCCACTTCGTCGACTACGGCGGCGACCACTTCCAATAACAGCCGTGCACGGTTTTCCAGGCTTCCACCGTAAGCATCCTCGCGCTGGTTACTGTTACTGTTGATGAACTGGTCCAGCAGGTAACCATTGCCCGCATGAATTTCCACGCCGTCCATTCCAGCGTCCAGTGCATTGCGCGCGGCCCGGCGGTAGTCGTCGATGATGTCGGTGATCTCTGGAGCCTGCAGTGCACGTGGCACCGGTACATCGCTCCAGACACCGTTGCCATCCGCGTCGACGATGAACGTCTTGCCCGGCACGGGTAACGCGCTCGGGGCAACCGGGCGCGCGTTGTCAGGCTGAAAGCTCGGGTGGGACACGCGGCCGACATGCCAGAGCTGCATGAAGATCAGGCCGCCGCTCTCATGCACCTGGGTGCTGACTGCACGCCAGGCTTGCACCTGTTCAGCGTTGTAGATGCCCGGTGTCCAGGCATAGCCTTGGCCTTGCCGGGAAATTTGCGTCGCTTCGGTAATGATCAACGCGGCGCTCGCACGCTGGCGGTAATACTCGGCGTTCATGGCCGTTGGCACGTCGCCCGGTTGCCCGGCGCGAGAGCGTGTCAAAGGCGCCATCGCCACGCGGTGAGGGAGTGTGTAGGGGCCCAATGCGATGGGTTGGAACAGGTGCTGCGGCATGAGGTGTTCTCCGATAGTGGTACAGAAAGCAGGGCGGCGGCGGACGTTGGGTCAGGCACCGGATGGCTCAAGTTAATCGGCGGGAGGGCGCTTGATAATCCGAAGAAAGCCCAACACTGCGTTGCGTGAAGCGCAACGCAATGCAGGTCAGGACGGCTGCTCCGAGCGGGTCAGGGGCAGGTTCAACCAGCGTCGGCCGGTGGCGTTCGCCACGGCGTTGCCGATGGCGGCGGCCATGGGACCCTGGACGATTTCGGCGGCGCCGAGAAACGGTTGTCCCGGTTGGTCGAGTAGATGGACATCGACCTTCCTTGGCACCTGCGAGAAGCGCAGGATCGGGTAACCACTCCAGTCGTAGCTGCGTATACCCCCGGCGTCATAGGCAACCTGTTCATACAGTGTCCAACTGGTGGACTGGACGATTCCGCCCTCCACCTGATTGCGCAGGCCATCGGGATTGACGATCTGTCCGACGTCCACCGCCGTGACCACATGCTCGATCTGTATTTCACCGGTCAGCGGATGTACCTGAAGTCGTACCGCGATAGCGCAGTAGCCCATGATGTTTTTGTACCGGGCAAAGGCGAAGCCGATGCCTGCGCCAGGCTCATTGCTTTTTTGCTGCCAGCCAATGGCGTCGCGAACCCGCTCCACCACGGCCCGCGCCCGGGGATCTTCCAGATGAGCCAGGCGCAAGGCTATCGGGTCGACCCTGGCCCTGGACGCAAGCTCATCCATGCACGCTTCGATCGCAAAAATGTTGATGTGCGCACCCAGTGAACGCATGGCCGAGGTGCGAAAGGGCATCTGCGTGACAAAGTTCATGTTGATGCGGGTAGAAGCCAGCGTGTAGAGCGGCACGGCGTTGCGATCGCCATCGCCTTCAGGTTGAGCGATGGGCACCGAAGGTGCGGAGGCGAACGGTCGAGCCAGCAATCGCGCCGGCAGCAACCGGCCGGCGTTGACGATGCGTTCGTTGTGCGGCGTCGTCCACAGTTCATAGTTCCAGTCCTGCAACCGACCTTGGGCGTCCAGGTTGGCTTTGACTTCGGTGACCATCGCCGAGCTGTAGGGCTCCCAGAGATTTTCCTGCTCGCGCATCCATTGGACCCGGACCGGTGTGCCGGGTATGCGCATGGCAATCAACGCCGCGTCGGCTGCCGCATCGTCCGCGCCGTTATGGCCATAACAACCGGACCCTTCGGTGTGGATACAGCGAACGCGCTCGGGGGGGAGCTGCACCATTTCGGCGATCCCGGCCCGCAGGGGATACACGCCCTGGGTGTGGGTCCAGACGGTGAGGGTGTCGTCCTTGAACCAGGCCACGGCGCAGGACGGACCAATGGAGCCATGCATCAGGTATTGCTTGGTCACGCGTGCCTGATAGCTGTTGTCGGTCGGACCCTGGGCAGTGCGTTCATGGCTGATCGGGTAGGGGCGTGAAGGGAGGCGTTTGAGCAATGCATGGATGTCCGCGGATTCGGGTATAGCCTGGCCACCGCTCCAGCGCGCTGTTTCGTATCCGCTGCGCATCGCTTTGATTGCTTGCCATTCATCCCGCGCGACCACCGCAAGATAGTTGCTGTCGCGAATCACCTGCACAACTCCGCAGAGCGCTTCGACCGACGCCGCATCAAAGGCCCGCAGCGTGCAGCCGGGGCGGGGTGGACGAATCACCCGAGCGTGCAGCATGCCCGGCAGACGGATGTCCTGGACAAACGCGGCGCCACCGCTGACTTTTGCCGGAATATCCAGCCGTTGCAGCGAATGGCCGATCAGCCTGAACGCGGTCGCGGCCGCTGCTGGCGAATCGGACTGTGCATAGCGGTGCAGATCGACGTTTTTGATGGCGTCGGCATAGGCCATTCGTTGTCCGTTGGGACCGTGAATGATGCCCTCCCGGGTCGTCAACAGTGCCGGTGCAACCTCCCAACGACGCCCGGCCGACTCCAGCAGCAGTTCACGCACTTGTGCCGCTGCGTTGAACAGCGCGGTCCCGCTGTCGAAAATACTGTGGCTGCCAGCGGTGTAACCTTCGTTGGGCGTCAGCGCCGTGTCGGCGGTGAGCAGGTTGATCGCTGATGGAGAAACCTCCAGGCGTTCAGCGGCAATTTGCAGCAAGGCAGTCTTGACCCCGGTGCCCAATTCGACCTTGCCGGTATAGACGGTGATGCCTTCATGACCGACGCGGATCCAGGCATCAAGATAGGGATTGGTGCGCAGGCTGCCGGGCAGATCCGGTGCCAATACCACCGTGCCAAGCGTGTCGACTTCGGTGTCCGCCCACGCACGTCGCGGCACCGGTACCAGGGTAAACGCCATCAGCAAGGCGCCCCCACGCAAGAATGCGCGACGGCTGTGATTGACCTCGTTGACCACTGTCATGACGCGCTCCCGTTTTGCCTGGCGACAAGGCTGATCGCGTCGATGATTCGCAAGTGGGTGCCGCATCGACACAGGTTGCCGGCCATGTACTCACGAATGGTCTGTTCATCCGGCTGCGGGTTGCTCTCCAGCAGTGACTGCGCGCGCATCAACATACCGGCGATGCAGTAGCCGCACTGGGCCGCCTGTTTCTCGATAAAGGCCTTTTGCAAAGGACCGGGTTGTTCGGCGGTACCGAGACTTTCCACCGTTCGAACCCGCTTGCCTTCAAGTCCGGCGCAGGGTGTCACGCAGGAAAATACAGGCTTGTCATCGACGATGACCGTGCAGGCGCCGCATTGCCCCAGACCACACCCGTACTTGGCGCCGTTGAGCCCCAGATGATTACGCAGCGCGTAGAGCAACGGCATGTCCGGTTCGAGGTCCAATGTCCGGGCCGAGCCGTTGACGTTAAGCGTGATTTGGGTCATTTCGTCTCCTGACGTATCGCTTCAAGGGTTGAAGAAAGGTCTGTCCAGGGTTGGTCGGGTCTGGCTTGTTGGCGCAGGTACGAAGCGAGTGCGATGAGTTGATCGTTGTCGAGGCTGGCGGCAAACGGCGGCATGATCGGTCCCGGCATGCCCGGCGTTGCCGGGACACCTTCGAACACGGTTTTCAGGAAATTGCGCGGGTTCGGGGCTTGCAACGATGACGTACGGTCCAGCGAAGGACGCTCGTCGATTTCACGCATCGGTGCGGCTGGCCCATGGCAGCCGGCACAGGCGCTGGCGAACAGCAGGGCGCCAGTGGTCTGATCGGAGGCCCCGGCATTAGCATCTGCGGCTGGGACCTCGGTGATGAGAGTTCTGGCGGGCAAGCTCAGCAGGTACTCGGCAATCGCCTGTACGTCGCCGACTGGCAAGCGCGCCAGGCTGAGACTGACCGGGCGCATCGGGCCGGCGGCAGTTCCATGGCCGTCCACCACTTCTGCTCGCAGGTAGTTCACCAACTGATCGTAGCGCCAGGCATTTGCACGACGATCCATGCCCAGCAGCGAAGGCGCTTCCCAACCATCCACGGTACCGCCGGCCAGGCTTGCGCCGGACTTCTCGGCGCCGATCAGGTTCAGCGGAGAATGACAGCCTGCGCAGTGGCCAGGGCCTTCGACCAGGTAGCGCCCGCGATTCCATGCATCGGATTGCTGCGCCACGGGGGGCAGTGGCTCGCCGTGCAGGAACAGTAAATTCCAGAACGCCACCAGCGGCCGGAGGTTCATCGGGAAGCTCATGCGGTTTTGCCGGGCTGGAGCGTGCACGGCCGGGCCACTCATCAAGTACGCATAGGCGTCTTCTATATCGCCTGCCGTCATGCGCCGGTAATGCACGTACGGGAAGGCCGGATACAGGAAGTGCCCATCGCGGGCGATCCCTTCACGCATCGCCCGCTCGAACGCCGGCAGCGACCACTGGCCAATGCCAGTCTGCGGATCGGGTGTGATGTTCGTGCTGTAGAGTGTGCCAAACGGCGTCACCAGCGGCAGTCCCCCCGCCAGGTGCGGGCCGCCGGGTCTCGTGTGGCATACCGCGCAGTCGCCCGCTTCGACGACTCGCGCGCCGCGTTGCAACTGCACCGAATCGAAGGTTCGCGGCCGCTCGACGGGCGCAATCGCCGGACGCCACATCAGCAGGGTGGCAGCGATCGCACCTATCGAAGCCAGGACCGCAGCGCCGACCCAAAACGGTCTGGACCTCATGGAAATGCCGATCATGGGCATCCCAAGCCTGAGGGACGCGCGCTGGACATTGAGGATGGATTCGAGGTCATTGACGGCTCCTTGAGCAACCGGAAAAGGGCGCCGATGGAGAGTCCTGCGCCGAGTGCCCAAGGGTAGAGAAGCCCCATGCGCCGGAGTATCAGCGGATCACGCAAAAGCCTGTTGCGCCAACCGCAACACCGCTGGCGTTGCGTGTCGCGCATCACTTCATTGCCCGATCAATGTATTCTCCGGGCAGACCGCTGCCCTTAGCTTGACGATCACTTCCCCAAACTTACCGAGGTGTCACCATGTTCATGGGCAATCCCGCCGCGACGGCCAAGGCCGAACAACCCGCTTCACTTTCCGGCCTGATGGTCGCGTTCCTGGCGTTCTGCTGCGGCGCGGTCGTGGCCAATCTTTATTACGCTCAGCCGATTGTCGAATTGATCGCGCCGCAAATTGGCCTGTCCAGCACCAATGCGAGCCTGATCGTGTCGCTGACGCAATTCGGCTACGCCTTGGGTTTATTGCTGCTGGTGCCATTGGCTGACCTTGCGGAGAACCGGCGCCTGGTGGTGGGCCTCACCCTCGCGTCGGGCGTTACCCTGTTGTGTGCCGGGCTGACGCACTCGCCGTCGATATTCCTCGTCTTGTCGCTGCTGATCGGCCTCACATCGGTAGCGGTGCAGATCCTGGTGCCCCTGGCGGCACACCTGGCGCCGGAGGCAACACGAGGCCGCGTGGTGGGTAACATCATGAGCGGCCTGTTGCTCGGCATTCTGCTGTCGCGCCCGCTGTCGAGCCTGCTGGTGGGCGTGTTCGGCTGGCGCGGTGTGTTCTTCAGTGCGGCGGCGCTGATGGCTGTTATCGCCCTGATCACCGCCATTGCGCTGCCGCGTCGCGTACCGACGCATCGGGCGACTTATGCCGCATTGATCGGCTCGGTGTTTGCGCTGGCCCGGCGCCATTCGGTCCTGCGCCAACGTTCGTTGTACCAGGGGTTGTTGTTCGCCAGCTTCAGCCTGTTCTGGACCCTGGCGCCCATCGAGCTGATGCGCCACCACGGTTTCAGCCAGGTGCAGATCGCGATCTTTGCGCTGGTAGGCGCCGTCGGTGCCGTGGCCGCGCCCATTGCCGGACGCTTGGCCGATGCAGGTCATGGCCGTCGCGGGACACTCGTTGCGCTGCTGTTGGCTCCGGTCGCCTTGTTGATTGCTGCGCTGCCCGGCAGTGGCTACATCTGGCTTGTCGTGTGCGCGGTGCTGCTGGATTTCGCCGTGCAGCTGAACATGGTGCTGGGCCAGCGCGAGGTGTACTCCATCGACCCGCACAGCCGGGCTCGATTGAATGCCGTGTACATGACCAGCATCTTCGTCGGCGGTGCCTTGGGATCGCTGGTGGCGAGCCCGCTCTATGAGCATTTCGGCTGGAACCTCTCTACGGTGGCGATTGCGTTGCTGCCTGCCTTGGCCCTGGTGATATTCATGAGTCGCAAGGCAGATGTCTGACCAACAGGCATCGAGGAGCGCGGCGAAGCACAGTCCTGCAAGACGGCGGGCGAACGGTCATGCACAATCAGCTCCGTTCCCTTTCGACTGGACTTCGCTGATGGACAAATTGCTGGCGTTGAAGATGTTTGTTGAAACCGTGCGTTGCGGCGGTTATTCCTCTGCGGCGCGCAAACTCGGCATCTCCACCTCTTCGGTGACACGCCAGGTGGCGGGCCTGGAGAGCGAGCTGGGCGCCAGCCTCCTTAACCGCACGACCCGCAACACCAGCGTGACCGTCGCCGGGCAAGCCTATTTTGAAAAAGCCGTGGCTATTCTGGAGGCCATCGATGAAGCCGATGCCGTGGTCGCCGACCGTGGCAGCGAGGCGCAAGGGCGCCTGCGGATCAGTGTCCCCGTCGAGTTTGGCCGGCGAATCATCGCGCCACATCTGGGCCGGCTGCTCGACCGTCATCCGGGACTGGAAATCAGCGTGTCATTGAGCGATCAGGTCGGTGACCTGTTGAGCGAGCAGATCGATGTGTCCGTGCGCCTCGGCTCGTCGGTGGTCAGCGAGGACATCGTCAGCAAACGGGTAGGGGCCTTCGAGCGCTGGGTCGTCGCCAGCCCGGATTACCTGGGCCGTCACGCGGCGCTGAGTCATCCTAATGACTTGCTGGGGCACCAGTGCCTGCGCTTCGATTACGGTGGATCGCATCACCACTGGACGTTTCAGGGCGACGAGCAACCCCTTCAGCTCAACGTGCATGGCCGGTTGCAAAGCAACAACGCCGACATCTTGCGCGAGGCCGCAATCGCGGGCGGCGGGGTGGCTCTGCTGGCCGACTGGCTGGTGCGCGATGACGTCGCCGCAGGTCGACTGACACGGTTGCTGGAGCGTTACGAAGTCAATCCGGGCAGCGCGAGCAGCTGCATCAATGCGCTGTATTTGCCCAATCACCGCGGCTCCAGCCGCATCAATGTGTTCATCGATTTTCTTGCGGAGCTTCTCGCCTCCGATCGAATGGCCCAATGAGGATATCGCCAAGATGTGTAGCGCCAGATCCTCAAGTGACGTACTGAGGACCTTCATGACTGGCCGATATTCCTCTTTTTATCACCGCTGCAGAGCGACTATTGATGGGTGTCCACTTCCTCAGCCGGATAAAACTCGCCTTCCTTGCCCATTTTTGTCAGTCGTTCGCGCGCGATCCGCTCAACGCTGGCCACTGCGGCCTGATCGTCAGGGTTGACCAACTGCAGGCACAGGCGTTGGACATTCTGATCGTGGGTGCCTTCGCTGAGCATTTCGTGGGTGAAGACTTGTGCGCCACGCCAGAGGCATAGCTGGGTATGAGTCCCGCCGAGCCATATCTCGTTGATTGATCTGAGGTCAGTGGTCGCCAGTTGATCGACGGTAATTGTCTTATCCATTGCGCTGTACCTTACCAATGATTGGTTACAGGTAGACTTACAGGCACAGCGGGTGTTCCCAGCGTCGGCGGTTCAACCGCGCCAAGCCAAGGGGTGGCGAAACTCATAAAAAAGTGGGCAGTATTTCCAGTAAATAAATCTGTCCCCTTCATTGCCGCAAACCTTGATGTATGAGGAGACTTCGCTTTTGCCAGCGATTCTGTAGCACGTAATGGGGTTCAACCCCGGTCATGGTCTCCATCAGTGGTGAGTATCCGCACCTTGCAGAGCTTGGGCCCGCCGAGGATGCAATCGGGCGAGAGCGGCTGCTCGAGAGCGTGTAAAAACGTCAGACTGGGTTTCTATATCGACGCCAGGAGACCGTGCTCACGTTTCGCAAACTGATCAAGGTCACGACGTTTCCAGGAACAGTTAAAACGGCTCAGCAGCCTCTTAAAATTCTTTTGGATGGGATAAAAAGATCGGTTTTCACGCCGTTAACGCTTTCATCAAGCCAGTGGTGCCAATGATTTTCATAAACCTTTTCAGATTGTAGGCGAGCACATTCCTCTGCACTCACCCCGTTAAGCTTTCTGGTCAGGAAGTGTGTCGCGCCCATCCACATCTCCGGCGCATTGTTCAGCCGGGTCTGCATTTCCTCCAACACGGCTTCATGGTCCCAGCGCCGAACTCACCGCTCCGTGATTGGTGTGCACTGCGGTTTCATGGCGCAGCCCCGGCATTCGAACTCCAGTAACGGTGCAACGTCAGGCCTTTTTCAACGTTGGTATAGCGCCAGATCAGCGCCTCTCCAGCCGGGCAAATGTATTCGTTTTTTGCGCGTCATAGATGAACGCATCGCTATTGAAACGCCCGTCAGCCTTGGCTCCAGAGGTCATCGGCTTGGGTACATAGGCGGTGAATTTCAATGACCTGTAACTCTTTCATCTGAGCTTTGAGCTTGTCGATTTTCTCTTGCAGATGAGTAGCCTTGGACTGAGCGGTTGAGGGTTCTTGCTGATCGGCTTCGTCGAGCGCAGTCAGATACCGATTGATACTCGATTCAATTTCCTCCATTCGCCGCTTCAGTTTGGCGCTGGTGAAATTGCGGTCGCGATTGTTGACAGCCTTGAATTTACTGTCATCGATGGCAACAAGACCTCTCCAAACAATCCCAACTGCTGACAGAGCACGACGAACTGGTGACAAACGTCTCGGATGGCCTTGCTGTTATCTTTTCGGAAGTTGGCAATGGTCTTGAAATCGGCATCAAACGCGCGCTCAGCCACATCAGCTCGACGTTGCGTTGGGCTTCTCGCTCCAAACGTCGGCTCGACTGGATGCGGTTGAGATAACCTTAGATGTAGACCTTCAGCAAGACCGAGGGATGGTAAGCAGGCCGGACAGTATCGGCAGGGACGGCACCTTCAAAACACAGATTGACCAGATCGAGTTCATCGACAAAGACGTCGACTACGCGCACCGGGTTGGTATCGCTGACGTAGTCGTCGAGACGCTCGGGAGTAAGGTGCCTTAGCCTCGATGGTCACCTTGAATAAAGCGCTTCATGGGCGATCCTTGCGATGAAATCCTCAGAAATCATAGCAAGGTTTTCGGGCTGGATAGATTACTCAATCGTAGACTTATTGAACCAGCTGCCGGATCCCTAGAGACAAAATCAAACCACCGCATAATCGATCAATAGCTTTTTTCCTCCTTCGATACGCTGAAGCGATCTCAGGTTGAGAAAGAGCTATTGCGACCACCCCATACCAGGTCATCGAAACCACCACTACGACTGCCAGCATCGACAAAAACGTGCTTGGTGAAACGTGGGTGGGGGCTGCCGCTGAAAAAATAGCGGCATAGAAGGCCATGGATTTAGGGTTGCCAATGTTCGTAACGACCCCCTGAATGAATGACTGCCGAAAGTTTTCGACGACAGCATTATTGCAGGGGGCAGGCGCGCTCTTCCCGGCCTTGAGCAGCAGTCGGAATCCAAACCACATCAGATAGGCAGCCCCCAGAACTTTTACGACCAGCGCCGCCCAAGGGAACGCAGCAAATACAACGCCGATACCTGCGATTGCACAGGTGGCCCAGAACAAATTGACCAATACGATGCCTGCTACCAAGGCCAAAGCTTCTGACCGCGTAGCAGCTACCGCTTTGTGGACTACTGCAACGAAATTTGGCCCTGGAATAACGACGCCGGCCACGTAAACCAAAAAGACTGTCAAAACGGCGGAACCATCGATCATGTTCATTCCTTTGCGAGTGTTGTGGCCGGGGACGGGCATTATTCAGTTCAAAGCCGTCCGCGGCTTCAACGTACAACGAAATAAAAATTTGATACAGGGCTTTGAGCGTAGTTGTAGTTTTTACACACTCTGGGCCAGAAGCAGCCGCCTGAAGGTGTCGACGAAAATTCGGGCGACTCAGCTTTTGTTGATTGACGCGCTATCTTGATAAGGTCGCATGTAATAAGCCCTGTTGTTCGCCAAGGCTTTTGCGCTTTTCGTGAGTAAGGTCAGGACACTACCTTGGAGCAGGCATACCAGTCCCGTCCCGCACCTGCATCAGCGCAAATCCCAGCAGATTCAAGCCTTTCCACAGATTCGGATTGTTCGCATCCGCGCTGTCCTGTGCGAGCCCTATACCCCAGATGTTATCAACCGGGCTGGCTTCGACAATAACCCGCGAACCGGTTTGTAGAAGATAATCGTTCAACTGCGGATTCTGGAAGAACTTGGCCTGGTTCGCTCGAACGACGATGTCGTATCGGTGTTGCAGCCAAACCTTATCATTGAATCCGCGCACGTTGCGGCCAAGCGCTTTGGCGGCATTTGGAGTAGGCGCGTGGAGCACCTGCGCACGAATATCCTGATCATCGAACAAGGCCGCTTTCTCGGCCATCATGTAGTGTTCGGCTGTCGGGTAATGTTGCCCGTCGACAATGAACCCGGCCTCGAACCATTGGCTGAAGCACGAAGCCGTGACGCCAGTTTTACTACGCTGGTGCCCCCAGAAAAACGTAAAGCTCAGACATTCTCCAGAGTTGAAACGGGCGCACAGTTGTTTCAGATGTTCAGAGTCGTCCAATGACATATCCTCGCTAATTGAAGATCAAAGCTACAGCTATTGTGCTGACCAAGGCAACCACGAAGCTTGGTGGATCGAACGTCTGCAGATTGGGAATAATTGCACCTCTTCAACCTGATCAAGATCAACCGATGCTTAAACTCAGATGAACTTGGCAACGCTTGTGAGCAGTTTTCGAAGGAATACAAGGCCCGATCCATACGGACACGCTGACGGTTATCCGAACACGATAGGGCGTGGGCTTTTGATCGTCCCATGAGGGAGGCTGGCGTGATAAATGAGGTGATAGCTGCGAAGGCCCGTTGCAAGCTCATCATCCATGATGTCGATCGCGGTCGCCTGATGCAGGGCTGCAATTTTCATGGGGCCGCGCCAAAGGTGAACGGTCGTTAGCTTCAAGCCATGATCGGTAATTCGATGAGGTTGGGACGGCCTGAGCGAATGCCATCCTCGACCGCTTCAGCAATATCACTGGCGCGCTCGACCCTGCGCGAAGCAACCCCCAGGGAGGAGGCGAGGGCCTGGAAGTCGATGGCCGGGTCTCGGATGTCCATGCCGATGAACTGGTTCGTACCGGCACTTCGGTAGTGCGCCTGGCTACGCGCGTAGTTTTTCAGGATGTTGTATTCGCCATTGTTCATGACCACAAAGGTGACGGGCAAACGCTCGTGTGCCGCTGTCCAAAGCGCCTGGGGTGAATACATCGCCGAGCCATCGCCGACCAGGCAGACCACCGGGGCGCGGTCCAGGCCAAGGGATGTACCGACAGCCGCCGGCATGCCCCAGCCGAGGATGGCGCTCCGCGTAAACAGGTACTGGCGGGCCGAATGCGAATCCAGGCAAGCACGCACATGAGGGATGGTAACCGGCGCTTCGTCGACGATCCACACGTCAGGGCCGATTGCCCGGACAGCTTCATGGGCCGCAACGAAAGGTGTTGTCACGGGCGTATGGAATTCGCGCTTCGCGCGCTCGGCCACTTCGATTCGTCGGGTACCGCGCTCGTGCGCAGCGACATTTCGCAGCGTCGCGATGGCCTGGCTGTGTGGGGCCAGCATCCGATCCAGTAACGGCAGCAACAACTGCAAGGACAGCTTGATGTCGCCTATCAATCCCAGCGTCGTTCCATGCACTCTGCCCAGTTGGTGGCCATCGCCGGTCAATTGAATGAGACGGCAATGAGGGGGGATCGCCGGGCCTTGCGAGTATTGGTAACTGATCAGCGAATGGCCGCCGAGAAGCAAGACTGCATCGAAGTCAGCGAACGTTTCGCGGATATCGGCAGCTTTGGGCGACAAGGCTCCGCGCCATTGAGGATGAGCGGTGGGGAAGGGGATATGCCCGGGCCAGGAGGGCCCGAAGACCGGCGCGCCGAGTGCTTCGGCGAGTCTCACCGCTTCCACTTGCGCATTCGACTGGAAGACCTCCTCCCCGACGATAATCGCCAGGCGGCCGGGAGTAACCGTCGCTAAGGCGTCGGCCAACGGGTCAATCGCCGCGGTCACCGCACCTCGTTCGATTCGCGACGGCTGGCCAGCATCGGCATCGGTATGCTGCTCCATCACGTTGATCGGCAGCGAAAGGAAAACCGGGCCGGTCGGCCCTGTGCGGCAGTCCTGCAGAGCGCGACGCAGCAGCATCGGGATATGTTCGGGGTGCTGGATTTCCTCCGCCCATTTGACGCTCGGTCGGGCCAGGCTGACCAGATCGCCATGAAGCAGCGGGTCGGTCACGCCATGGCGGGTATCCTGTTGGCCCGCGGTGATTACCAGCGGCGTGTTCGCCATCTTCGCGTTCAGGATGGCGCCCATCGCGTTGCCAAGGCCTCCTGCTGTATGAAGGTTCACGAAACCGGGACGGCCGGAGGCCTGGGCATAACCGTCGGCCATCGCCACGACGCAGGCCTCCTGGAGGCCGAGCACGTAGTGCATATCGGATACGCCCGAGAGCGCATCGAGCAAAGGCAGCTCCGTTGTTCCCGGATTGCCGAAGACATGGCGGACGCCTTCGCTGCGCAGTACTTCTACGAGCAGGTCGGCACCGCGTTGCCCACGGATGCTGGACGTGACACAGGGAGTCGAAGGCATGGCGCGAAATCTCACTCAGTTGGAAGAAATACTTTACCCCGCTTTTGTGGCTATTGGATTGCCAAATGGTAATGAACCACCCGTGCGGCGACGCTGAAAGCCCTGACGCTAGGGTTATTTGAAGCCGGCAGCGACTTAACGTCCGACCATTCTTTCGAGCGACTGGTTTTTGAGCGGCAAATCGCTGGTACGCTTGCCCGAGGCTTTGCGAATTGCATTGTACAAGGCCCGGACGATGGGTACGTAGCTCAGTTGGCTGGGCTGGCAGGCCTGGAGCGCACCCGTTGGGTTGATCAAGTGTACCGCGATGTGACCTGGCAACCATGAGACGAGTGGCCAGCGGGGGCGTTGGGCGATCGTCGGACACAGATCAACCGCCGTCACACCAAATTCAGAAGACGCCACGAATGCGACCCCCATCAGGCACGCGCCTTCAAGCTGGGCGCGTAGGCGACCGGGGTTTTCTACAGCGCCCAGGTCAGCGACAAACACCGTGTCATGCACAATCAAGCGCCCCTCGTCGCTCAGCTCGACATCGATTACCGCGGCCATGCAAGTCTGCGCATCGCAGTGTGCGGCGATGCCCTGGGTTCGGCGCCCGCCTGAAGGCTTGCCCCAATGGCTTCTCGTGGCCGCTTCGGTGATGACGCTACGCATTCGCCGGGCATCGAAACCTGAGCGTTGCGCGGCGCCGTCGGCCCGTGTTGATACCGAATCGATCAGGGAAAGCAGGTAGTCTTGTTGATCGAGCCTGCATGCAGGGTCCTGTGCGGCCATGAATTGCTGTTCGGCGCGCAGGCGAAGCAACAGGTCTTTGCGGTTCAGGATACCGTCTGGCGATGGCCAGATGAATTGATCAAGCGCGCTGTCGTGCCCGTCAGGATGGTTCATTTGCGTTTCTCCTTCCGCCTGATGACAAGAGCTCCAGCAAAAAGCAACCAAGGGTGCGGAATCTCTGGTTAAGCCAGGTTCCTGCGGGAGCGGGCAGGCTCGCTCCCGCAGGTTCATGCTGGTGCCGCAGGAGCAATCCTGGCGTTACTTTAGGCGCAACGATCTGACGTCAGGGTGACGGGAGGCTGACAGGAACATGTCAGGCGATAAAGGGGGCCGGGCAGGTGATGCATACAGTTGAGTCTGGCCTTCTTGTCGTCGGCATGCATCACCCTCCCACGTTCAAGCCACGATCTGCGCTGCTGCGCGAGCCCAAGGGGTCGCTGTCCTTGCTGGCATCGAAGGAGACAGGCTGCTAACGGTGTCGAGCCGATGAATCTGCTCGGCTGACAGTTCAACCGACAGGGCTGCGAGGTTGTCGGCCAACTGCTCGACCGAGCGCGGGCCGATGATGGGTAACGACCCGTGCGTGCCGGACCAGGCGATGGCGACTTGACCGGGGTTGACGCCCAGTTCGTTGGCGATGGCGATGACCGTGTCGAGGACCTGTGTACGCTGCTCGCTATTCTCCGCCTGGAACACCTTGCCACCGAGGCCCTCGGCGCGTCCTTTCTCGCCCTTGCGGTACTTACCGGTCAGCATGCCTCCGCCGAGTGGCGACCAAGTGACGATACCCAATCCCAACGCATGCGAAGCGGGGAACAGATCAACCTCGGGGTCGCGGTGGACCAGGCTATGCTCGAATTGCGCCGCGGCGATCGGCACCGAGTGGGTGAGTTCGGCGAGGGTGACTGCTCGCGATAGCCGCCAAGCAGGAAAGTTGGAGAGGCCGGCATAAAGAATCTTGCCCGCGCGGGCGAGATCCTCGAACCCACGGACAATTTCTTCGATGGGCGTGACATTATCCGGCCAATGCACCCAGTAGAGATCGATGCGATCGGTTCTGAGTCGCTTCAGGCTCGCCTCTACCGAGGCCACCATGGCTTTACGACTATTGCCAATGACGAGGCGATCGGCATTTGGCTGCGCGCCTTGGGTGTACTTGGTCGCCAGGACGAAACGCTCGCGTCGGCCCTTCAGCAGGGTACCGAGCAGCTCCTCGGACTCTCCGAACTGGTAGATATCTGCGCCATCGATGAAGTTGCCGCCGGCCTCCGCGTAGGCGTTGAAGATTGCCGTGCTGACATCGGGATCCGCGCCGTAGCCCCAGCCTGTGCCAAAGTTGCCCGTCCCAAGCACGACCTGGGACACACTCAGTCCTGTTTTGCCGAAGGATGCATATTTCATGTTTTCACCATTGATCAAGTCGGAATGATTTTTTCAGATAGTGTCGGTGCAAAGAAAATTGTATATGCAAATATTGCAGGTACAATAGACCCCATGAAAAATACTATCAAGCCACAGGGCTGCACCAATCTGAAACTCCGCCAGCTCAATCGCATGGTGACGCGTCATTACGACCGCTATGTCGCCGAGTTCGGCCTGAAGAACACGCAGTACGCATTGTTGTCGCATGTGGTCAGGCTGGGACCTATTCGGCCGAGTGATCTGGCCAGGCAAATGCAGATGGATAATTCGACCTTGACTCGAAACATGCAGTCCCTGACCGCTCAGGGGTGGCTGGAGATTGGTGCAGGAGGCGATGCCCGCAGTCGCCTTGTCGAAGTGACCGAGGCTGGACGCGTCAAGCAAGCCGAAGGCCAGCGGGCCTGGAAGGAGGCACAGCGCGCACTCAATGGTCTACTCGGCGTGGAGCGCGTGGCGGTATTGCACGAATTGCTCGACGCATGCATTGCGAGCCTTGACGACGATCTTGATGAGGCCCCATCAGAATGACTCGCCAGAAGCTTCGCAACGCATAACGGGGATGGGAAAACCAGCGTGCTTGACGGATATCCCATCTCGAGGGTCAGGACCCAATCACACCGAGTTCAAACCCTCATGAATTTTCTGATTCTCTCGCCGCACTGATCAGCTCGGATCATCCCAGGCGCCGCATCCAGTTTGACCAGGCCGTCCTCCATGAAAACTACCCTGTCGGAAATTGACATGGCGAAGTCCATTTCATGGGTCACGATCAACATGGTCATGCCTTCTTTTGCCAGGTCGCTGATCACCTTGAGCACATCGCCGACCAGTTCCGGGTCAAGGGCTGAAGTAGGCTCATCGAACAGCATGATTTGGGGATCCATCGCCAATGCACGGGCGATAGCCACGCGTTGTTGCTGGCCGCCCGACAACTGATGCGGATACTTTTGCGCGTGCGCCAGCAGCCCGACCTT
Source organism: Pseudomonas sp. NFIX10 (assembly GCF_900111955.1). Lineage (NCBI taxonomy): Bacteria > Pseudomonadati > Pseudomonadota > Gammaproteobacteria > Pseudomonadales > Pseudomonadaceae > Pseudomonas > Pseudomonas sp. NFIX10. Next base: position 154,995 of record NZ_FOKH01000009.1, on the reverse strand, counting down.
GTCCAGCAGCGCGTAGGCGCGCTGCTCGCTGATGGACTTGTCGCGGCCGTGATAACGTGGCGCGAGGGTGACGTTGTCGAGAATGGTGCGATGGGGAAACAGGTTGAAGCTCTGAAACACCATGCCGATGCGCTGCACCCCGTGGCGTACTTGTTGCGTGTTGGTGTTGTCACCGGCGTGGATGTAGCTCTCGCCGAATAGAATGATCTCGCCCTGGTCGATGCTTTCCAAGGCGTTGACGGTCCGAATCAGCGAGGTTTTTCCCGATCCCGACGGACCGATAATGGAAATCACCTGCCCCACGTTGACATCAAGGTTGATGCCCTTGAGCACGGCGTGCTGGCCGTAGCGCTTGTGAATGTTGATCAGTTGCAGGGCGGGTGCCGAGCCAGGCCCCGGCGCTGTACGAGCGTCTGCCGGAGAGGACTCCGCCCGTGACGCGCGTAGACGCCGCAGGCTGATGTCATCCAGCGTTTGTGGTTTGCGGTTGTTGAGCTCCAAGTGTTGCTCCAGCCAATGGAACAGCCAGCCAAGCACGGTCACGATCAGCACGTAATACACCGCCACAGCCGACAGGGTTTCCATGACCAGGAAGTTTTGCGCGTAAAGACGCTGGCCCACGGTCAGCAGTTCGGTCAAGGAAATCACCGAGACCAGCGAGGTCAGTTTCACCACGGTGATGTATTCGTTGATCAGTGTCGGCAGGGAAATGCGGAACGCCTGCGGGATCACGATCAGGCGCTGCAGACCGATCAGGCCGATACCCAGCGCACGGCCGGCTTCTTTCTGGCCTTTGGCAACGGATATCAAGCCGCCACGATGAATTTCCGCCATGTACGCCGCCTCGGTGACCACCAGTGCCAACAGGCCGGAATAGAACGGGTTGGACAGTACGCCACGGGTGACCGGGAACATCTGCGGCAAGTTATAGACGAACACCACCAGTACGAGCAGCGGCACGCTGCGAAAGAACCAGATATAAACCGATGCCGGCACACTGACCCAACGCGCGGCTGAAAGCTTGGCCGACGCCAGCAGGAAGCCCAGCAGCATGCCGATGAACCAGGCCAGCGTGCTGAGTTGCACCACCGTAATGCAGGCTTTCCAGAAGTCCGAGACCGAAAACAGAGAAAAGAAATAGGGCCATTCAAATTGCATGTGTACCTCCAACTGCTGGCGTCGACGGAGGCTTCACCTATGCCGGGCAGTCAAGCGAACGCCGCCGACCGTGGGAGCGGCCTCGCTCCCACAGGGCTGCACTGAGTCAGTTAGTCGGTTCTTCCAGGTTGTACTTCTTCAACAGGGCGGCGTATTCACCCGATGCTTTCGTCGCATCAAAGGCCTTGAGCAGCGCCTGATAGAGCGCGTCGTTGTCCTTTTTGACGTAGATACCCAACGTCTGTTGATAGATCGAGTGCTCGGTGCTGATCACAACCCGACCTTTGGTGCGTTCTGCGATCATGCCGGCGGCGCCGTCGATCTCCACCTGAGCTTGCACGTTGCCGGAGAGCAGCGCCTGGGTCACTTCAGGCGCGGACGGGAATTCGCTGACCATGATCGCGCCCTTGTTGTTCGGGGTGCAGTAATCGGTCGAGAGTTTGTTGAATTGCGTCACCCAAGTGGTGCCTTTTTCCAGGCCGATTTTCAGGCCGCAGAGGTCTTCCGGTACTTTCGGTTTCAACGGGCTGTCTTTCAGCACCATGATCGCTGCGCCGGTCTTGGCGTATGGGATGGTTTGCGCTTGGGTCTGCCGTTCGGGCGTGATGTACATGCCCGAGATGATCGCGTCATAGTGACCGGCGTTCAGGCTCAGCAGCAGGTTGGAAAATTTGGTGTCAACGAAGTCAGCCTTGAGGTCCAGATGTTTGGCGAGCAATCGCGCCAGTTCGGGGTCTGAGCCGACGACATTTTTTTGTTCGTCGTAGGATTCGAAGGGCGGATAAGTGATTTCCATGCCGACCTTGAGGACGCCGGGTGTCACCGTCGTGGCTGCGTGGGCACCTGCCGCACCGAGGATCGCGAAGGCCAGCAGGGACAAGCGGACAGCGATATTCATTGGATTGCGCATCATCAGTGACTCCACGTCGAAAAAGTAGGGTTGGACTGGTTTTGGAACAGGGTTGTTTTGGAACGGGTCGGGGGGGCATCAGGACGCTTCCTGCGTCTGGTTCTTCAAGTGACCGAAGCTCGATGGCTTGCGCGCGCGCTCGTACAGTTTGAGTTCGCCGCGTTCGACCTTGCGGCGCAGGTATTGATAGGTTTGCAACGCTTGGCCAAACATGTGTTCACCGATGGTGATTTCCTCGTAATCCTTACCGCCTTCAAGAAACTGCGGCAGTGGCTTGATTTGCGTATGGAAATCGCACGCATAGAAGAGTGGGAACGAGTAGCGCTCTTCGCTGACGGTTCGCACTCGGTGAGCCGTCGCGACGAATGTACCTGCGGTCATGACCTCCAGCATGTCGCCGATGTTGACCACAAACGTATCGTCCATGGGCGGCGCATCAATCCATTGCCCCTGATCGTTCATCACCTCGAGGCCTGGCTTGTCGGCAAGCAAAATCGTGAAGCATTCATAGTCGGTATGGGCGCCGATGCCGGGCGCGTCTTGAGCCGCCAGGTCAAACGGGTAATGAATCAGGCGCAGCTTCGACGGTGGGCGAGTCACCAGTGCCTCGAAATAATCTTCCTCCAGGCCCAAAGCGAGGGCGAAACCCTTGAATAAGCGACGACCTAATGCAAACACCGCGGCGTAGTAAGCTTCGACGGCAGGACGGAAACCCGGCAAGTCCGGCCATTCGTTGGCCCCGATTAAGGGCGTGCCGGCAATGACCAGCGGATCGTCTTCGCTCACTTCGAAACCGATATCGAAAGCTTCCTTGTGATCCGGTTTGCCTTTGGCATAGACCTCTTCACCTTCAGGCACAAAACCTTTGTGGCTGCGTGAAGTACCGATGTAATGCTGCATTTTGTACTCAAGCGATTGTGCGAACAGGTCCTTCGCCGCTTGACGCAAGCCGTCGATCAGTGACGACTCGATGCCGTGGTTCTTGATGTACAGGAAACCGACTGCGCGGGCGGCGTTACCCAGTTCTTCGGCCACTGCCTGGCGCTGGGTGAGGTCGTCGCTGTACAGCCCGGCGATATCCACCACCGGAATGCGATTGAAGTTGGCGGCCGTGGGCGCTTTGTCAGGCATGAGGGAGCACTCCTTATCGGGTTGAGGTGCGGGCGAAACGTCGAAAATGCTCGCGCTCGGTGTTTGCCATCCACACGTTCAGCGACCACAGATCAGCCACCGGCACGTTGGTGAAGGGCAGGTGATGCAGATAGCCGTCGGCGCCGAACTCCGGTGTCAGCGTGCTGATCTGATACCCGCGTTTTTCCTGGGATCGCCAGATGGCCTCCCAATGTTGCTGATGGAAGGCAAGCGCTTGGCTGTACTCGGGGGCGGCGGGGTGGGGAACCTGTGGTCCCTGGTCATAACCGACTCGGGCTTGAATATGGTGGACACGTTCGACGAAGGCGCTGAGGTCGTCTTCCGGATCGTTGAGCAGGCGCTCGCAGGTGACGACCCAATGACTGATGTCGCTGGTGAAGCGCAGGTCCGGCAGTTGACGAATCAACTCGAGGGTGACCCAGGGGTTGAATAACGAGCGAGCGCGATGAGTCTCGAAGACGCACACCTGGCCATGCTTACGCGCGACGTCCATCGCGCGGCCGAAGAAATCGACTTGCTGTGCCAGGGGCCAGCGGTCGTTGCCAGCCAGCAGATTGACGAAGCGCGGCGCCAACTCAGCCGCCCAGCCGAGCTTCTTGTCGAGGTCCAGAAGGTGTTCGTCGACGGTTGCCGACTGCTCCGGCAGAACGTCGTAGGCGCTGAAGACGGTGCTGATATAGCTGACTTTGTTGATGCGTAGAAAGGCTGCGAATTCGGCACGTTCGCTGGCGGTCATGGGCAGGCGGGCTTCCATGCCATCGAACCCGGCTTCAAGCAACTCATCGAGCGCTTGTGCCTTGCTCGCGGTGTAGCCCCACAACGTTCGGAATATTTCCAACTTCATCGATCTGCTCCAAAGGTTCCTTCGCATGATTGACACGGCGGCGTTGCGGCGCTAACCGAAACGCACAACGAACGGCAGTGACAATCAGAAAAAGCAATCTTCGGGCCGCATCTCTATGGAAGGCTCCTTTGTTGCCGTCAATAGTAGGGAGGGGCGGTTGGCGGGAAGAATAGGGAAGCGCAAAAAGATAGTTCAGAGATTTCTAAACTATTGATCACTGGCGGCGGCCCTGATCGTCAGCCATCGATGCGGGGCTCCAGAATCTGGGCGTTGGCCCACGCTGCCGCGATGCTTGTCCCGTGCACGGACTCAAGGAAGCGCCGAAGAAGACTTCCTGATTTTGGAAAAATACCGAGACTCCAGTCGCCGAGTTTTCCGATGGAGCAAATGATTAGACTGGAGCGCGATGTTAGAGCCGAACATATTGCGTAACTTGTAAAGTTTGATGGTGCTCGGCACTTGTTTGTTGGAAAATGCCGGGCGTTGAATTCATACGTCTACAGTTATCTTCCAAGGCCAAGGCATGACACCTCATGGACAAACTTGATAGGGCAATACTGGACATTCTGCAGAAAGACTGCACGCGGCCAGTAGGTGATATCGCGGAGCAGATCGGCCTAGGGAACACAGCCTGTTGGCGCCGCATTCAAAAACTCGAGGAGTCGGGCATTATCCGTGCTCGGGTTGCGCTTTTGGATGGCAAAAAGCTGAATGTCGGTGTGATCGTGTTCGTCGCCATCAAGACTACGCAGCACAATTCGGATTGGCTTGAGGACTTTCATCGTGCGGTGTCATCAATCGAGGAAGTTGTGGAGGTCTATCGTATGGCCGGAGACACGGACTACCTGTTGCGTGTGGCAGTGCCCGATGTGGCAGCCTACGATGCAGTCTATAAACAACTGATATGTGTTCCAGGGCTGTCGGATATCAGCTCGAGTTTCTCTATGGAACAGATTAAATATTCGACCCGTTTGCCCCTTCGTTATGCGCCTTGATTTCCTGCGGATGAGGGCGGGGCAACCGGAGTCGCCCAACCTTCAGGTCTGGCGTATGCCTCTTGATACTGTCTACCACGAGTCACTGAAATCCAACTTCGCCGACGGCCCGGGTTTCCTCCAGGCCGGTGTAGAAGTTAAACCTGGGCCTGATCCAGCCCGCTCAACGCCAGGAGCGCGTCGATCCTTGGTTCGCGTCCACGGAAGCGCTTGAACAGATCCATTGCAGGTTCCGCGCCACCCTGGGCGAGTACTGTCTCCCGGAACGCCTTACCCACTACCGGATTAAACAGCCCTTCTTCCACAAAACGCGAAAATGCATCTGTGGCCAACACTTCGGCCCATTTGTAACTGTAATAACCTGCCGCGTAACCGCCCGCAAAAATATGCGAGAACGTATTGGCTGACCGGGCATAGGCGGGTGGTGACAACACAGATGCCTCTTGACTGACCGCTGCCATAAATACCGTCGGGTCAACCACCTCCGAGCGGGCATGCAGTTCGAAATCGAAGAGTGCCAATTCAACCTGACGACACATCGCCAAGCCGGCCTGAAAACCGCGTGATTCAACCAACTGTTGCAATAGCTCGTCCGGCAGCGGCTCTCCACTTTCCACATGACAACTCAAGCCACGCACCACTTCCGGTTGCCAGCACCAATTTTCCATGAACTGGCTAGGCAATTCGACTGCATCCCATGCCACGCCGTTGACACCAGCAACGCCCGGCTGCTCGACCCGGGTTAACAAATGGTGAAGACCATGTCCGAACTCGTGAAACAAGGTCACCACTTCGTTATGAGTCAACAAGGCAGGTTCCCCCTGCATTGCCGGAGCGAAATTGCAGACCAGATAGGCCATCGGCGCATGCAACACCCCTTGCCGATCTCGGCGACGGCTGCGACATCCATCCATCCACGCCCCGGCCCGTTTGTTCGGTCGTGCATAAAGGTCCAGGAAGAAACGTCCCACCACCGTATCCTTTTCAACGACTTCAAAAAAGCAAACATCGGTGTGCCATGTATCGAAACCCGTCAATTCGTTGATCTGAATGCCGTAGAGACGCTCCACAAGTTCAAACATGCCCTTGAGTACGTGATCGACTGGAAAGTAACGTCGCAATACCTCTTGGGACAGTGCGTGATATTGCTGCTGGTATAGCTCGGAAAAATATCGGATGTCCCACATTTGCAAATTCTCGACACCCCGTTCAACGGCGAAGGCCTTGAGATCTCGCAGCTCTCGCATCGCACCTGCACGGCTGTGTTTACCCAGGTCGCGCAAAAAATCCAAAACCTGGGGCACAAAGTCAGCCATCTTCCTTACCAGACTGAGCTGCGCATAGTTCTCGTAGCCCAGCAGTTGGGCGAGTTCGGCACGGCACTCAAGGATCTGCTGCATGATCGGGCCATTATTGAATGCTCCGGCATTCGGCCCAACCTCCGAGGCTCGAGTGACGTTGTTGAAATACACCTCTTCTCGCAACACTCGATTATCGGCATAGGTGAGGATCGCCTGCACACAAGGCACCTCCAGGGTCAGCAGCCAGCCTTGCAAGCCCCGCTCTTTCGCGCATCTGGCCATAAAGGACTTGGCCGCCGCAGGCACCCCCGCGAGCTCTTCTTCATCTGTCAGCAAACGGCTCCAGGCTTGGGTGGCATCCATGACGTTGTTGCCAAACAAGCTGCCCAGTTCACTCAGGTTAAGGTTGAGCTCGAGAAAACGTTGTTGACTGGCCGGTGGCAAATGAACACCTGATAGTTTGAAATCCCTCAGGGCGTGATCGATCACCGAGCGTTGCGCCACATCGAAATCAACGTAATTGCGGCTATTCAACAAGGACTGAAAGCCCTTGTACAACGTCATGTTTTGACCCAGCTCCGTGCCGTATGCGGAAAGTTTTGCGAGCGCTGCTTCATATGCCTCACGCAGTTCCGGTGTGTTGCATACGGCATTTAGATGCCTGACCGGACTCCAGACTTCGTTCAGAGCGGTCTGGAGCTCATCGAGCCACAATACGAAGCCCTCCCAACTGAGGTCTTTGGTGTCGTCTGCGGTCAACCGTGCCAGTGACTGGCGGTTATCGGCTAGCACTTGGTCGATCGCCGGACCGACGTGCTCGGCTTTTATCATTGAATAAGCCGGTAGGTCTCCTGCAACCAGCAGCGGATTGGCAGTGTGCATCCAGAGTTCCTCTTGGGGGTAGAGATCAGGCATCAAGCGCCAAAAACAGGAAGGTGGCGAGCCAGTGCTCGCCCATGTAGTGGTCATGCAGGTGGTCGCTGCTAGCCTGCAGATGCTGCGCCGCCGACTCGGTCAGTCGGCGATGCTCATCACTGCCGGCAGCAAAGCTTTGGGAGATACGGGTCATGCACCAGGCTCGACTGAGATTCAGCCCGTCCAGATGGGCCAGGCGACCATCGGTGCGGTCACTGACTTGGACAGGGATGAAAAGCCTGCTGGTCGCAGACAAGCTCGGGGTGGGTAGATATTTCGAGAACCATTGACGGTACTCTTCTGGTCCCAGAACCCGTTGCATCAGCAGGGCCTGCTGCCAGGTGGGAGATAGAAAATCCTCACCGCCCGGCTCAAGGTCTGGGCAAGCCACTGCATCCTGAAAGTATGAAAGAGCCAGCGTCTGTAGTAACCGGTCAAACTCAATGTGGTGGAAGGCCTGCGCATAGTCGAGCGCAAGCAAGAGCGCGAAGGCGGTGTTGTTGTGTTGTCCAGAGCGAATCGGGTAAACAAGTTTTGGCAAATAGCTCTTTAGTCGTGAGGCTATCAACTCGGCCAGAGGCGCCAAATTCGCAAGCCACTGCGACGCTTGTGGCAAGGTCGATTCTTTGAGCTGAGCGACGAGCTTGAGCAACCAGACCCATCCATAAGGGCGCTCAAAACCTGCCTGGGCCGGTCGACGAAAGAAGTCGCACTCGGCCTCTACCTTTGGGGCCGTGAAGTGGCTGTTGAAGTGCTGCTCAATTTGCCGCGCCTGCGGACCCTGTGGCGCCCGCTCCAAGGCACGAAGTAGCAGCCAGTGACTATGGACACAAGAGTGCCAGTCGAAACTGCCATAGAAAATCGGGTGCACACTACTTGGTTTTTGCAGGTCTTCGGCAGACTCGAACACGCGGTTTTGGGCGTACGGAAACTCCCGACGCACGTGTAGCAGGGTCGCTGAAACGATATTTACGAATTGGAGATCGTTCATTAGAAATGACGGCTTCGTATTTAAGTTGAGTTTCATGGGGGCCTCGCAAGTTAAGTCCCACGACACCATCGATGCTGCTGTCAGGGAGTCCAATCATCAGGCAACTGCGACGCAGGGGCTCTGGAAAGCGATGCCCAGGGCACGATGGAAGTCTTCAAGTAAATCAGTGACGTGCTCCAAGCCGGCATGCACGCGAATGAGATAACCCTGACTGGCCGTGGGCATGCTGCGCAATGGCTGCCCTACGGGAACTACGAGGCTTTCGAACCCGCCCCAAGAAAGGCCGATACCGAATAACGTCAGGTTGTCGAACAGCCGGGCCAATACGGCCGGATCCTTTGTCTTGACCTCGATACCAAACAGCCCGCTGGCACCGAGAAAATCTCGTTTCCAAAGTTCATGCCCAGGATTATTCGGCAGCGCAGGATGCAGGACGCGAGCGATGGCGGGATGTGTCTCCAGGCATTTCGCCAATGTGACACCCGTGGACCAATGCTGCTGAAGGCGTATGGGCATCGTGCGCAGCCCACGTAGAGCGAGGAACAGATCATCAGGGCTGGCAGTTTGTCCGAAGTCATGGGCTCCAGCCTTGAGCAACGGCCATGCGCGCTCGTTAGCGGTGGCCGTCCCAAGTAACGCATCAGAATGCCCGACAATGTATTTGGTTGCCGCCTGAATGGATACGTCTACGCCATGATCGAAGGGTTTGAAATACAAAGGCGAGGCCCATGTGTTATCGAGTAACACGAAGGCTCCGACTTCATGGGCTGCCTCACAGATAGCCGGAAGGTCGCAGACTTCGAAGGTCAGTGAGCCGGGCGACTCAGTAAACACAACACGCGTATTCGGGCGCAGTTGTGCGGCGATCGCTGCGCCAATAGTTGGGACGAAATACTCCACCTCGACACCGAAACGCGTCAGGACATTGCTGACGAACGCCCGAGTCGGACCATAGATGTTATCCGTCATCAGGACGTGGTCACCCGTTTTTACAAAGGCGAGCAGCGCATGGACGCAGGCAGCTAGACCTGAGGGAAATACCAGGCTGGCATGACCACCTTCAAGTTCTGCAATAGCATCCTCGAAGGAGCGCGTGGTCGGTGTGCCGAAGCGCCCGTAATTGGCATAAGGGTTGCCGTCCTTTTTGCTGGCTTCCCAAGCTTCAAAGCTTTTTGCGAGTACGGTTGAACCCCGAAAGATTGGTGTATTGACCAAGCCGCAATACGCGTCAGGATTTCGGCCGGCGTGAATGTATCGAGTGGTGGCGTCATACATGGCAGTGGCGTCTGAGTTCGGAGTGTCAATAGATGATACAGACGTTGGTGAGGATGATTTTTGCTTTATTTTTCGTGAATCTACGAATGAATAGGATAAAAATCTATAAAAGTGATTTTTTGCGATTGTTACATTCTATTTTTGCGAATGCTGCGACGTTCGTGCTGGTATTGAAGGTTCTCGCCCGCAACGATCGATACCCAGTTTGCTCATCACGAGATTCGCTCATTGATTCTGTGTGCACTGCATGTACGACCATCAATTTGATTTGGACGGCTTGTATGCGAATTAGCTAAAAATACGATGACCGCTGCGATTAAAAGCAATGCCCCGACTTGTCGGGGCATTGCTTTTGTGGTTTTGGGATTAGGCCCGAGCTTTTGGTCCCCAGACCGATCAACGCATGATAAGAAGGGCGTAAACTTTTTCTAAGCCGTAGCGCCCCGTAAATCCCTAGCCAAACGTTTAAGCATGGGCGCTGGTTCCCAATTTTCACCGAACTGCGCTTGCAACTCCGCCAGGTTGTCATGCAGCAACACCACGCTTTGAGCCCAGCGCGCCATGGGGCCAGACTGGTGCGGTGGGTAGCCATAGCCCCGGGTTACGACCATGTCGATATCCTCGGGATTCATCGCCAGTCCTGCACTTAGCTGGCGACAGCCCTGATTGGCAATGGAGCAGAGAATTGCCTGGAGCACACCTTCATCGTCGAGCGGGCAATCGAGCTCAGTGATCGTGTGGGAGCCAAGCGGCGACCATTGCATGGCCGCCAGCGATAGACCGAAGTTTTGGCACACTCGCGTAATGGATTCCAGACTTACACCACCGGCCAGTAGACTATCGAGGTCCGTTGCCCAACCAGCCATCATTTCTTGCCCTAACAGCCGCTGGCCAGGTGAATGCAAACATGCCAGCCCTATGGCTCGTGCACCTCGCACTGCCAATTGAACGTGCTTGGATTGATTCGACTCGCGAGCCCAGAACTGGAGGAGGGTCTTCGGTCCTGTACCGTAAACAAAGGCAGGCAGCAAAGCATGTCCTTGTATCTGCTCGGGGAGCTGAGTCAAGTCAACGCTTGCCCCTTCGCGAATCGCATAAACAATAACTGCGTCCGGTTTCATCGCCGCGCAGTAGCTGGCGAAGGCCTCCAACCGATCTGCTTGTGGTCCCTCGGTACAGTCCAGCCATACATCTGTAGCTTCCAGCGCGGACAGTGTCTGAGGCTGTGTCGCATGAGGCTTGATCCAATTTATCTGCAAGCCATCGACGTTCAGTTTACAGCCGAGAGGAAGTTGCGCTGCGGACAACGTCACCGTCCCTATCGGCGGAGCATGCTCGTCGGGCCGTCCCGGAATACGCCAGGCAGCAGCCTCATCGTGCAAAAAGCTGTTCATCAAGGCCATCTTCTGTCCGGATTGCTCGACCTCTACGTAAAGGCGTTCCTCCAGCTCATAGCCCTTGTCAAAGTCATCCGGGTCAATAGCTTCCAACGCCTGCAATATGGCAGCCTTGGCTTTGTAAGCAAAAAACTCTACGGGCTGGGCGGCTCGGAATTCGCTGAGGAAGTTTTCCGGTGTTTGCGCGAGTAGATGACTTCGATTGCGGGTTTGCAGAGGTGCTCCGAGCATCGCCGCCCAGTCCGCGATCTCTTTGAAATGGTCCGCCCAATCCTCTTCCAGGACCGTATCAACCAGCTTCAGGTCTAGCGCCTGCGCGGCCGTGATGAGTGTACCCTCCAGCAAGATTTTTATGGCTGGCTCAATTCCGATCAGCCGTGGCAAGCGTTGCGTGGCGCCAGCCCCCGGTGGCAGACCTATGTGGATTTCCGGGAGCCCGATGCGGGCAGTCGCGGTTGCCAGGCGCCAATGGCACGCCAGCGCGAGCTCCAACCCCGCCCCCAGTACGCGACCGTGCATCAGGGCTATGAGCGGCTTCGAGCAAGCCTCCACCGCGTCTACCAGAGGCCGGGCTGCGTCGCTGTTGTACACCACGCCCAACTCGTGCGTCAGGGCCCCGATCGAGAAATCCGCACCTTGCCCATGAACGACGGCCAGTCGCGCTTCGCTGTCCTGCTCGTATAGCGCCAGGCAGCGAGCGAAATCATCCAGCAAGGTTTCGCTGAAGGCGTTGAAAGGTGGATTATTCAGTTGCAGTAGCGCGAGTGTACCTTCTCGCCGATAGTTGACCAGAGACATGCCGGGCTCCTATAGGGGACGGCTCAGGCCGTTCCACCAACGATAAGGTTGTCAATTTTTAGAGTGGGCTGTCCAACGCTGACCGGTATGCTCTGGCCTCTTTTTCCACAGACCGCCATGCCCGGGTCCAGCGCCAGATCATTGCCAACCATACTGATTTGGCTGAGCGTTTGCGGGCCGTTGCCTGTCAGGGTGGCCCCGCGCACGGGGGCAACCAACCGGCCGTCTTCGATCAGGTAGGCGAGCGCGCTTTGGAAAGTGAATTGACCGCTGACAATATCGACCTGGCCGCTGCCTGGAGTGGCCAAGTAAAGGCCACGCTTCACTGAAGCGATGATTTCCTCAGGCACCAAGTCGCCATTGCGCATGAAGGTGTTGGTCATGCGAGGCATCGGCAAATGGGCATATGACTGGCGACGGCCATTGCCGGTAGGGGACATGTTCATCAACCGAGCGCTGAGGTTGTCGTGCATGTAGCCGCACAGAATCCCATCCTCGATCAGAGGCGTGCACTGTCCCGCTTCGCCCTCATCGTCGATATTCACCGAGCCCCTATGGCCGACCAGCGAGCCATCGTCGACCACATTGACACCTTTGGGCGCCACTCTTTCCCCCATACGCCCGCTATAGGCGGAAGTCCCCAAGCGATTGAAGTCACCTTCAAAACCGTGCCCCATGGCTTCATGCAGGAGAATGCCGGTCCAACCGGGCCCCAACACTACCGGCATACTGCCGGACGGGCTGGGAATGGCATCAAGGTTGAGCAACGCGCCATCGACCAGCTTGCGCAATTCCTGTCCTATGCTCGCTTCGTCCAGCGTTTCCAGCGCATAACGCCCACCGAGGCCGGTACTGGCCATTTCACGTTGCTTGCCGTTGGCCACCATCACGTTCATTTGCACGATGACCAGCGGACGCACATCGGCAGCCAGACGTCCATCGTGACGCATGACCATGACGGTCTGTTGTTCGACCTCGACCATGGCGAAGACATTGACTACCCGCGGGTCCATGGCCCGGGCCATACGGTCGATGCTTTTCAGGATGGCGACCTTGGCATCCGTGTCCACGGAATCGATCGGATCAACGTTGGCATACTGCGCCTGCGGTGCCGTACGCTGAAGGTTGACTTGAGCCTGCTTACCCCCGGGACGCGCAATAGTGCGCACTGCATGTGCAGCATCCCTGAGGAATCGCTCATTGATCTGCTGGGAGTAGGCAAAAGCACTTTGGTCCTGGTCCAGCGCCCGCAGGCCAAAGCCCTGATCGACACTGAACGAGCCAGATTTGATCAGCCCTCCTTCGATATTCCAGCGCTCTCGCTTCACCGACTGCAAATACAAATCCGCAAAGTCGACCTGGTGTGCCATGACATCGTCCAGGACACGCGCAAGGTGACGCTCGTCCAGCCCATAGGGCTCGAGCAGCAACTGCCTGGCGGCCTGCAGATTATTTATGTGGGTATGAGGTGCGTTCATGATGTCCCGGGTAGCTCGTGCAGAGGAGGTGGATGATCAATTGGCGTCGGCCGCAATTCCCTTATCGATAAAACTGCGCAGCCGCAATCGCGACTGCACACCGACAACCCGCGTAACCTCTTGGCCATTGCGGTAAATCACCAGGGCGGGGATACCTGCCACTTGGAACCGTGCCTTGCCGGCCTCCGGGTCCTGGGCGTTGACTTCGTCCATATTGCATTTCATGACCTTGAGCCGGCCGTCATACTCTTCAGCCAACTGGTCGATCACCGGCGCGAGCATCTTGCATGGGCCGCACCAGGGCGCCCAGAAATCCACCAGCACCGGCAGTTCGGAATCCGTCACCAGTGCGTCGAAGGTCGCTAGGGACAGGCCTTGAATCAATTCGCTCATGTGGTTCTCTTTGTTCAGAATTTTGCAGGTTATTGGCCGCCGATTCGCAGCCGGTCGATCAGGACCGAGCCGCTGCTGATATTGCCCTGGGTCAGGGTGTCGCTTCCCACCGCGACGATGCCGGCAAACATCTCGCGCAGATGTCCGGCAATGGTGATTTGCTCGACCGGAAACTGAATCTGGCCGTTTTCAACCCAAAAGCCTTGGGCGGCGCGCGAATAATCTCCAGAGGCCAGACGCACGCCATCGCCCATGAGGTGAGTGACGAGAAGACCCGTATGCAGCTTGCGCAGCATGGCTGGCAGGTCGTCCTCGGGCCGCGTCAGCTGGCTTTTAAGGGTAAGATTGTGGGCACCCTGGGCGTTGCCGGTGCTGACCATGCCGAGGCGCCGCGCACTGTAGGCACCGAGAAAATAGCCACTGACCATGCCACGCTCGACCACGGCCCGACGCTGTCCGGCTACGCCATCGGTATCGAAACAGGCGCTGGCCGTGCCACCGACAAGGAAGGGGTCCTCGAGCACGTCAATGTGCTCGGCAAAAATCACTTGACCAAGGCTGTCACGTAGAAAGCTCGAACCACGGGACAGTTCGCTTCCATTCACCGCCTGCAAAAAATGCTGAGTGAGGCTATGGGCAGCTCTGGGTGCGAGCAGCACCGGGCAACTGCGCGAACTGATTGAGCATCCGCCCAAGGCTTCAAGAGCAGATCGCGCAGCGCGCTCACCCGTGGCCTCCGGTGCCTGGAGGCGGTGCGGTGCAATTTGATAATCACTCCAGGAGTCCGGCTTGTTTTGCCCGTTACGATTGGCAATTACTCTGGCGGAGATGTTGTGGTCGGTACGGGTCGTCGTCCGGCAAAATCCTCGTGACGTCACCAGCTGGAATTGCGATCGCGAAGTGCTCAAGCTGGCTCCGTCACTGCGCACTTCACTGCCTGCCGCCCGTATGCCGGCCTCAACGCGGTGGGCATGTTCAAGCGCCTCCTCGATACTCAGGTTCCAGGGGTTGTCTAGCTTGAGGTCTGCGTAAAAGCGGCTAAGCCCGTCGTCATCCACCAATCCCGCGTGCGGGTCCTCATTGGTGTAGCGGGCGATATCCAGCGCCTTACTCACCATGCGGCCTAGGTTGCCCGCGCTGAAGTCGGTGGAGTGCGTGGTGCCTTGCCGATCACCGCGAAAAACCGTGAGGGAGAGCCCGCTTTTGGCATGTTGCGAGCGAGTGTTCACACGGCCGTCGATGACCTCGACGCTCAGGCCGGCCATCTCCGAGAGAGAGACCTTTACATCGCTCGCACCAGCCGCCTGGGCCTGCGCGATCAGGTCATGAGCCAACTCTGCCAGTTGCTCCTCGGTATAAGCGAACTGATGATCCATGGGTAACTCCGATTCAGAAAAAATATCCAGAAGCGCCTTCACGCTGCGGATGGTTGAACGAGAACGGCGGTGGCGCGTCCAGATCGAGTACGTGATCGTGCAGGCTGTCCAGGGCAGGTCTGTGGCTGATACTCACGACCGTGGTGGCTGGCAACTGAGCGAGCACATGGCGGTAAACGGTAAGCTCGGTCTCAGCGTCCAGCGCACTGGTTGCCTCATCGAGGAACACAAGGTCCGGGCGTTGCATGAGCAGCCTGGCAAAAGCCAGCCGCTGCTGTTCACCTCCGGACAACTTGTGTTGCCACGCGGCTTCTTCATGTAGCAGCACTGCGCATTGCGGCAACTGACAATCACGCAGCGCCTGCTCGCACTGCGCGTCACTGAACTGAGTCGCCTCGGCGGGGTAACAAAGTGCTGCTTTGAGCGTGCCGGTAGGCGTATAGCTGCGCTGGGGAACAAACATCACCTGCCAATGGCTCGGTGTCCGTATCATCCCGCTGCCATGTGGCCACAGGCCGGCGATGGCGCGCAGCAAGGTGCTTTTGCCGCGCCCGGAAGCGCCCTTGATCAGCCAGCGCTGGCCCTGGCTGATGTCGAGCGACCTGAGTGTCAGCAAGGGTTGGCCCAAAGGTTTGAGCAGATGCACATCGCGACAAATCAATCGGTCGCCACCCCGTTGCAGCTCAAAGCCATTGGGCTTCGCATCGAGCTTGTTGATTGCCCAACTGAAGTCCCGCAGCCGGTTAACCAGCGCCAACCAGAGGGTAAAGGTTGGGTACATCTGCACGAACAGGTTCAAGACGCTGGTCATTGCGCCGAATGCACCGCCGGCAGGCCCGCCGAGGCCACCTCGGATGCGCGCGACGTCGCCAAGGCTGATATCCCCGCTCATGTAGCGCGGCAACGCAAGCAGCAGAGGCAGCAGCGAAAATGCCTCGGAATAGGCGTCGCGGGCGAACATCAGCCTGGCGGTCCGTTTGATGATCGCCACCCAGTTGCTACGCACGCGTATGAATGCGCCAGATAGCCGCTGACCTTCTGTTTCGCCGCCATGATAGAAAGCGATCTGCTCCGCATTCTCGCGCAAGCGCATTGCCAGGAAACGAAACTCGGCTTCAACCGTTTGCTTGTGGTTATTGAGGCCTATCAGCGACTTGCCTGCCCAATGCACCACCGCCAGTTGGCCAAAGGTGTATGCGAAAGCAGCAAATAGCAGGTATCCGGGAATGGCCAAGGCCAGCCCGAATACACTGAATGACAACTCACCCGAAAGTCCCCAGAGCACCACCCCGAAGGACACGGCGCTGACCACGACTTGAATGATGTTGAGGATATTGTTGAGCGTAATGTCGACGAACTGGGCAACGTCCTGAGCGATGCGCTGATCGGCATTGCTGATCACGCCCTCGCGTTCAAGCTCGAAAAAGTGGTTGGCTTGCGTCCAGCGCTCTACATACTGACGCGTCAGCCAAGTTCGCCAACGCAACTCAAGTAGCTGCCGGAAGACTGAGCCGATGATCATCAATACTGGTGTGGCCAATGCCAACAAGAAGTTGAGCACCAACACGGGAAACAGCGTTGCCCAGTTCCGCGCGACCAGCGCATCGACCAGGTTGCCACCGGCTTTGTTCGCCCAGACGGCGACATACACCCCGCCCAAGGTAATGCTCACGCACACAGCGAACAACAGATAGGCCAGCCACTTCTCTTCCGAAACCCAGAACCCCATTACGAGACGGCCTATACTCGGCCGCAGTGCGCTGCTGTCGGTTCTTTGATCCGTAGCGCTCATGCGGGCACCGCATGTCGCGCGCAGGTGACGTTCAGTTGATATGGGTAGTAAGAATCGAGTTGCGGGTTATGACTGATGCTGATAATCGCGCTATTGGACAGGCGGGCGAATATCACCTGATAAAGCGCGTGCTCGCTGGCTATATCCAGCCCGCTGGTGGCCTCGTCAAAAAAGACGAATTGCGGTTTTTGCAATAACACTCGCGCAATGGCCAAGCGCTGCTGCTCGCCGCCAGAGAGCACTTTCTGCCAGTCGTCACATAGGCTTAAAGACTCCGCTCGCTCGCTCAAGCCGACATCGAGAAGCGCCTGCCTGCATTGCTCCGTGGTGAACCTGGCCTCAACATCCGGGTAGCAGAGCGCGGCTTTCAAGCTGCCCTCTGGAATGTAGCTTTTTTGCGGGACGAACAGCGTGGTGGCCTGAGCTCCAGGCAATGTGATGTCGCCGTTGCCATAGGGCCACAACCCGGACAGCGCGCGCATCAATGTGCTTTTGCCGGAACCCGAGGCCCCTCTGATCAACCAGCGCTGGCCTGGTTCTATGCGGATGGCGGCCACATGGCTCAGCAGTTCGCCAGTGGGTGCCTCCAGCGCCAGGGGCGACGCAGTCAGTACCGCCTCGCTTGAGCTTTTAAACTGGATACCCATGCGGTTGAATTGCAGTTTGTCCAGCGCCGCCTTGAAGTCACGCAAGCGGTTGGCAGAGGCCAGCCAGATGCTGAAATCGACATAGCTGGTGATGAAGTAGTTCAGCGAGGAATGAACACGTTCAAAGGACGCAGTAATCTGAGTGATGTCCCCCAGAGAGGCAGCACCTGACAAGTAACGCGGCATCGACAGTGCGGTGGGGACCAGGCTGCCAATGTGAAAATAGGTCGTATTAGTGATCAATAGCTTGCTGGTGCGGATCATCAACGCGACAAAGTTGAGTTGTATCTCTCTGAACTGCCGCATCATGCGGCGTCCCTCTTGGGGCCCACCGCGATAAAATGCGATTTGTTCAGCGTTTTCGCGCAGGTTCATCCCCAGCGCACGGAAGTCCGCCTCGACTGTCTGCTTGCGCGTATTAAGGGCAATCAGCGGCTTGCCCATCCATTGGGCTATCAGCATGCCCAGCAGTGAATACAGGAGCGCGGCGTAGAGTAGGTAACCAGCAATCGCGTAGTGGGTTCCGGCCAGGTCGAACTCGAGAGTACCGGACATTGACCACAGGACCGCACCGAACGTGAAAGCATTCACTACAGTCGTTATTGTCCCCACGCTCAAGGACAGCGCGCGCTGTACGAATACGTCGATGTCTTCGGCCACGCGCTGGTCCGCATTGCTAAGCAGCCCGTCGCGCTCGACCCCATAAAACCGCTGATCGGCGGTCCACTGGTGGATAAAACCGTGGGTCATCCAGGTTCGCCAGCGAATGCGCAAGTAATCCTGCGCCGCATAATTGATGATGGCCAGAAACGCCATTGTCATCCCCAACGCCAACCCCAATCCCAGTGCCCCCCACAACGTAGGCCAATCGCGTGCGACCAGCGCATCCGTCGTTGTTGCCACAATCCGGATTGCCGCGAGGGACACGTAGACCGAACCGAAGTTGATCGCGAGATTGGTCGCTAACAGTCCCCAAGCCCAATACCGATCTTCAGAAACCCAGTAGGGCAGCAAAAGCTGGGCGAGCGAGGGCCTGGCAGTGGTTTTTACAGCACTGGTCATAGGGGTACCAAAGGACTCAAGGCGTTGCTGGTTTGGCTTCAGTCACGAAGTCGATTTTGCTCAGGCCGCCACCCTGTGCCGCGGATAGCACTATGGCGACCCGCTCGTAGCGCACGGCCTTGTCGGCGAACAGGCGCACATTGGGCACGGGATCCTGCACTGCAGCCACTGCGATGCGTTGCTTGAGTTGCTCGTCATCCAGTGCTTCCTTGTTCCACAGCACCTGGCCGTCGGCGGTGATCGATACATCGATCGCATCTGGCTGCTTTTCCATCGCGTGGCTGTCGGCTTTGGGCAGCTCAAGTTTCACCGAATGGTTGATGACGGGAAGGGTGATGATGAAGATGATCAACAACACCAGCATGACGTCGATCAACGGCGTCATGTTGATATCGGACATCACGTCGTCGGCATCGAACTGTGAGCCACCCATGCTCATGCCTGTGCCCTCTCGACGATCGTGTCGGAAGCTGCCGCGGCAGGCTGTGCCGCATTGCCCGCTATGCTGACGCGGGCGCCGGTGAGGAAGTAAGCGTGCAGGTCGTGAGCGAATCGCCTCAGCGCATGACTCACGCTTTTGTTGCGGCGCGAAATCGCGTTGTAACCCAGCACTGCGGGGATGGCCACGAACAGGCCGAACGCCGTCATGATCAGTGATTCGCCTACAGGCCCGGCAACTTGGGCCAAGGACGCATCGCCCGACGTTCCTATCACTTTGAGCGCGTGGTAAATACCCCAGACGGTACCAAAAAGCCCCACGAACGGCGCGGTGCTGCCAATCGACGCCAGCACCGCCAAGCCCATTTGCAAGCGTGACAAATGCTCCTCCACCACATCCTTGAGGCAACGTGCCAACCAGTCACTCAGGTCGAACCGGCTGTGCAGCTGGGAGCTCTGTTGCTGCTGGTGAGCATTAGCGGCAACGCCGGCCTGGGCCAGATGAACGAAGGGATTGCCGGGGCCAGTATTGAGCTGCTTCACACCCTCCTCGAAGCTTTCGGCGCGCCAGAACGATGTCACCGCGCAGCGCGTCATGCTGCGTAGCTTGATCAACTGCCCAGCCTTGATGATCATCACTCCCCAGCTCAGTATTGACATGATCAGCAGTACGAACGCGATCGTTCTCGACACCATATCCGCTGTTTGCCAAGCGTAGGCCAACCCCATTTCTTGCATGATCAATCCTCTTCTGTGGCACTCGAGCATCGTCGAGCGGTTATTTGCTCAAATTGAAGTCAACGGTTTGCACCGCGCGCACCGAGATGGCTTGACCACCTTCTATGTAAGGGTTGCAAACAGCGCCTCGTACGGCGGTAACTGCGGCCTCGTCAAGGTCTTCATTACCACTGCTGCGAACGACATCCGCGCGCTGTACCAGCCCTTTAGGGTTGATTTCCAGGCGTATCAGCACTTGTCCTTCGGCATGTAGCCGCCGGGCTCTACGCGGATAATCCGGGGCTGGCACGCGGCAGCCTACGGAAGGCACGTCCTTGGGCACTGCGGAGGGCAGATCCATCAGCTTTTGCGCAACAGGGGCCGCCTGGGCCTGTGTCGAATTCGGGTCAGGCTTGGCTTCAGTGGGCTTGCTCGGCTCGACCGGCTTTTGCTCGACCACAGGCGGCGCTTTCTTCGGTTCAGGCTTGATAACAGGCTTGGGCTTAAGCTTGGGCTTCACTTCCTTTGGCTTGACCTCGGGCTTGGGCGGCGCCTGCTCTATCGTGCGTGTTGCCGACTCACTGGTGAGCACGGCAGGCTCCGGCGCAACGGGAGCTTCGACCACCGGTGGCGGCACCACCACGGGTGGCGGTGGAGGCATGGCGACCAGGCTCACGCGTACACTGGCGACAGGCGCGGAAGCGTCCATCGTCAACTCTCGCTTGCTCACCTGGGTGACCAGCAGTACCAGCGCCGCGACATGAATTAACACTGCAAAGCTGAACGCCATGACGATAGGCAAGCGGTTTTTTTTCGGCTCGGCAACCTCGCCAATTCGGCTGACATCCCAGCCGCGTCCGCGGGGGAGCTGTTCTACACGCACATTCATATTGGTCACACGCCTCTCCCTGCACTCGTACGCTTGACCTGGATCTCCGCTGGCTGCAGGGTCAGGGTTCCGTTGGCCGTGAGCACCAACTCGAACCCCGAGCTATGCAGGAGCATCCGCGCAGCGTCGTAGCCGCTGAAATGGCCGCGAACGCCATCACTGTGCATCTGGCTGATCAAGCCTGGGTCAAACACGATCGAGCACCCGTTGAGGCGTCCAACTTCAAGCAGCGCGTTGCTCAAGGTGCCGCCAGCTATCGAGTAATCTCGCTGAGCGGCCAAGCTGCAAGCCATACTGCTTCCACAACTTCCTGCCATCAACACCGACAGGCTCACGGCCTGGGCAGACCGAAAATTACGCTTGGGAAGGAGGGAGAGCAGCACGATAGTTATCGCCTAACAGTTATTCTTACTACCTATGTGCAACGAGGAAGTAAAAGCGTGAGGGGCGAATGCGATTATTTTGGTTTTTTTTTCGCAGAGCTGGGGTGAAGGCAGGAATGGTGCGGGTTTTGGTCAGTTAAGCAAAGGGTGAGGAGCGCGCGAGCAGGCAAGCGCAGACGTCAGGCAGCGCTGATGCTGACCCAGAAACCCGTGGCTCGCTGTACGATGATCGGCAAGGTTTGCGCTATCGATTCGATGGCATTGTCGCTGTCGTCCAGCGGGAATATGCCACTCACCCGCATGGCGGCAGCTTGAGAATCCAGCCGCACCACGCCGGTACGATAGTTACGCAGGGCTTCGATTACGGTCGCCAGTGGTTGGTCATCGACCACCAGCAGTCCCCGCGTCCAGCTGCATTCGGCTACGGCGGAGATAGGGAAGACATTGAAACCATTCGTACCTACCGAAACCCCTTGCCCTGCGGCAAGCAAGCGCGAATTGCCGGTCGCATCCCATACCTGCACAGGTCCGGTGAGGGCCGCTACCCTGAAGCCATCAGTCAGATGGCGGATGGACAGGCGACCACTGCCGAGTTCCACTCTGCCGCCTGCCAACTGAATGTTAAGAGGGAGCCTGGAAGCGGCTGCCTGCAGCAGCATTTCCCCTTCAATTAATTTGATCTTGCGCTTGCCGCGAAGCTCATCGATATCGATGTTGACCGCGCTGCGCGCATTGAGCGTGAGCGAACTGCCGTCACCCAAGGTCAGGGTACGACGCTCTGAGGTGCGGGTCGAAAGATCGGCGAAGAGGTTGCCGACCGGATAGGTTCTATCGACCAGCGCTCCCCCCACTACGCCTACTGTTGCCAGGCAGAGGGCATTGCGCAGGAACTCACGACGACGCGACGGTGCCAGCAATGTAGAGCGCACAGCCTGATGCTGAGTGGTCGCCAGCTTGAGCGGAATCCGGCCCAGAGTCGCCTCTATGTAGGCGCAGGCCTGATCGTGCTCCGCGCTGCGGGCTCGCCAGGCGGCGAACTCGTGCTCATCATCGGGTGTGGCCTCACCAGAACGCAGTAATACCATCCACTCGATAGCCTGCTCGGAGGCGTCGTCAATACTGCTCTTAGATACCTTGCTCATGGCGAGCCGCCTCGTAACAGCACCGCAGTGCCTTGACCATGTATTGACGAACTCGAGCAGCCGAGACGCCGAGCAGTTCACCAATTTGCGCGTAGGTCAAGCCGTCGAGCTGGCTATAAAGGAAAGCGCTCCGGGCGTTGACCGACAGCCCCTCCAGTGCCTTATCGACGGCCAGTAGTGACTCCATCAGCAGGTGCTGCTCTTCCGGCGAAGGATGACACGCCTCGGGGGCCAGAGCCAGAGCGTCCAAATAGGCTCGTTCCAGGTCCCGGCGACGCGACAGTTCATACATGACCCGGTTGGCGATGGTGGTGAGCATCGCCCGCGGCTCTTTCACTTCTTGCAGGGTGGGCATTGCGGCCAACTGGGTGAAGGCCTCGGAAGCGACATCTTCGGCGTTGTACCGGCAGCCAAGCTTGTACCGCAAGCGCGCGGTCAGCCAGCTGTAGTCGCTGCGAAAGACTACAGTCAGTAAATCGGATCGAATGAGAGAATCAGTGGCGGCCATGAATGCACCCGTTCAACGGCAAATAAATACGCTCGACACAGGCTGTCTGGTGACTTGGTCAAGCGGCTGGGCACATGCAAGCAAGTCTTGGGCCAGTATAGCGAAGCAGTTGAAGTAACACCATTGATACGCAGTGTGGTCATCATTGAGCGCCATAGTGACGCGGGAGAAAACCGCAGCGCACCATCATTGATCGAAGGAGGGAAACAGCGCTGCGCAAATTTTTCCAATTCCTTCTGCGGGCTTGACGAGTGTTACCTGGATTCACTTGGGTAAAGCGATAAACTATCAGTTGTAGGAAATTTACTCGGCAACGCCACTGCCGGAAGACACTGCCTCCCGACGCCCTAATGTCCTTTTTCAACAAGGACGACGTAGCGGCTGCAATCTTCAACGATTCAAAAAATACATTTTTTTCGTCAGGCCTCTCACGCTTTTGACATCTCGTCACACAGAACCAGTAACCGAATGTTTTGGTTTCCTGGGGACAAGGTGGAGCGCAAACGTATGGCATCAAGCTGCAATTTGGCAAAACTCGCTTTGGCTATTTCGCTGGTTTCCGGAGTGTCACCTGTGCAAGTTGTCCTGGCGGCAACCACGCAAGAGGCCGCAGCGCGGTTCAATATTGCTGCGGGCTCGCTGGATCAGACACTTCTGGCTATCGGGCAACAGACCGGGAGAACCATATCGTTCGACCCGGCATTGGCTAAAAATTACCGCGTGCCGGCAGTTACCGGTCTCTTGAGCGCCGAGCAAGCCATCGCCCAGGCATTGCGCAGCACTGACCTGCGCCTGGGTATCACCAGCAACGGGACACTGACCGTTGAACGTACTCCGCAAGCCGCCGCGTCGCCAGCAGCGACCAATAACGATGCCGTACTTCCCAGCATAACCGTGAGCAGCAGCACCGAAAACGAGGATGCGGAGGTCTACAATCCAAGCAATGCCACTGGCGCAATGCGTGGCAACACCTCGATTCAGGAAACTCCACGCTCGGTTCAGGTACTCAGTAACAAACTGTTGACCGACCGCCAAGCCGTTTCCCTCGAGGACGCGTTGCGCAGCTCTGGCGGCGTAACAACCTGGCAAACTAACCGCGGAGCTAACACTTACTTCATTCGGGGTTTCGCCGTTGCGAACACCAGCACCAATGGAGTAGCGGATGTTGGCGCCGGCGCTACACCCATTGAAGGGTTGGACCGTGTCGAAGTCATCAAAGGTCCGGACTCCATCATGACCGGTAGCGCGGGGGCGTCGGGTTCGATCAATCTGGTCCGTAAAGCGCCAATAATCACGCCATTACATCAACTTCGCGTGGATGTGACCGACAAGGGCGAATTTCAGCAAGCGCTGGATCTGGGGGGGGCGTTAAGTGATGACAAACAGTTCAGTTATCGACTTAACATGATCCATATGCGTGCCAATGAGAGCGAGCCGGATTACAACGGCGGTCGTCGCGACTATATCGCTCCTGCATTACGTTGGAAGGATGATGACACCAGCCTGACGATTGGCGCAGAATTCCAAGGCCGGCGAGGCACTCCAGGCGCTGCGACGTACCTTTACCAAGGCAAGCTACAAAAGCTTTCCAATTACCGCATCACCGGCAAGGATGATCGAATTACCGGTGATACCAAAGCAGGTTATTACGAATTCAGTCACAACTTCACGGACAACCTCACGTTTGAAAGCAAGGCGACCTATACCCGTGAAGAAGATCAGGTTCACCTATGGGAGCCAGGGGGGGGTGGTGGTGCTCCGGCTTTCGGGCCGAACGGCTTGATCCGCGCCAGAGGCCTGCAATCCGGAACGAACACCGATTCCTTTAGCACCCAAAATAATATTATATACACGTTAACCACGGGTATTCTCGAACAGAAACTTCTGGCTGGGGTTGACTATCAACACTACACAACCGACACGTTTGACACTGCAACTCGGGCTTCAGCCAGTGGCAACCTCAACCTGGGCGAGGACTTCGATCTACCTGAATTCAGTTACACATCACCCAACTATTACCACTCTGGGAATTACGTTCAGACCCAAAAGGGACTGTTATTGCAGGACTTGGTCAAGGTGGGCGATAAGACACACGTCATGCTCGCCGCGAGACGCACTCTGTACGATGCCGACTCGACCCTTTATATCCCCGACCTGCCCGACTACCCGGCCAATAGACGTGGCACTTCCGAAACACAGAGTTTCAAGAGCAGCAAGTGGGTACCGAGCTACGGCATCAGTTACGACATCACGCCCGATGTAACGGTGTATGCAAACCATTACAAAGGTTTCCAGGCCAACAACGTTGCTGATAACACCACTGGCGTGCCGCTGCCTCCTAGAGAAAGCGATTCAAAGGAGGCCGGGGTAAAAGTGAAGTTCAACGACGACGCTCTGACCTTGACCAGCGCCATTTTCCAAATGGAAGAAACCGGTGTACCCGTCTCCAATGGGTTTGGCCAAACTATCGGTAGCCAAGGGCGTAAGTCCAAGGGGGTGGATTTTGACCTGGCCGGTGAAATTCTTCCGGGTTGGGCAATCAATGCCAGCTACACCTATAGTGATTTCGCCGAGCCGCCAGCGCCACAAACGAGGGTTCCCTCTTTTTCCGACTCCCCTCAAACGGTCGGTCAGCCAAAGCACTCTGGCAGCGTCTGGACTTCCTATGAGCTATTGGATGGCACGTTCAGAGGCTTGGGAGCGGGGATAGGCGTGAATGCCTATAGCAGCACAACAAACGGGTACGCTTCCGGCTTCAATTACTTCACCCTTCCGGGCGGGGCTCAGACTGACGCGTCGGTTTTCTACCGGCAGAAAGATTGGTCATTGACGCTGGGTGTCAAAAACATCTTTGACCGCACGCTTTACTCGTACACGGCGACGCCGGACTATGTCGGGGTGCGGCCTGAGCGTACAACCCGGTTGACGGCGACCTATAACTTCTAAAACGGCTCAAACAAAAAACCGGCCTACACTCTGGCCGGTTTTTTTCGTAAAAATATCAAGGGTAGGGAGGGGCGGTTGGCGGAAAGAACAGGGACGCGCAAAAAGATAATCAGAGATTTCTAAACTATCGATCACTGATCGCTTGCGAGGGTACCCCCAGGCTCAATCCATCAATCCCATCACTTCTGCACGACCGCCACCCGACGCCCGCTCATGAAACACAGCAGCCCACCCATCGCAGTCAAGGCGCTCAAGGCATAGAACATCGTCGGTGCCGGGGTTTGTATCAGCAGGTACCCGCAGATCACCGGGCTCAGGGCGCCGCCGAGGGCGGCCAGGTTTTGGGCGCCGTAGTAGCTGCCGCGCAGTTCTTCCGGGGCCAGGGTATCGACGAAGAGAAATTCGGCTGGGTAGATGATCATTTCACCGAGCGTGAAAATGAACATCGCCACGCACCAACTCAGCATGTCGTCCGCCAGGCTGAATCCGATCAGGCCAAGAATGAACAGGCTGGTGCCCGCAGCGATCCAGTAGCGCAGCTTCTCGCGATCGAGGAACCGGCCGATCTGGTATTGCAGCAGAATCACCGTGATGGCGTTGCAGGCGAGCAGGGCGGCCATGATCTCCAATGCGCGCTTGGCGTCGTGGGTGACCAGCAGGTATTGCGACAGATACAGCGTGAAGCGTCCGTGCACCACGGTGCTGAGCAGGCAGCCGCAGGTGAACATGATCAGGGTGCGGTCGTTTTTCAGGGTCTTCAGGGTCTTGAGGAAACTGGGCGGTGGGCCCATGGCCGCTGTCGGCGTTCCATCGCCGGGGATTCCCATCATCAGAAAGATGCTGGAGAACGCGATGCCCGCGGCGATCAGGAATGGCGCGATCGGATAGACCCCCGCAATCACCACGCCGAGCATGGGGCCGGTGGCGTAGCCGATGTTGGTCAGGGTGTAGCGCAGGGAAAACGCTTTGGCACGCTGGCCGATGGGCAGGTTTTCGCTGAGGATCGCTTTGGAGCCGATCAGAAACAGGGCCGACGCGGTCTCGGTGATCACCACGGTCAGGGTGGTCAGGTAGAGGTTTTCGGCAAAGGTCAGCAGGACGAAACCCACGGCGCTGGAGAGCATCGCCAGGATCAGCAGTCGGCGCTTTTCCAGGCGATCGATGATGTAGCCGCCGTACAGGGCCAGCAGGGTGGCGATGAACACCGCGATGCCCAGCAGCAAGCCGACATCTTGTTGATTGAGGCCCAATTTGGTGCTCAGAAACAGCGTGAGCAACGGGCTGGTAATGGCGCGGCTGACCACGATGGTCAGCGAAACGATCATCAAGCGTCGAATAACGAGGGAGTAAGTGGCCACGGCGGGCAAATGTCCTTATTCAGATTGTTGGCGTACACCGCGATGACGCCCGAGCCGTCAATACCTGATCAACCCAGCCACCGTTCCAGCGTACGTATCGATTCCAGGTCTTCCATGCGTCGCAGTTGCTTCAGCAGTTCCGCGGCCCGTTCCTGCGGCATGACCCGCGTCGTCAAGCTGAAGAACTTCTCATCCAGGGCCTTATCGGCAAGTGGATTGCCCGGCGCTCCCAAGGGCATTTCCACACACAGGCTTGCCTGCCGGCCGTCCACGGTCCGTAGCGTCACCACAGGCTCGCCATCCTTATCCAGTCGCGGGTCCACTTCAAGCTGGATGCGCGACATGCACTGAATCAGCAGCGGATCGTTGCGTTGCCAGTCATCATAAGCGTGCAGTCGGCAATGCCCATGCACCAACCGCGCGGCGAGGGCATACGGCAGGCTCATTTGCGCGGCTGCGAGGCGGGTGACATCTCGGCCGCCACACATGCCGTGAAGAAAACCGCTCAGCCGAACGTGCACGTTTTCGACCTGGTCGACGGGTACCTGCAATTGCTCCAACAACTGGCCGAGGGCATCGATGGCCGAATGGGTACCCCGACAGGAGGCATGGGGTTTGATCGAGCAGCGAGCAAGCTTCCAGTTCACGCCGAGCTCTGCATCCAGCGCTTCGGGCCTTGAAGTCGCTGGGGCGAGGGTGTTCAGAAAACCGCCCCAGACGTCATCGAATAACTGCGTTGGCCCGCTGATGCCTTGTTGGGTGAACCGCGCAGCCAACAGGCCACCTTCTGCGGCGCGCCCGCTGTGCAGCTTCTTGCTGTGCGAGCCGTCGTGAATGAAGGCCCACAGGCCACCGCTGAAGCTGCCGGCAATGCCCAGTGCCATCAGGGTTTGCCGCGTATCCAGACCCAGGATGCGCGCACTGGCGGCGGCTGCGCCGAACACCCCACAGGTCGCGGTGGAGTGCCAACCGGCACCATTGTGGGCGCTATAGCCGCCGCAGGCTTCGAGCACTCGGCGACCAACCTCATAGCCGATCACGACGGCGCTGATGAATTCACGACCACTCACGGGCCGTGCGCGCAGCGAAACCGCCGCCATCGCCGCTGGCAGCACGACGGCCCCGGAGTGATCGCAACCGCCGGTGTCGTCCAGCTCCAGCGCATGGGCGGCGATGCCGTTCAGCATCGCTGCCGGGCCCGCGTCGACCTGCAGATCGGTTCCCCAAACCGGTACCTCGCCCGCTTCACCGGCGAACACCTTGTGTGCTTGCTTGGCGATATCGCTCTCGGCGCCAGCCAACGTTGCGCCGAACGTATCGAGAATGTGCCGCTTGGCTTGCGTTACCAACGCAGGCGATAGATCTTCAAACCGCAGATCGACACAGAATTGCGCCAACCGTTGCAAACGTTCGCTCATGAGACGTAATCCCGGTAATGGCGCTCGTACACCGATGCGGGATGGTCCACAGCCGTCGGTGCCGCGCTGTTTGCCCACCATTGCGCGACCTCGGCGCCGGTGGTGATCCACACGTCATCGTGCTGTTGAATGCCCTCGATCAGCTCGCGCAACACGCCTATCCGTCCCGGCGTGGCGATGATTTCCGGGTGCAGGCGAAGCACGTAGCACAGGCCGAATCGGTGAAACCCGGCGAAATCCATTTGCAGGTTGCCCAGGGTGTGGCTGTAGGAGGCGATCCGTGATTGTGCCGGTGGCACCGCCGGGCTCAAGTTGAAGGCGAAGTAAGGTTCGTCTTCCAGCTCATAGTGCAGCGGCACTTCAATGACACCGGGCGCAGTCGGGTGAGCGAATGGCAAGTCGTCGCCTCGCCATGACGAGGACCAGCGGATGCCTTGGTCCTTCAACGCGCCGATGAATCCCGGCGCACCATTGCCCGCCGGGATTCGAAAGCCGACCGGGCGCTTGCCGGTCAGCCTGGCCAGGGTCTCGCAGCCCCTGGCGACATCGGCGCCCTGGGCGACCAGGTCTAGCGCATCGTAATCCTGATGACGGTAACCGGCGCAGGCGATCTCATGACCGTCGTCCTGGATCGCCTGGATGAGCGCTGGGTTTTCCTCGGCAACGATGCCGGGGACGAACCAACTGCTGCAGACCCCGAGTTCCTTGAACAGGCCGAGCAAGCGTGTCACGCCGCGTCGGGTACCGTAGCGCCATACCGACAAGGTTTTGTCACGCCCGGCAACTTCCGGGGCTTGCGTGAGGATGCCATGGATGTCGTTGTAATCGACGGTTAGTACCACAGCGCAGCGATAGCCTTCCGGCCAGATGGAGGAATCAGCCATGGCGGTGCTCCTTCAACCAGAAGTGGGCGACGTCGCGGCAGGTGGCGAACCACACGTCATCGCGCCGACGCATGTGTTCGAAAAGCTGTTCCAGCAGCAGGATGCGTCCCGGTTTACCAATGATCTTTGGATGGAAGAGGGTGGTCAGGCACAACCCTTCGTCCATCGCGCCGTCATATTCGCGGCACCAGTTGTCCAGGGTCAGCGCGTAACCGGCCGTACGGTCCAACCCGGAAGGAAAGTTCGGCGCGCGGGTGTAGGCGAGGGACGCGTAATCGTCCATTTCCCATCGGCCTGGGATTTCCACCAGCGGCGTATCGAAACCCGCTACGTCCACCAGGTACGGTCGGTCATCGCCGCGCATGCTGCTGGAATAGGTCACGCCGGCTTCCACCAGCATGGCCGGGGTTTCGGCGCGCCAGTCGCCGGACGGCGTGCGAAAGCCTTCGGCGCGGATGTGCAGGTGGTTCCAGAACACCTCGCGGGAGATCTGCATTACCTCCTTTTGCCGATCCAGTGTCAGGGCATAAAAGGATTCGTGTTTGTAGCCGTGATACGCCACTTCATGCCCACGCTCGACAATCGCCTGGCATTGTCTCGGCCAGTTCTCCACGACCCAGGCGGGGACGAAGAATGTCGTCGGGATCCGGAACTCGTCGAGCAGATCGAGCAGGCGCGGCAGGGCCCGGTAAGGGCCATAGCCGCCGAACCCGAAGTATTCGGGTTTGCGCCAGATCGAGCCGTTGAGCATGGCGTCACCGGTCGGGCCATCGAGATCGAAGGCGAGGGCCAGGCAAGCCTTGTGCGGCTCGGGCCAGGTAGGTGAGGAGGGCATCGGTAGGGCTCCATCTTTATTCGTTGACACCAGACTCTGTTGTGGAAGCGGGCTTGCTCGCAATGGCGTCGAGTCAGGCAACATTGACGTTGAACCACTCGCGAGCAAGCCCGTTGCCACATCGCAATCGAATGGCCTGTAGGATCACCTTCCGGCGTTGATGGTCGCGGTCTTGAGTGCCCCCAGTTCCAGATCCCATTTCTTCAGGATCGCCTGGTAGCTGCCGTCATCGATCATGCTTTGCAGCGCGACCTTCACCGCTTCACTGAGCTCAGGCTTCTTCTTGCTCACGCCCATGCCGGTGTACTGCTCGGAGATCGGCAGGCCCACGGTCTTGTACATGTCCTTTTCCTGGGTCTTGAGGTAAGGCAGGGTTTCGCTGCCCTGCATGGCTGCGTCGATGCGGCTCTGGCGCAGTTGCGCCCGGGCATCGGCCGAGCCTTCGGTGCCGACCACGTTGATCCCCGGCTTGCCGGCGGCCTCACAGTTGGCCTTGCTCCACTTGGCGATTTCCTTTGGGAAGGTGGTGCGGCGGCTGGTGCCGACTTTCTTGCCGCAAAGGTCGAGAGTCTCGTTGATGTCCTTGTTTTTCTGCAGGGTGTAGAACTGCGGACCACTGGTGAAGTAGTCGATGAAGGTCACGCTGGCCTGACGTTCGGCGGTGTCGGTCATGCCCGACAGCACCATGTCCACGCGGTCGGTGGTCAGGGCGTTGATCATTTGTTCGAAGCCGGTTTCCTGCCATTTGATCTTCACACCCAGGCGCTCGGCCAGGGCATTACCCAGGTCATAGTCAAAGCCGGTGAGGGTGTTGGTGGCCGGGTCCTTGAAGTCCATCGGCGGGTAGTTCGGCATGATCGCCACGACGATTTCGCCCTTGGCCTTGATGCTTGCCGGCAGTTCGGCCGCGAAGGTGAGGCTGGATGCCATGACGCTTGCGAGTACTGCGGGAATAAAAAAGTTCTTCATGGTCGTTCTCTTATGAGTGTTGTGAGCGTCAACGGACGCTTAGGTTCGAACGGCAGAAATGAAGCTTTGGGTGCGAGGGTTTTGCGGACTTATTAGTATTTCTTCGGGGCTTCCAGCCTCCACGATCTGCCCGCCGTCCATGAACACCATGCGATTGGAAACTTCGCGAGCGAAGCCCAGTTCATGGGTGACGACGATCATGGTCATGCCGGTCTGCGCAAGATCGCGCATCACCGACAGCACCTCACCGACCAGTTCCGGGTCGAGTGCCGAAGTGGGTTCATCGAACAGCATCAGCTTGGGGCGCATGGCCAATGCACGAGCGATGGCCACGCGTTGCTGCTGGCCGCCCGAAAGCTCGATCGGGTAGCTGTTGCACTTGTCCGCCAGGCCAACACGGGCGAGCAGTTCCAGGGCCTCCTCATTCGCCTCTTTGGGGGAGCGCTTGAGCACCTGGCACGGTCCTTCGATGATGTTCTGCAACACGGTCATGTGGGGGAACAGGTTGAACCGTTGAAACACCATGCCGGTGGACAGCCGCTGGCGGGCGATCTGGGTTTCGTTGAGTTCGTGCAGCTTGTTGCCGACGATCCGGTAACCCACCAGTTCGCCGTCGACCCACAGGCCGCCCTTGTCGATTTTTTCCAACTGGTTGACGCAGCGCAGCAAGGTGCTTTTTCCCGAGCCGGACGGGCCGATGATGCACAGCACTTCGCCTTGCTCGACTTCGATGTTGATGTCCTTGAGCGCGTGGAACTGGTCGTAATATTTATTCAGGCTCACGGCCTTGACGATGCTTCTCATGGGGAACTCCTCAGGAACGCTTGCCGGCGCCGCGGGCGAAACGACGCTCCAGGCGACTCTGACCAAAGGACAGGACGGTGACGGTGGCCAGGTACCAGATGCCGGCGACGATCAGCAGCTCCATCACGCGGGCGTTGGCGTAGTAGATGTTCTGGGCGTTGTAGAGCAGTTCCGAGTATTGGATGACGCTCGCCAGCGAGGTCA
The DNA here is from genome assembly GCF_900111955.1 of Pseudomonas sp. NFIX10. Classification (NCBI taxonomy): domain Bacteria; kingdom Pseudomonadati; phylum Pseudomonadota; class Gammaproteobacteria; order Pseudomonadales; family Pseudomonadaceae; genus Pseudomonas; species Pseudomonas sp. NFIX10. The sequence goes on along the minus strand of NZ_FOKH01000009.1, from coordinate 123,016 downwards.
TCTTCACCATGCCGATGAACTCGTTGCCGACCGGCGGAATAATGATCCGCATGGCCTGGGGCAGGATGATCCGGCGCAGCGCTTGCAGGCGTGGCATGCCGATCGATTTGGCAGCCTCGTATTGCCCGGTGTCCACCGAGAGCAGGCCGGCGCGCACCACTTCGGCGGTGTAGGCGCCCTGGTTGATGCTCAAGCCCAGCAAGGCCGCCGCGAATGGGGTCATCAGGCTCACGGTGTCCATTTCGAACAGGCCGGGAATGCCGATGGTGGGGAAGATCAGCGCCAGGTTGAACCACAGGAGCAGTTGCAGGATCAGCGGCGTGCCGCGAAACAGCCAGGTATAGGTCACGGCCACATAGCGCAGGATCGGGTTGGCCGACATGCGCATGATCGCAGTGATCACGCCGAACACAATGCCCAGCGCCATGGCCAATACGGCCATGACGATGGTGTTGAGCAAGCCCCACATGATCGCCTCGGAGGTCAGGAACTGGCCGATGTACGACCATTCGATCTTGCCTTCGGCGAAGGCACGCACCAGGCCAATAAGGGCGATGACGATCAGCGTGGCGAAGAAGATCCGCCCGTAGTAGCGCCGGGGCACATGATCGTACTGGGTAATGTCGAACTGGTTTTCCGCCAGCTTGCGCTCCGCCTGGAGTCGTTCTGCCTGTGTCTGGCTCATGTTGTTTCTCCGTACTCGGTTTCGGCGCTATCGCTGTGGGAGCAAGCTCGCTCCCACAGTTCGGTGTGTTGCTCAGAGGCGAAAGCCCTGATAGTCCTCGGTCCATTGCTGCTGGGTGGCGAGGGCGGTTTTCAAGCGTCCGATCTGTTCGCGTACCTGTTGTGGCGCGGTCCCGCCCCAGCCATTGCGCGCAGCGATGGCGGCTTCGAGGGTCAGGCTTTCGCGTACCTCCGGGGTGAGGCGCGGGTCGATTTCCGCCAGCAGAGCGGGGGAGGCCTCCCACAGTTCGATGTCGTGTTTCTCGCACGCCTGGACCAACGCACCGGTGATTTCGTGAGCTTCCTTGAACGGCACGCCGCGCACCGCCAGCCAATCGGCAACTTCGGTGGCGAGGGTGAAGCCCAGCGGTGCCTGGCGGCGCAATTCCTCGACGTTGACTTTCATGGTCGCCACCATGCCCGCCATGGCGGGCAGCACCAGTAGCAGCGTGTCGACGCTGTCGAGCACACCGTGCTTGTCTTCGCTCAAGTCACGGTTGTAGGACAGTGGCAAGGATTTAAGCGTGGAGAGCAGGCCGGTCAGGTTGCCGATCAGGCGGCCGGCCTTGCCTCGCGCCAGTTCGGCGATGTCCGGGTTCTTCTTCTGCGGCATGATCGAGCTGCCGGTGGCGTAGGCATCGTCCAGTGCGACCCAGCGAAATTGCCGCGACGACCACAGGCAGAACTCTTCGGCAAGGCGCGAGATATTGATGCCGAGCATGCTGGCGATGAACAGGAACTCGGCGACGTGATCGCGGCTGGCCACGGCGTCGATGGAGTTTTCGCAGACGCCGCTATAGCCCATTTCCTTTGCCGATTGCTGAGGTAGGCGAGCGATCGCCGAGCCCGCCATGGCCGCCGCACCGAGTGGCGACAGCGAGGTGCGTGCGTCCCAGTCCACCAACCGCTGTACGTCGCGTAGCATCGACTGGGCGTGGGCCAGCAGGTGGTGGGCGAACACGATCGGTTGCGCCTGCTGCAGATGGGTGAAGCCGGGGCAGATGCTTTCGATGTGTTGCTCGGCCTGTTCCACCAGCGCCTGCTGCAGGCCCAATACTTCAACGGCCACGGTGCGTACGTGGTCACGCAGGAACAGCCGCAGGTCGTTGGCGGTCTGGTCGTTGCGCGAGCGGCCGGCCCGCAGCTTGCCACCCAGGGCGCCAAGCCGTTCGGTCAGCAGGCGCTCGATGAACGTGTGGACGTCTTCATCCTCCGGGGTCGGGGCGATGCTCCCGGCGTGATAGTCCGCGCCGATGCGTTCCAGGGCGTCGAGCATGGTCTGGGTTTCTTGTTCGCTCAGCAGTCCGGCGCGCTGCAATTCCCGGGCATGGGCCTTGGAGCCGGCGAGGTCGTACGGGGTGAGCCGGAAGTAGCGCTCGGGGCAACGGGACAGGGCCGCCAAGGCTTTGGAAGGGCCGCATTTGAAGCGAGCACCCCAGAGTCGGTCGGTGGTTTGAGACATTGTTGTTTTCCTCGTCGGTTACGCGAACTGAAACGGGTACTCCAGGCCACGGCGTCGCTACGAAATCAGCGAGCGCAGTCAGGCCAGAGCAGTTTTCAAGAGGGCAGTTGCATCGGTTCGAGCGCTGATCGAGCGGTCAGCTTTTTATGTTTCGCGACCAGCGTTTTGGCGCTGATGTTCGGAATTTATTGTCGGTTGCCAAGCTTGGTTTTCTGTGTTCATTATTATTGGGCCGGCTTGTTTTTGTTGTTGGGCACAGGTTGTTGAATAGAGCGCCAGAGGTAAATAAGCATTATGGAAACCCCACTTTCCAATTCCGGAAACCCGCCGCCAAGAACCCCGCAAAGGGCACCGTTGGCCCTCAGCGGGCTGGACTTCAAATTGCTCAAAGTGTTCAAGGCCGTGGTCGAGGCGGGAGGCTTTAGTGCCGCACAGAATGAGCTGAATGTGGGGCTGGCAGCCATCAGCAAACAGATTTCCGACTTGGAAATCCGTATCGGTATGCGCCTTTGCACGCGGGGGCGAGAGGGCTTTCACCTGACGGAAGAAGGGCGTCTGGTGTATCAGGCGTCGATAGACTTATTTGCCTCTGTCGACAACTTTCGTGATCGCCTTAGTTCCGCGCAAAACGAACTTGTCGGTGATCTTGGTGTGGGGGTTATTGATAATACTATCTCGGATGAAAATTCCCCGTTAGTTGCTGCGCTCAGGCAAATTAATGAACAGTCGCCCAAGGTTCGGTTTCAACTTCAGGCTTCGCAACTCGATGAAGTCGAAAGAGGTGTCGTCGAAGGACGGTTGGCAGCGGGGATCGTACCGATTTATCAAAAGCGCGAAGAGTTCGATTACTACGAACTCTATGAAGAACGTTCGCAGGTCTATTGCGCACTCGGCCATCCGCTGTTCTCCATGGCGGACGCGGACATGGGGGAACATGTGCTCAAGGAATATGAGTGCGTCAACCATCGCTACGCGATTCATCGCGACAAACAGAAATTTGCGCACTACGACCGCTTCTCCGCCTCGGCCTCCCAGGTGGAAGCCGTGGCGTTGCTGATCAAGACGGGGCGTTTCCTCGGGTTCCTGCCCCAGCATTACGCCGCGTCGATGGTGGCGCGGGGAGAGTTGCGCGCAGTGCGTCCGGACCTGATCAGCATCGTCACGCCGTTCAGTCTGATACTGCGTCACAACACTGTGCGCAGCCCCTTGGTCAAGGCCTTTGCCAAGGCGTTGGGGGTGGATCTGAAGGCTCCGCTTTGATGTTTATGGGGTAGTCACTCACGAACCTCGGTGGCAACCGGAATGATAGGTAAGTTGCACCATCAAACCATTGGCACTGTTCTCGTTCATACACCGCGATCTGTTCCGGCGTGTTCCGTTGGAAGGGCACCCCGTTGAACTATCCTAGGGCTCAATCATCCCGTCCAGTAACGTCGTACCGTAGGAGTTGTCCACTACGCATAGCCACTTTTCCGAGATCTGCCGAAATACATAGGTTGCCCGGCGCACGATTTCAGTTTTCGCACCGGATCTATCGGTGGCCTGCAGCAGGGTCTCCATTATGACAAGCGCTACATCACCGCCGGATATGACCTGCATGTCCCCCTGGGTGACGACTATGCTGTGATTGAAGTGCTCGGCAATGGCAACAAACGCTCGGCGGATGCTGTCTTTGCCTGAGACTGTCAGCCCAGGCTTGACGACGAGGCTGGCATCATCTGCATAAAATTTCATCAACTCGTCGAAGTTTTCGGCCGTGATGGCCCGGTCAGCGGCTTCGATAGTCTCTTTGAGGGTTCGAGTCAGTGCGTCCATTCCTGTTCTCCTGATTAAGCCGCCACCGATTCGATAACAATAGACCCATCCCGCTGGCTTTTTGCGTTGGAGCGGGTCGATATGTCCACGAAAAAGCCCGCTAAAGGGTTCGTATTGACGAGCGAATCGCCCGTGCACATTCGATCACCGCCGGCGCCAGCTTGCGCTCGGCTTCCTCCATGCTCCAGCGACTGGTGGGTACCACCACATGCACGGCGGCGACCGGCAGGCCCTGGCTGCCAATGATCGGCGCGGCAATGGACATGTCGCCCAGGAACAACTCTTCCTTGTTCGTGGCATAGCCCCTGCGCCGTGTGGTCTCGATCTGCTCGATGATGTCGTCGATCTCGGTCAGGGTGTGCTGGGTATGGCGTTTGCGCTCGCTGGCTTGCAGTGCGGCAACGAGTTCGTCGTCGGGCTGGGCACTCAGGAACGCCCGTCCGGAACCGGTGCAGTACATCGGGATCCGGCTGCCGATGGGCATGTGGATGGGGATGAATTTCGGCGCCACGAAGCGTGCCACGTACACCATGTCCAGCCCGTCGGGTTCGGTCAGGTTGGTCGTCTCGCCGGTAGCCTGTGCCAACTCGGCAAGGAATGGATTGGCCACGTCCACCAGTGTGTCGGCGGCCAGGTAGTTGTAGCCGATCTCCATGACCTTCGGGGTCAACTGGAAGCGCTTGGTCTGCGGATGCTTGCGCACATAACCCAGCTCTTCGAGCGTATGGATCATGCGTTGCGCCGAGCTTTTGTTGATGTCTGCAGCTTGGGCGATATCCGCCAGGTTCATCGTGCGCCGGGCTGCGTTGAACGCCCGCAGCACCGCCAGGCCTTTTTCCAATGACTGATTGAACAGCGGATGAGGGGTATCGCTCATGGAAAATCCTTATATTCCGTGCTTTAGATATCGATATTCGATACTTATAAATCTCTTTACGATTTTTGTAAATCGCTTTACAGTCATTTTGAGCCTCCTGCCATCCATATGGGGCAACCCTTACCGGACTTAAGACAATAAAAGCGTCCAATGGGAGATACGCCATGCTTACTCGCTTTCGTGCACTCACGTTCGTTGTTGCCCTGGCTGCCGGCATCGCTTCAGCCAACGCCGTCGCCGAGCCTGTCTACAAGGTCGGTGCAACCGCAACGGGGATTCCCTTCACCTTTCTCGACGTCAAGAGCCAGAGTATCCAGGGCATGATGATCGACGCCGCGCAGGCGGTGGCCAAGGCGGGTGGCTTCGAGGTGGAGATCCAGCAGACCACCTTCGCTTCGCTGATCCCGTCACTGACGTCAAACAAGATCGACCTGATTTCTGCCGCCATGCTCCGGACGCCGGCGCGGGAAAAGGTGGTGCAGTATTCCGATCCGGTCTTCACCTATGGCGAGGGGCTGATCGTCAAGGCCGACGACCCGACCGCGTACACCCGCATGGAGGATTTTGCCGGCGAAGTTGTCGGCGCCCAGGTCGGCACCGTGTTCATCGATGAGTTGAACAAGCGTGGTGTCTTCAAGGAAGTCCGTGGCTATGACTCGATCCCCGATCTGATGCGCGACCTGGCCCTCGGCCGTATCAAGGCGGGTTTCGCCGATCGCCCGATCGTCGCCTATCAATTGGCCCAGGGCACCCAGAACAAGGTGCACCTGGTACAGAGCTATCAGCCGGTGGTGATGGGGGACGTTTGTCTGATCGTGCGCAAGGGTGACAACGCCACACTGGAGCAGGTCAACAAAGGCATCGCCGCGATCAAGGCTGATGGTTCCCTCGAACGGATCATCGAGAAGTGGAAACTCAACTGATGGTTTTGTCGACCGCCTGCAGTGGCGGGCGGGTCCACTCATTGTTCCGTGGGTAGCTTTTATGATTCTCCAGAATGCGTTGGACTTCCTCCCTATCTTGCTCAAAGGGGCGGTGGTCACTCTTCAAGTGACGGCCGGATCGTTTGTACTCAGCTCGCTGATCGGCCTGCTCCTGGCCCTGATGATGGTCTCGAAAATACGTGCGGTCGCGTTGTTCGCCATCAGTGTGGTGAACATCATCCGGGGGCTGCCGATCATTGTGCAGCTGTTTTATATCTATTTCGTCCTGCCGGAATTCGGCATTCAACTGACGGCCATGCAGGCCGGTGTCATTGGCCTGGGAATCGCTTATTCGGCCTATCAGGCGGAGAACTTCCGGGCCGGTATCCAGGCGATCCAGCAAGGGCAGATCGAGGCGGCGGAGTCCTTGGGGATGCGCGGTGCGATGGTGATGCGGAGGGTGGTGCTGCCCCAGGCATTCCGCATCGCCTTGCCGCCTTACGGCAACACCCTGGTCATGATGCTCAAGGACTCGTCGCTGGTCTCCACCATCACCGTGGCCGAGATGACTCGCGCGGGGCAACTGATCGCCTCTTCGACCTTCGAGAACATGACGGTCTACACCCTGGTGGCATTGCTCTACCTGGCGATGAGCCTGCCGCTGTCCTTTGCGCTGCGTCGTCTGGAAGCACGCTTCAGCACCCGGAGAACGTGATGATCGAGATCAAGGGCATTCACAAGCGTTACGGCAGCGTGCCGGTCCTCGAAGGCATCGATTTACAGGTCAAGAGCGGTGAAGTGGTGTGCCTGATTGGCCCTTCGGGGTCGGGGAAGTCCACGTTGCTGCGTTGTATCAACGGCTTGGAAAGTTATGACCAGGGCGAGGTCCTGGTCGGCGATGAACGTGTCGACCGCAATGCCAGGAACATCCACGACATTCGCACTCGGGTGGCGATGGTCTTTCAGCGCTTCAATCTGTTCCCGCACCGCACGGCCCTGGAAAATGTCATGGAGGGGCCGATCTACGTAAAGAAGGAGAACCCTCAGGCGGCGCGCAAGAATGCCGAGGCGTTGATGGAAAAGGTCGGTTTGTCCCATCGGATGAATGCCTACCCGGACGAACTGTCCGGGGGGCAGCAGCAACGTGTCGCCATTGCCCGGGCGTTGGCGATGAACCCCCAGGCGATCCTCTTCGACGAACCGACCTCGGCGCTCGATCCGGAGTTGGTCGGCGAAGTGTTGGCGGTGATGCGCAATCTGGCCAACGAGGGCATGACCATGATCGTGGTGACCCACGAAATGGCCTTCGCTCGAGACGTCGCCGACAAGGTCTGTTTCCTTCACAGTGGCAAGATCGTCGAGTCAGGACCTGCCGGGGAAGTACTGAGTACGCCGACGCATCCTCGCACACAGGACTTTCTTCGCCGACTGCTCAACCACAGCGGGGAGGTGCCGGCATGAATGCACCTTTCGCCCCGCAACTGCCGGCCTCGCTCTGGGCCGCGACGGCCACACCGGCGGTGCAAACGCCGGCCTTGGCCGAAGACAAGCAAGTGGATGTGGCCATCGTGGGGGCTGGCTATACCGGTTTGGTGACGGCTTTACGCTTGGCCGAAGCGGGTGTCAGCGTCTGTGTGCTGGATACCGGGGAGCCAGGCTGGGGCGCCTCGGGGCGCAACGGCGGGCAGGTGATTCCCGGGCTGAAGTTCGACCCGGATCAATTGCTCGCCAAGTTCGGCCCGGCCCGTGCCGAAGCGATGATCGAGGCGGCCGGGTCAGCCGCTGATGAAGTGTTTGCGCTGATTCGCCAGTACGGGATCGAGTGTGATGCCACCCGCAAAGGCTGGATTCAACCGGCCTGTTCGACGACCGCGATGAGGACCATCGAGCAACGCGCCGCGCAATGGCAACGCCGGGGCGTCAAGGTGGAGCTGTTGGACCGGGGCGCGGTCAGCCAACGTATCGGTACCGAGCATTACCTGGGGGGGTGGGTCGATCCGCGGGCCGGCAGCTTGCATCCATTGAGTTACGCCCGTGGCCTGGCGAAGGCCGCAGTGGGGCAGGGCGCAATGATCCACGGCCACAGCCGCGTCACAGGGTTGAAGCAGCAGCGATCAGGCTGGCTGTTGTCCACTGCGCAAGGATTCAAGGTCAGCGCGCAACGGGTGTTATTGGCCACCGATGGCTATACCGATGACTTGTGGCCCGGGTTGCGCCAGACCGTCGTCGCGGCCAACAGCTTCATCATCGCGACCCGTCCGCTCCCGCCAGCGATCCGCAAGACCATCCTGCCTGGTGGCGAGGTCTGTTCGGACTCACGCCGTTTGCTGCTCTACTTCAAGCAAGATGCCCAGGGGCGTTTGCTTCTGGGAGGGCGGGGACCGTTCTCGGAGCCTTCCCGGCAGCGTGACTGGGCGCACCTGGAGCGTTCGCTGGGGGCGCTGTTTCCGCAAGTGGCGGATGTGCCTGTCGAGTACCGCTGGAGTGGTCGGGTCGCCCTGACGCAAAGCTTTCTTCCCCATGTGCACGATCCGGCACCGGGGCTGTCAGTCTTGCTCGGCTACAACGGCCGCGGCATCGCCCTGTCCACCGCGTTGGGCAAGCATCTGGCCGCGAAGCTTTCAGGGGCGACGCAGGACTTCCCGTTCCCGGCCATGCCACTGCGGCGAATTCCGTTTCATGCGTTGCAGCGGCTTTATCTTGCTGCCGGGATCAGCTATTACCGGGTATTGGATGCCTTGTTTTGAGCGCTTATTGAAGACGCCGCGGGCACCGGTTGGGCGGTGTCGGTGGCGTCGTATCGGCCCAAGGCGAGCGACCTCCAGGCCAACTTTCCCTCCAGTCTGAATGGCTCCGAAGTGGAAATGGCGTTAGCATCCCCTCCATTGGGCTTAAACAGCCTGTTTTTCAGATCAGGGTCGCATTGTGGAAAAGCTAAAACGCCTTCAAAGCGGAATCGAAGGACTCGACGCGCTGCTCCAGGGAGGGCTGGTCGCGGGTGCTTCATACATAATCCAAGGACGCCCAGGTTCAGGCAAGACTATCCTCGCGAACCAACTTGGATTCCATCATGCCCGCAGTGGCGGTCGTGTTTTAGTCGCCACGCTGCTGGCCGAATCACATGATCGACTTTTCCAGTTTCTGTCTACGCTGAGCTTTTTCGACTCAGCCAAAGTCGGCGCTGAAATCCAATTTGTCAGCGCATTCGACACATTGGAAAACGAAGGCCTGGATGAGGTCGTGAAACTGCTTCGGCGCGAGATCAGTCGGCAAAAGGCTACCGTGATGGTGGTCGATGGTCTGCTCAATGCGCGCTCCAAGGCCGACTCGCCCATCGACACCAAGAAATTCATCTCGGAGTTGCAGGGACACGCCGCTTTCGCCGGTTGCACCGTGTTGTTCCTCACCAGTTCGCGGCTCGACGACGGTAGCCCCGAGCACACGATGGTGGACGGTGTCATCGAAATGGGAGAAGAGCTGTTCGGGACGCGTTCGGTACGGCGCATTCAGCTGCGCAAGACCCGCGGCAGCAGTGCGTTGACCGGTCTTCACGAATGCGAAATCAACGACGACGGCCTGGTTGTCTATCCGCGCCTGGAAAGCCTCTACAGCCGTCCTTCCGCCCCCGACAGCGCCGACATGACGCGTATTGCCAGCGGGATCGATTCCCTGGATGACATATTGGGCGGAGGCTTGCACAGCTCCAGCGTGTCCCTGGTCATCGGTCCTTCCGGGATTGGTAAAACGACGCTGGGTCTCAAATTCCTCGCCAAGTCGACGGCAGATGCCCCTGGCTTGCATTTTGGATTCTATGAAAGCCCGCAGCGGCTGCGCCTCAAAGGCCTCTCCCTGGGCATCGATATCGAAGACATGGAAAAAAGCGGTGCGTTGAGCATTGCCTGGCAGCCCACCACCGAAGGCTTGCTGGATGGACTCGGCGCACGACTGCTGAAAATCGTTGAGGAAAAGGGTATCAAGCGCCTGTTCATCGATAGCCTGAGCGGCATGACACGGACTTCGACAAATCCCGCGCGGATTACCGATTTCTACAGTGCGCTGATGAACGAGCTGCGGTCCCGGGGAGTTACGGTGTTCGCCTCCTGGGAAATGCGAGATCTATTCGGTTCCGAGGTCAGTTCACCGAACTCGGACCTGTCCAGCATCGTTGATAACCTGATGCTCATGCGCTTCCTTGAGAATGGCTCTGAACTAAGAAGGACGCTCTCCATTCTTAAGGTACGAGACAGCGCTTATGATCCCTCGCGATTCGAGGTGGTCATCCGGGATCAAGATGTTTTCCTTGAAAAGGCTTTGAAAAATGAACCTTCAGTCGCAGCTGAGTCATTGCCTGGTTCAATTTCATAAGTCTTTGAGCGGGTTGAATTAACATGACCACCATCCTGGTCGTCGACGACGAGTATTTGATCGCTGACATCCTCGGTTTTGCGCTAGAGGACGAGGGCTTCATGGTCGTAAAAGCCAGCAATGGTCAAAAGGGACTCGAAGTGCTGGAAAGAGAACGTCCAGCCTTGATCATCACTGACTTCATGATGCCGGTCATGGATGGTCTTGAATTCGCCACGGCCGTGCGAGCCTTACCGGCCGTCAAGGGGTTGCCGATCATCTTGATGAGCGGTGCCCAGGCTCACGTGGGCATGAAGCGATCGGATTTGTTTGATGCCGTGCTGCCCAAGCCATTCGACATAGCCTCGATTGTCGCCGAGGTGAAGAGGCTCCTGATGGCAGAGTGATACAGCGTCTAGCGGCGCAGCTTGCCAGATGGAAATATGTGCGTGTGATCGCGGTCGCTTTCGGTGACGCCACCGCTCACATCCGGTGATGTTCCAGCAAGAAATCAACGAACACCCGCACCCGCGCCGGCATTGCCGAGCCCCCTACGAACACCGCATGAATCGGTTCTCGGTCGCCTGGGTTCCAGGCTTCCAACAGCGGTATCAGGTCACCGCGCTGCAGATCCTCGCTCACGGTGAATTCGCCGATACGGGCAATGCCGGCACCCACTCGCGCGAATTGTGCCAGCGCTTCACCACTGCTGCATTCGATGTTGCCGCTGACCTTCAGGGAAAATTCCCTTGCGTCGCGGATGAACGGCCAGTTGGGTTCTGCACGCCGGAAGTTGAAGCGCAGGCAGTTGTGTCGTAGCAGGTCTTCCGGCTCCTGGGGGATGCCGTGGCGCTGCAGGTACTCGGGCGATGCCACCACGACCTGGCCGGTGTCGCCGATCCTGCGCGCGGTCAGCGGGCTGTCCGGCAGATGGCCGAAGCGTACCGCCACGTCGGCCTGGCCGCCGAGAATATCGACGACTTCGTCGCCGAGGGTGAGGTCGACGACGATGTTCGGGTAGCGGGCGCTGAATGCTGCCACCAAAGGAACGATGGCCTGCCGCCCGTGGCCAAGGGCGGCGCTGACCCGCAATCGGCCCCTGGGTACGCCCTGGTCGGCGATGGCTTCTTCGACCTCGTCCATGTCGGCCAGGATACGCCGGGCGCCGCGCAGGAAAGCCTCGCCCTCGGCGGTGAAGGTGATCGCCCGGGTGGTGCGCAATAGCAGGCGGGTACCCAGGCGTTGTTCGGTACGCGCGATGATCCGACTGACCGCCGAGGGTGTCAGCCCCAATGCTCGCGCGGCGGCTGACAGGCTGCCTTCCTGCGCCACGGTGGCGAACACGCTCATCTCACCTGATCTGCCGTTGAAGTCCATTTGTGCCTCTTGCGCAAAGGTGATTGCCAAAAATCCTATCTACCGCCTGAAAAGCCTGAATCGTAGCATTGACGGCATAGATAAGGAGCCTACCATGCGTATCAATCCACCACTTGTCGCACTCGCCATCGGTGCCTTTGGCATCGGCGTTACCGAGTTCGCCCCCATGGGCATGTTGCCGGGCATCGCTGCGGATCTCGGCGTTTCCATTCCCGCCGCCGGTCTGTTGGTCAGTGCCTACGCCCTGGGCGTACTGCTCGGCGCGCCGCTGATGACCCTGACCACCGGCAGGATCCCCCGGCGCTACCTGCTGATGGGGCTCATGGCGATTTTTACCCTGGGTAATCTGATGTCGGCCCTGGCGACCGATTACTACAGCCTCATGGTCGCCAGGGTGGTGACCTCACTGAACCACGGTGCGTTCTTTGGCGTTGGCTCCATCGTCGCCGCCAGCGTGGTCGCCCCGGACAAGCGTGCCGGGGCGGTTGCGGCGATGTTCATGGGCCTGACCCTGGCGACCATCGGCGGCGTGCCGCTGGCCGCCTGGTTCGGCGAACTGTTCGGCTGGCGCACGGCATTCTGGGGTATCACCGGGCTCGGCGGGGTGACCATGGCCGCGCTGTGGTTCGCCTTGCCCAACCTGAAAATGTCGCAAGGCGTCGGTGTGCTGGCTGAAATCCGGGTACTGGGCCGTGGCCCGGTGCTGGGAGCGTTGGCCCTGACCGTCGTCGGCTCGGGTGCAATGTTTACCGTCTTCACTTACATCGCGCCGATCCTCAGCAACGAGACCCACGGATCCACCGCTTACATCACCGCCATGCTGGTGCTGTTCGGTGTGGGGTTGACGCTGGGCAACATGTGGGGTGGCAAGGCCGCCGACCGCTCGATAGACCGCACCCTGATCGTTTCGCTGAGCGTGCTGATTCTCGTCTTGCTGGCGTTCACCGTCCTGATGCGTTGGCCACTGCCGGCCGCCGTGGCCATCTTGATATGGGGCATCGCCAGCTTCGCCCTGGTGCCGCCGCTACAGATGCGCGTCATGGAAGCCGCCAAGGACGCGCCCAATCTGGCCTCGGCGGTGAACATCGGTGCCTTCAACCTCGGCAACGCGATAGGTGCGGCGCTGGGCGGAGCGGTGATCAATGCCGGGCTGGGTTATCCGGCGATTTCCCTGGCCGGAGCGGCCATGGCGGGGCTGGGGCTGCTGATGGTGCTGGTTTTTGCCTGGCGTTCCAGAGCGGCTGCAACGGCGGTTGCGTGACCATGATGTGGCTATCTCTCGCCCCCGGCTCACTGCCGTAGCGTGGTATTGCGCAGATAACGTGCCGGTGAGGTGCCCAAGGTCTTGCGAAACATGGTGATGAACGAGCTGACTGACTCGTAGCCGAGCGCTTCAGCGGTTCTCTGCACCGACTGCCCTTCGGCCAGGCTTTGCAACGCGACGATGATCTGCCATTGCTTGCCCAATGCGCACAAACCGGAGCCCGGCGGATTGCTCGATATGCTCATCATCCGGCGATCGGTGCCGCCCATACCCGGCGCACATCATCTAGCAATCTGTTACCAGGACTTGGCTGGGCTGTTGGAGCAATACGCGAACGTTGCGCGTTCCCTTTATTGAGTCAGAACCGCAATCGGAAGGCGGAACGCGCGCAGTAAATGAAAAAAGAGGCCTAGGCCTCTTTTTTCATTTCACGATTTCAGTGCATTGATCCAAGGCTGGATGAATTCTTACCACCTGAAGTTGACGGAGGTCACCAACTCGCGCTCGTCACCGTAGCGGCAGATGGCAAATTCACAGTAGGTGTACTTTTTATTCGTCACGTTATTTGCGTTGAGGGCCACGTCCCAGTTCTTGTCGATCTGGTAGCTGGCCATGGCATCGAACAGGGTATAGGCCGGCATCTGCGAATCGATACCCGAAGCCTGGGTCGTTCCCTGATAGCGAGCACCACCACCGACCTTCAACTGCGGCAAACCGAGCAGGGCGAAGTTGTAGTCGGCCCATAGGGCGGCTTGATGGTAAGGCGTGTCTTCGCTGCGCTGGCCTACTTCGCTCTGGATCGCACTTTTGGTAATGCGTGCATCGGTGTAGGCGTAAGTCGCAATGACAGTCAGTTGAGGCGTGACGTCCGTCTTGGCTTCCAGTTCCAGGCCGCGGGAGCGTTGTTCGCCAATTTGTGAGGCATTGCCGCCGAGGTCAAACTTCAATACGTTTTCTTGGGTCAGTTCATAAACCGCCGCACTCAACAGCGTATTGCTGCCTGGGGGTTGGTAGCGAATGCCGATTTCGTACTGCTTGCCTTCGGTGGGGTCGAAGGTCTGGCCAGGTGCTTCGGACACCGCGACGGGAAAGAATGATTCGCTGTAGCTGATGTACGGCGCCAGGCCATTATCCGCCTGGTACACAAGGCCCGCACGCCAGGTGGTGGCTTCGTTGTCCTGGTTGAGCTTCTGGCCCGTGGCAAACCCCCTTTGATCCTGGTCGGCCCAGTCATGTCGGCCACCGAGCAACAGCAACCAGTGGTCGTCGAACTTGATCTGGTCTTGCAGGTAGATGCCTGTCTGCAGGGTGTCGATCTGCGAACCGCGATCACGACTTGGATCTTTGTTCACAACCACCGGCTGCCCGTAGTTGTAGTCACCGATATTGATAGAGGACGTGTTGGCCCGGAAGTTATGCGAATCGTACGAGGCATCGTACGTATCGGCGCCCACCAGGAAAGTGTTCTCCACCCCCCCGATGTTCCAACGCGTTTCGATATTGGTGTCGCTGGCCAGGGCCCTGGAGCGTTCACGCCGATCGCTGTATTGCCGGCGCAGGATACCGGTAGTGGCGGCGGCATTGATGGCCGCGGCGCTGGTCTGGGCCTGCAGGTATTTCCATTTCACATCCGCTTCGTAATAACGCAGTTTGTTGCTGATGCGGGTGTGTTCGTCGAAACGGTGTTCGAACTCATAGCCGATGGCGGACATCTCGCCATTCATATCGTCGTAGTCAGGCTCGCCGATGAAATCGTGGCGACCGATGGTGAACGGCCCGTTGCCGACACCCTTGACGAGTTGGTAGGGCAGAGGGGCGGAGAAGCGGGTGTCACTTTTTTGATAGAAAGACAGCAAGGTCAGCGACGTATCCTCGTCGGGGCGCCAGGTCAGGGCCGGGGCGATGTAGGTCTTGTCGTCGTTGATGTGGTCCTGTTGGGTGTCACTGTCACGCTGGAGCAGGGTCAGGCGATAGCTGAGGGTCTCGCTGTCGCCCAGGGGGCCGCTGAAGTCCGCGGTCAGTTGCTTGCGATCGTGATTGCCATATTGCAGGCCCAACTCGTGCAACGGTGTCTCGGTCGGGCGCTTGCTGACGCCGTTGACGAAGCCACCCGGTGAAAGCTGCCCGTACAGGACCGAGGCCGCGCCGCGAATCACTTCCACGCGCTCCATGCCGTAGGGTTCCTGGACGCCGTCGTAGGAGTTGTTTTGCAGGCGCAGGCCGTCGCGCAGCGAGCCGCCGGTGGCCGATTCCACGTCGAAACCACGAATGCGGAACCGGTCGGACGTGCGGTTGAAGCTGCTTGGCTGGCTGGTGAAACCCGGTGTGTAGCTCAGGGCGTCAGCCATGGTGTCCGATTTGCGATCGCGCATTTCATCGGCGGTCACCACGGACAACGACTGTGGGGTTTCAGTAATGGCCGCGTTGGTTTTGGTGGCACTGGTATTGCGCAAGGCGACTTTGCCGGTGAGTGGGGCTGTCGGGTTTTCAACGGCGGCGGCATTGATGTTGATTTCGCCCAGTTGAACCGCTGTGCCCTTGTCGGAGTCATCCTGTGCGGCAATCGCCTGCGCTGAAAAAATGCTCCCCAAAGCCAGCGCGAGGGTGCTCAAGTGAAAGGCTGGATGACGTGCGCCGTAACGTTTTTCGCTGCCAACTGTTGTTTTTTTTCCGAGCATCGAGGAAGTCCTTGAGTTTACAGTGTGCTCTTGGGGAGCTGTATGCCCTGATTCTGTTCTACCAGGCAGACTTTCAGGGTAGGTGTCTACTGGCCACATGTTAGCTGTAAATGATAAGGGTTTGCATTAGTATTGTCAGGCTTGTAGGCAATTATTTTAGTTTCGACATATCCTGTCGCCCACTTAATGGCCCCCTGGCTGAGGTCCTGTCGTGTCACAGGACGAAAAATGCCACGGGGCATCCTCGATAACCCATTCGGTCAGGCCTTTTTGGGCATGGAGGGACAATCATGCTGAAAGCCACCGATGTGCGGCTGAGCTATGGCGAACAGCAGATTCTCAATGGTGTCAGCCTGGATATTCCTGAAGGTTGTTTCACCGCGTTGATCGGGGCCAATGGCTGCGGCAAGACCACGTTATTGAACGTGCTGGCACACATGCTGCGACCGAGCGCTGGCAGCGTGCAGCTGTCGGGAAAACCCTTGGGGCAACATTCGCGTCGAGCGCTGGCACAACAAATGGCGTTGTTACCCCAGCGCACCACATCGCCTGCCGGCATGAGTGTGCGAGAGCTGGTGATGCAGGGCCGCTTTCCCTGGCAGAGCTGGTGGCGCCAATGGTCGGAGCAGGATCAACAGGCCATTGACCGCGCCATTGACCTGGCGGGTATCGGTCCTTTGCTGGATCGTTCGTTGGCCACCTTGTCGGGTGGACAGTTGCAGCGCTGCTGGATCGCCATGACCCTGGCCCAGGATACCCCGGTGATCCTACTGGATGAGCCAACGACGTTTCTCGACATTGCCCATCAGATCACGCTGCTTGAATTGCTGGTGGATCTGCGTGACCAAGGCAAAACCATCGTGGCGGTCCTTCACGATCTGAACCAGGCCGCGCGTTACGCCGACCATCTGGTGATGATGCGCGAAGGGCGTTTGCTCGCCCAGGGTGCGCCGGCCGCAGTGTTCACGCGGGAAAATCTCAAGGCAGTGTTCGATCTGGATGCGCACATCATCACCGACCCTTATTCCGGTGATCCGTTGTGCGTGCCCCAGAGCAATCGAAGCCAGCCGCTGGCCGTACGGGAGGCGATGTGAATCACGGTTTGCGCTTGCCGGTCTGGTTGGGTTTGTTGGTGGCGATTGCCCTGACGGCGCTGATTCATCTGGCCGTCGGCGCAAAGGACATACCCTGGCAGGAGGCTTGGCAGGCCTTGGTCGCCTATGCGCCAGGCAATCCCGACCAGAGTGTCATTCGTGGCAGCCGCTTGCCACGCCTGCTGGTCGCGATGCTGGTAGGCGCCAGCCTGGGGCTCGCCGGGGTGATCATGCAGGCGGTGGGCGATAACCCGCTGGCCGATCCGGGCATTCTCGGTATCAACAGCGGTGCGGCATTGTTCGTCGTGTTCGGCTTGCTGGTAGTGCCGGGCAACGATATGTCGATGATTCCCTTGTTCGCGTTCGCGGGCGCATTGGTGGCCTCCATAGGTGTCCTGATGTTGGCGGGGCGGGGGCACAACCCGATTCGACTGACATTGTCCGGGGCGATGATCGCGGCGCTGTTCAGTGCGATCACCTCGATCCTGCTGCTGCTCGATCAGCAAGGGCTCGACAGTCTGCGTCGCTGGCTGACCGGCTCCATCGGCGTGACCGGGGGCTCGATGCAGGCCTGGGTCTGGCCCTACGTCCTGCTGGGCATGTGCCTGTGCCTGGTGAACGTCCGCGCTTTGAATGCCCATCGCCTGGGGCCTCAGGCGGCGGCCGGCATGGGTGTCAACCTGTTGAAGATGCGTGTGCTCGGCCTGGCCTCGGTGGTGCTGCTGTCCGGGGGCGCAGTGGCCTTGGCCGGGCCCATTGGGTTCGTCGGCCTGGTGGTGCCGCATGCGGCGCGGTTATTGTTTGGCGATGACTACCGCCGCCTGTTATTGGCAGCCCCTCTGCTGGGGGCGTTGCTGCTGATTCTGGCGGATATCGCGGCAAGGACCGTGGTGCGCCCATTCGAGCTCAACACCGGCATCGTGACCGCTCTGATCGGCGGCCCCATTTTTGTCGTGCTGGTCTTGAGGAAGGTCCGATGATGCGAGCTGGATTGACCTTGCCCCGGACCTATCCGTTGCTGCCCTGGGTGGCTCGACCAATCGACTTGATCTCGGTGCTGGTGCTGATGGCTGCCGTTATTGCATTAGCCTCGTATGCATTGACCGTCGGCAGTTATTCATTGGACGTTGCCCAGGCATGGCAAGCGTTGCTGGCACCTGAGCAGGTCAGTTCGACGACGCGCAATCTGCTCTGGGAGCTGCGGTTGCCCCGTGTCTTGCTGGCGATCCTGGCTGGCGCCGCCATGTCCCTGGCCGGTCTGTTGATGCAGTCGTTGACTCGTAACCCCCTGGCAGCGCCGGGCCTGGTGGGCGTGGAGTCGGGCGCGAGTGTCACCATGCTGTTGATCATCGTGCTCTGGCCGACGCTGCTTCCCCTGGAGTTCTACCCATTGGCGGCGCTCGCCGGCGGGTTGGCGGTGGCTTTCTTCGTCGCGCTGCTGTCCTGGCGCCAGGGTATCTCGCCGTTGCGCCTGATCCTGGTGGGCGTGGGGCTTACCGCCATGCTCAGCGCGGTGGCCGATCTGCTGATCACGTACGGCAACATCGATCAGGTAGAGTCGGCCCTGATGTGGCTTGGCGGCAGTCTGCATCGGGCCGGCTGGGCCCAGGTCCATAGCCTGGGCGTTTGGCTGGTGCTGGCGGGAGGGCCGTTGCTGTTTTGTCATCGCCAGTTGAACCTGTTGCAGTTGGGCGAAAAAGTCGCCCTCAGCCGTGGTCTGAATGTCACAGGGGTCATGATTTCCTTGCTGCTGTGCAGTGTCATGTTGACGGCGGCCGCGGTGGCCAATGTGGGCACCATGACCTTTGTCGGGCTGGTGGCGCCCCACCTGGCGCGACAAATGGCCGGTGACCGTCACGGCGCGTTGATCCCCTTGTCGGCGTTGGTGGGCGCACTGTTGGTGCTGGCCGGCGACACCCTGGGGAGGGGGCTTTTCCCGCCTTTGCAGTTGCCTGCGGGGCTGGTTGTCGCAATCATCGGCGCGCCTTATCTGATTGTTTTGTTGGCGCGTCAGCGCAGTCGCTGAAAACACGGCGACGTTCATTGAATTGTCTGGAGGTAAACGCGTGCGGGAACGGGTGAAGGTTTTTTTTCGAGGTGTGGCCGGCATGCTGTGCGTGCCGTTGGCATTGCTGGCTGCACAGGCCAGCGCCGCTGAAACCAAAATATTCGAGAACAGTTTTGGTCGAGTCGAGGTTCCCGTAGCCCCGCACTGCATCGTGTCTTTGCATGACTTCAGTCTGACGACCCAATTGCTCGAGCTGGGGGTCAAGCCTTGTGGTTCGACGGGAAGAAAGAAGCTGTTCTCGGATGTGCTGTTTCGCGGAACGCAGGAGCGATTCAATGTGTCGGGTATCCAGTACATCGGCTCGCACCAATCGCCCGACCTGGAGGCTATCGCGGCCTTGAAGCCTGACTTGATCGTGGGATTGTCGTATCACGCCGACATCAAGGAAAAGCTCAGCAAGATCGCCCCGGTCGTGCTGTTGCCTGCCCGGGAAAGCGACATCAAGACCTACGCCAAGGAGCTCGCCGAGCTGGTTGGCAAGCAGCAGCGCTATGAAGAGATGCTCAACGAGTATCAATGGGTCGTCAGTGAGTTCAAGAAGCGTGTGAAAGATCCTTCACGCATTACCGTCACGACGTTGGAAGTCTACAGCGATGGCTTTCAACTGATCGGTCGCGGCGGCATGGACGACGTCATTGCCGATTTTGGCCTGGGGCGTGTCGCCGCGTACCGCGAGGCGCGGCAGAACGTGCCTTACAGCCTGGAACGAATCGGCGACTTCGACAGTGATTTCATTATCGATACCTATGAAGAACTGCTCGACTCGGAGGCCAGCACAGCGGCGTTTCGCCAGTCTCCCCAGTGGCAGAATCTGTTTGCAGTGAAGAACCGCCAGTTCCTGTACCTCAACCGCAGCCGCTATGCCGATACGATGCAAGGTCTGCTGGGTTCTGCCTATTTGCTGATGTCCCATATCGCTGAGCGGGAGAGCGTGCTGCAAGGCAAATGAACGAATCATTTGCGATACAAACGACATTAATGACAATGATTCTCTATTGCGGTTGTTAGTCGTTTGTATTAGTTTGTGCTCTCGAAAAATACGCTGATTGGAATGGCGGGAGGGCTTTTATGGAAAGCGGTTTGGTGCGTGCACAGGTTCAATCCATGGATGATGCACCGGGCAACGAGCAGAACCTGCCGTTCATATTCCAGGCTCCGATTGTCGGCGATGCCTGGCAAGCCAGCCGAGCGCAGATCCTGCAGGCAGTGGAATCAGAGTTGCCTCGTGCCGGTGGTATCTTGTTCCGTGGTTTCGCGTTCAAGGGTGAAGCGGACTTCGAGGCGTTTGCCCGCAGCTTCGGTCATGAGCTGCTGACCTACGACTATGCCTCCACCCCGCGCACCAAGCTCAACAACCGGGTATACACCTCCACCGAGTACCCGGCCCATCAGGTTATCCCCCTGCACAACGAGCAGTCCTATTCGCTGAATTGGCCGATGAAGATCTGGTTTCATTGTGTGCAGGCCTCGCCGGTCGGCGGTGAAACACCCATTGCCGATAGCCGCCTTGTTTACCGACAAATCGACCCCGCTATCCGTCAGCGCTTTGCCGAGAAGCGCCTGATGTATGTGCGCAATTATGGCAATGGCCTGGACTTGCCCTGGCAACAGGCTTTCAGCACCGAGGACCGTTCGCAGGTCGAGCGCTTCTGCCGCGCCAGCAACATCGAATTCCAGTGGAAGGACGACGGTGAGCTTTCCACTCGCCAGGTCTGCCAGGCCGTGGCCCAGCACCCGGTGACCGGGGATTGGGTATGGTTCAATCAAGCGCATCTGTTCCATATCTCCAATCTTGCAGCGCCGGTACGCGAGACCTTGATCTCCATCGTCGGGGAGCAAGGCGTGCCGCGTAACGTGTTTTATGGCGACGGCTCGCCGATTGAACTGCAAGCGCTGGAGCACATCCGCGAAGTGCTCCAGCGCTGTCAGGTGACCTTTCCCTGGCAGGCGGGTGATGTGTTGATGCTCGACAACATGCTGGTCGCTCACGGTCGGTCCACCTTCCAGGGGACGCGCAAGGTCGTGGTCGCCATGGCGGAGCCTGCCTCGGCAAGCTGATCGCCCCCGCCTTTCAAAAAGCCGCCGCAATGGGCGGCCTGTTTCGAACAAGCACAATGAAGGACATCAAATGCTCGATCGCCTGATGCATCGCTGCTGGTTGCGTGGAGTTCGCCTATCGATAGCCGAAGGTGGCGTAATCGTTACCCACGGATCGCCAGGCGCGCTGGATGAGGAGCTCAGTGCCCAGCTCCACGCACGCAACGCCGAAGTGCTGCAATGGTTGCAACGGCACCCTGACTATTTCGACGCCCGGCCACTGACGGATAACGAACAGGCCCTTTGGTTTCTTCAGCGCCTGGAGCCTGACAGCTGCGCCTACAACATTGCCTATGCCGGACGGATCAAGCCACGCTTGGCTCCCCAAGACCTGCCCGAGCGCCTGCAAGACGCCTGGACGACGGTGCAAAGGCGCTATCCGTTGTTGTGCACGCCCTACGCCGAGCGCAACGGTGAATTGCTGCAGTGGGGGCATCGCGAGCATGTCCAGCCGTTGCAGTGTGTGGCATTGCAAGACGCGGATGCGCAGACGTTGCAGCAACGTATCACTGAGTCGGCCGATCGTCCCTTCAGGTTGGAAGACGGCGACGTCAGCCGGGTCGTCCTGTTGAGCAACGCACGTGACGGCCATGTCGAGCACACCGTGCTGCTGGTGATCCATCACATCGCGGCGGATCTGGCCACGTTCTACATCGTGCTCAATGAGCTGTTCGCGCTGATCCACGATCAGCCGTTGCCCGCCGTGAATCCCGACGCCTATCGCGACTACTGCAGTGACTTGCATATTCGTAGCGAAGCGGCCGAGCCGGTAGAACTGGCGTGGTGGCAGGCACAGTTGGCCGAAGCCCCGGCCCTGGAGCTACCCACGGATTTCCCCTATGGCAGCACCCAGGCATTCAAGGGTGGGGAGTTGTCGGTCCGCTTCGACCCGTCCACGACGGCACGGTTTCGCGCCGTCGCCCGGGAATGGGGGGTGACGCCGTATGTGCTGTGGTTCTCGCTGTTCCAGCAATTTCTCGGGGTACTCTCGGGCCAGGACGACTTTGTCCTGGGAACGCCCAGTGGTTGGCGCTTGCGGCGCGAACACGTCAACCTGCCGGGGTACCTGGTCAACCCGCTGCCCATCCGCTGCCGGCTACGTCGGGATCTGTCCAGCGGCGAGTGGGCAAGGCAGGTAGATGCCACCGTCAAGCAGGCCCTGCAACACCGCCATTATCCGTTCTCGCGCCTGGTCAAGCAGTTGGACCTACCGCGGCAAGCGGGCAGGGCGCCGCTGTTCCAGCACATGTTCACGCTGAACAAGGAACGCATTGCGCCGTTCGAGCAATACGTCGACCGCTTGCTCTCGGAGCAGCGAGGCGCGGCCCACGAATTGAACATGGTGATCATCGACGAAGAAGAAGGATTTCTTTGCCGGTGGCGTTACAGCAAGGCGTTGTATCGCCATGAAACGATCGAACGCTATCGGGACCAGTTCGTCGCCCTGGCCCTTGCGGCGATTGAGCAGCCCCAGGTGCCGTTTGCCGAACTCGATTGGTTGGCGCCCGAGCAGCAGTCCTTCCTGAAAGGGGAGGATGTGCCGGTTGCCGTGAGCAACGCCTGGCAGGCGTTCACTCAACAGTGTGGGCTCAAGCCCCAGTCGATTGCCCTTCAGGATGAGCAGGGTTCGCTCAGCTATGCCGAACTGGGACGTGCAGTGGTCGCCCGTGGCGAACGTTTGCAGGAGAGCTCGAGCCTTGCCGGCGAGCGCATCGCCTTGTGCCTGCCGCGCAGTCGTGAGCTGGTGATGCACATGCTCGCCACGTGGCAGTGTGGCGCGACCTACCTGGCGCTGGATCCGCAGTGGCCGTCGTCACGTTTGCAGGACATCTGTCAGGACGCCATGCCCAAGGTATGGATCAGTGAGGGCGAGCGTCCCGAATGGCTGCCCGAGCAGGTCCGGTGGTTGGCGTTGCCGCCTGCACCCTTGTTCAGCGAATCACCTTTGCGCGCGCCCCTGGCGGCCGATCTTGCGGCTTACGTGGTGTACACCTCAGGCTCCAGTGGCCGGCCCAAGGGCGTGAAAGTCAGCCAGGGCAACCTGATTCATTACGTGACCGGCTGCCTTGAACGCCTGGACCTGCCGGCCGATGCGAGCCTGGCCAGCCTGGCCAGTTGTGCGACGGACCTGGGGCATACCGCCCTGTTTGGCGCACTGCTGAGCGGCCGCTGTCTGCGCCTGCTGGCCGAGGACTTGGCCTTCGATGCCGAAGAACTGGCTGCCGTACTGGCGCGCCAACCCGTTGATCTGCTGAAAATCGTGCCGTCGCACCTCAACGCCTTGTTGATCGCCAAGGACCCGCAGCGGTTGTTGCCACGGCGATGCCTGGTCGTCGGTGGCGAAGCCCTGAGTCACGACCTGGTGACACGCTTGCGCGCATTGAAAGCCGATTTGCGCATCGTCAACCACTATGGCCCCAGCGAAACCACTGTCGGGGTGTTGACCCATGAGGTCGATGCCAGTGGCGCAGCACCGTTGGGACGGCCACTGGCCAATGTCCAGGTCAGCGTGCGCGGCCCTGACGGTGCCCTGTTGCCAACAGGCGTCAGCGGCGAACTGTACATCCAGGGGGCGACGGTGGCGCTGGGTTATCTCAGTGCCAGCGACGCCGACCACGCACGCTTTGGTGAGCACGGTTATCGCAGCGGTGACCGGGTACGGCTCAATCACCAGGGACAGATGGAGTTTCTCGGTCGCCTCGATGAGCAGGTCAAGATCAGGGGCTATCGGGTGGAACCCGCCGAGGTCGCGGCACAATTGCGCGCCATGCCGCAGGTCAACGACGTCAGGGTGCTGAACTGCCCCGCACCGTTGTCGGGCAATCGGCTGGTCGCCTTCCTGGTTGCGTCGCCGGCCGCGCTGGCCGATATCCAGGCCGCCTTGCAACTGCAATTGCCGGATTACATGCAACCGGCGCAATGGCATTGTCTCGACGCCTTTGCCTTGTTGCCCAACGGCAAGGTCGATCGTCAGGCGTTGTTGCGCCTGGCTGAGCACGCGACGGCGCCATCCCATGGGGCAGGGCAGTCGAACGAGCAGCCCTTGAGCGCCGTGGAAGCCGCGTTGCTGGACATCTGGCGGACGATGCTTGGCAACCCCGAGGTGGGGCCCGATGACAACTTCTTCGCCTTGGGCGGCGATTCCATTCTCGGCCTGCAAATCATCGCCCTGGCGCGTCAGCAACAGATTCTGATGACACCCAAGCAACTGTTCGCCGAGCAAAATGTGCGGGCCTTGGCCCGTGTGGTGCAGACCCCACAGCGCAGCGTCGAACGGCGCCTGCTCGACATCGCCCGGGAGATTCTCAATAACCCGGACCTGCGAGTCGATGACAATTTCTTCGCGGTCGGCGGCGACTCGATTCTGAGTTTGCAGATCATCGCACGGGCCAAACAGCAGGGCCTGCAGCTCAAGCCCAAACAGATCTTCGAATCTCCCACCGTGCGTGGTTGGGCCGAGCAGGCGGTGGACCTTGGCGCGGCGAATGAGCGGCCCGCCAGCGACGCGCCCGAGCCCACCACGGCGTTTGCCTTGACGCCCATCCAGGATTGGTTTTTTGCCCAACGACAGAACCTGGCCGAACACTGGAACCAGTCATTGTTACTGGCCCTGGACGAGCCACTGGATCAGGAACGGTTTACCCAGGCCCTGGCCGTGTTGCTGGAACGTCATGCCAGCCTGCGCCTGACCTTTGAAGCGTCCTCGCAAGGTTGGCAGCAACGCTATCAAGGCTTTTCCCAGGACCAGGTCAACGCGCTGTTCCGGGTGGAGGAAGCCCCCTTGACCGAAACCCTGTTGCAACGTTCGCAGCAAGGCTGGAACCTGGCCCAGGCACCCTTGATCCGCTGGGTGTATTTCACTCAAAGCCGGGAGTTGCTCTGCACGGCCCATCACCTGTTGGTCGATGCGGTGTCCTGGCAGGTTCTGCTGCACGAGCTGGAAAGCCTGTATGTGCAACCGGACGTGGTGTTGCCCGCCGTCACGGCAGGTTTCCATGTGTGGAGCGAGGCTTTGCAGCGCCACCGTGGTGAACCTGAGGTGCTGGCCCAGGTGGATTACTGGCGCGACCAACTGGCCGCTGAGGGCAGCGTGCCTGAACAGGTCAGTGTGTACGGTGAGAGCCGGACGCTGGAGGCGCAACTGTCGGTCGAGCAGACCCAGTTGTTGTTGGGCGATTGCCACGCGGCCTACGGCACTCAAGTCCAGGACCTGTTGGTGGCAGCCCTGGCCGGGACCATTGGACAGTGGCAGGTACGCGAACGCGTCACCCTGGAACTGGAAAGCCACGGTCGCAGCGGCTGGGAGCAAGGTCCCGATCTGTCCCGTTCGATCGGTTGGCACACCAGCCGCTATCCGTTGGCCATCGACACCTCATGGGACCCTGAGCACTCGATCATCGCGGCCAAGGAGGCCCTGCGCCGCCTACCTGAACAAGGCCTGGGTTATGGACTGCTGCGCCTCGACCCGGCCAACGGCCTGGGAGCGGCCTCGCTGTT
Organism: Pseudomonas sp. NFIX10; assembly: GCF_900111955.1. Lineage (NCBI taxonomy): Bacteria > Pseudomonadati > Pseudomonadota > Gammaproteobacteria > Pseudomonadales > Pseudomonadaceae > Pseudomonas > Pseudomonas sp. NFIX10. The sequence continues at coordinate 97,797 of NZ_FOKH01000009.1, read as the reverse complement.
GACCTTCAACTACCTGGGGCGCGTTGACCAGTGGCTCGAAGCCTCCAGCCTGTGGCGATTGGCCCGGCCGATCTGCCCAGGCATGCGCGCTGACAGCACCCGCCGCACGCACCTGCTGGATGTCACCGCGCTGGTGAACGAAGGGCGGCTGCACATCGAATGGCGCTATGACCCGCAGATCCACGAGCCCGCGTTGGTCGGCGAATTGGCCCGGCAGTTCCAGCAGCGCATCGCTGCCTTGCTGGAGCACTGCCTGGCGCCCACGGTGGGTCGCGCCACGGCTTCGGACTTCGCTGACTCCGGCTTGTCCGACGATGAATTCCTGGGGCTGCTCGAACAACTCGAGCAGTGATTAACCCTGCGTCCCCATACATACAGGTTCGGATACCGTCAGCATGAACGACAAGGTCAAAGCACTTTCGCGCAACATCGAAGCGATTTATCCGCTGGCTCCCATGCAGCAGGGACTGCTGTTCCACAGCCTGCTGCACCCGGGCAAGGGTATGTACCTGTTGCAATACCGTCATGTCATGGTCATGCCGAACCTCGATCTGGCGGCTTTCCGTCAGGCCTGGGCGCAGGTGGTGGAGCGCCATGAGCTGCTGCGCACCTCCTTTGTCTGGAAGCAGCAGAAGCGCCCGATGCAGGTCGTGCACAAACAGGTCGAACTGCCGATTACCTATGAAGACTGGTCGCATCTAGGCGAAGGCGAGCAACAGGAACGCCTGGAGGCCTTGCTCAGTGAAGAACGGGCCCAAGGACTGGATTTCACCAAGGCGCCCCTGATGCGGGTCAGGCTGTACAAGCTGGCGCCCGACACTTACCAGTTCGTGCGCAGCTATCACCACATCCTGATGGACGCCTGGTGCTTCTCGATCATCATGATGGACTTCCTCAACGGCTACCGGGCCGCTCAGGAAGGTCGCCGCCTGAACCTGCCGGCGCCGCGCCCGTACCGCGATTTCATTCGCTGGTTGGAAACCCAGAAGCCGGAGGACCATCAGGCGTTCTGGCAACAGCGCCTGGCGGGGTTCGACACCCCCAACGAGTTTGGCTTCGGTCATGTCGGCCGGATCCAGGGGGCTGCGGAGCCCGTTGAAGACTGTGTCGAACATCTGGAGCTTGAGCAGACCCGGGCACTGCAAAACGCGGCAGCCCAACACGGCATCACCTTGAACACCCTGGTGCAAGGGGCCTGGGCCTTGCTGCTGGCGCGTTACAGCGGCGATCGCGACCTGGTGTTCGGTATTACGGTGGCCGGTCGGCCGGTTCACCTGCAAGGCATGGAAAACATCGTCGGTCTGTTCATCAACAGCCTGCCGCTGCGTTGGACCTGGCGCCCGGATGACGCGCTGGCCCCATGGCTGAAGGCCTTGCAGACCGAGAACCTGAGCCTGCGCGAACACGAAAGTGTGTCCCTGGCCGACATCCAGCGCTGGAGCGAAGTGCAGCGCCAGGACCTGTTCCAGAGTTTGTTCGTGTTCGAGAACGCGCCCATTGCCGCCGACTTGCGTCAAGGGCAACTGGACTACCTGATCAGCGACATGGCCAACCGCACCCACACCAACTATCCCATCACGGTGGTGATCGTTCCGGGTGAACGCCTGCATTTGCAATTGACCTACCAGACCGACTGGTTCCTGCGCGAAGAAATCGAGCAGATGTTGCGCCACTTCCGCACGTTGCTGCTGAACATCGGCGCCGCCCTGCACAGCAATCCAGAGACACCGTTGCACCACTTGGCGATGCTCGACGAGCGTGAAATCGCGCACCAGCATCAGGTCTGGGCCGGTGGCGGCCTGGCAGCCGACGAACAGCTGCTGCAACCCTTGTACATCGAGCGATTGCAGCAACAGGTTCGCCAGACGCCCGAGCGCATCGCCATGGTGCACGGCGAGAACAGCCTGACCTTCGATCAGTTGAACCGCGCCGCCAACCGTCTGGCCCGGCATCTGCGCGCCCAAGGTGTCAGCGCCGACGACTTGATCGCGGTGTTCGACGAGCGTGGCCTGGACCTGGTCGTGATGATCGTCGCCACCCTCAAGGCCGGTGCCGGTTGGCTACCCCTTGACCCGCGCAACCCGCCTCAGCGGCTGGCCCAGGTCCTGCGCCAGAGCCGAACGCCGTTGCTGGTGCACAGTGCGGGGCAGGGTGAGTTGGCGATGGAGGCGGTGGACCTGCTCGAACAGCGTCCCAAGTCCGTACGCTATGATCCTGCGGTATTGAGCCGTTATAGCGATGAAGACCTGAACCTCCCGGTTCACGACCGTTCGTTGGCCTATTGCATCTTCACCTCCGGTTCCACCGGCACCCCCAAGGGGGCCATGGTGGCGCACGCCGGCATGCTCAACAACATCCTTGGCAAACTGCCGGGGCTGGGGCTCGATGCGACCGATGTCATTGCCCAGACCGCGCCGCAATGCTTCGACATTTCCGTCTGGCAGACCCTTGCCGGTCTGGTGCTGGGGGCACGCACCGTGATTCTCGGCGATTGCATCGTGCAGGATCCCGATGCGCTGGCGTCGGCCATTGAACGGCACGGCATCAGTATCCTCGAAGCCGTGCCATCGTTGATGCAGAGCCTGCTCGACGCAGGGCTCGAGCGTTCGCGCCTGCGCTGGGTGCTGGCCACCGGCGAGGCTCTGCCACCGGCCTTGGCGCGTCGCTGGTTCGACCGCTATCCCGCCATCCCGTTGATGAACGCCTACGGGCCAGCGGAATGCTCCGATGATGTCGCCTTCCATCCATTGCTCGAACGGTTGCCGGAACAGCGCATCAACGTGCCCATCGGTCGCGCCACGCTGAACAACCGCTTGTACCTGCTCGATGCCGACCTGCAACCCATACCGGCCGGCGCGGTGGGGGAGATTTTCGTTGCCGGCGTCGGCGTCGGCCGCGGCTACATGGCAGACCCGGCGCGCACGGCGGCGGTGTTCCTGCCGGACCCGATCGCCAACGATGGTTCCCGTCTCTATCGCACGGGAGACCTGGCGCGCTTCCTGCCCAATGGCGACCTTGAATACGTGGGCCGGACCGACCATCAGGTCAAGATCCGTGGACACCGCATCGAACTGGACGAAATCGAAGCCTGCCTGAGCCGTTACCCCGGCGTCCGGGAAGCGGTGGTCGTCGCCCGTGATGATCAGCAACGTTCCAAGGTGCTGGTGGCGTATGTGGTGGGGGATTCACAAGCGAGCATCGAGGCCTTGCGCGAGCATGTCCTGGGCAACCTTCCGCCCTACATGACGCCGGGGGCATTTGTGTTCCTGGAGCGTTTTCCCCTCAATGGCAACGGCAAGATCGATCGCAAATCCTTGCCCGCACCGGATTTCGCCGCCCAGAGCCAGGCCCGCTACGTTGCGCCGAGCAGCGAGTTGCAAGGCCGGATGGTCGAGGCGTGGCAAAGCGTGCTGGGGCTCGGCCAGGTCGGGGTCGAAGACAACTTTTTCGAGCTGGGCGGTCACTCGCTGCTGGCCACGCAACTGATTGGCCTGATCGGCAAGCTCACGGGCAAGGATGTGCCGCTGCGCGTGGTGTTCGAGCGCCCGACCATCGCCGCCATGGCCGATTGGCTGGAAAACCAGGCCGGCACCGTGAAGGCAGCGCCAACGCTGTTACCGCGTCCTGAGACGCTGCCGCTGTCGTTTGCCCAGCAACGGCTTTGGTTCCTGCAACAACTGGATCCCCACAGCCCCGCCTATAACCTGGCGGGCGCCGTTCGCTTGACCGGCCAGTTGCACATCGCCGACCTGCAGGCCGCGTTGCAGGCTGTGGTCGATCAGCATGAAGTGTTGCGCACCGGTTTCATCAACGAAGCTCAAGGGCCGAGCCAGATGATCCTGGCCCGCACCGAGCTCGATTTGCCGTTGATCGACGTGCCGAGCGAAGAGGTACTGCACGATTTGCTGCGGCAGGATGCAATGACACCGTTCGTGCTGGAAACGGCTCCGTTGCTGCGCGCCAGACTCTATCGCCTGGCACCGGATGCTTTTGTCCTGTCGTTGAACTGCCATCACATCGTGGCCGATGGCTGGTCGTTGCAGCTGATCATCGATGCGGTGTGCAAGCAGTACCGCGACCTGCGGCAAGGGCGGTCGACAGCGCTGCCGGCCCCGTCGATGCAGTACGCCGACTACGCGCTCTGGCAACACCAATGGATGAACAGCAAGGCGTGCGAGCAGGAACTGGCCTTCTGGCGCGAGCAGTTGGCTGGCGAGTTGCCGGTGCTGGAGCTGGCGGCCGATTTCCCTCGTCCTGCCCAGGCGAGCCAGGCCGGTGGGCGTGTTGAACGGCGCCTGCCCGACGCCTTGGCGGCACGCTTGCGCGCCTTCAGTGCTCGTCACGGCTGGAGCAACTTCATCCCGATGCTGGCCGCGTTCCAGCTGCTGTTGCGCAGCCGCGGCGGCGCAGACGACATTCTGGTCGGCGTTCCCGTGGCCAACCGGCACCATGGGGTACTGCAGCCCCTGGTCGGTTGCTTCGTCAACACGCTGGTGTATCGCAAGAAGCTGTCGGGTGAACGCAGCCTGCTGCAACTGATGAGCGAACTGCAAGCGTTGTCCGTGTCGGTTCAATCCCATCAGGATTTGCCGTTCGACTACTTGATCGAGCAGCTCGGCGTGGTTCGGCAGGTGAGCTACAACCCGCTGTTCCAGGCCATGTTCAACTACTTCCCGGGCAATGCCCTGGAGCGTTTCGAACTGACCGATGTGATCGCCGAGCCGTTGGACAACCGTCCGGACAGCGCCTTGTGTGACCTGCATCTGGACGTGCGTGACAGCGAACACGGCATCAGCCTGAGCCTTCAATACAGCAGCGACCTGTTCCGCGAACAGACCGCCCAAGCGATGGCCGAGCAGTATCTGGCCTTGCTCGATGCGCTGCTGGAGCAGCCGGGGCGAGCCTTGGGTGAGCTGGCGTGGCAATCGAGCGAAACCTCCCCGGCCCGCATCGAGGGCCCTGGCGTCACGGGCCATCAGGATATTCTCCAGGCCTTTGCGCTCCAGGTAGCCCGTCAACCCGAAGCGCTGGCCGTGCTGGCTGGTGATGAGCGCCTGAGCTACGCCCAGTTGGACCGGGCTGCCGAACAACTGGCGGCAACCTTGCAGGCCCATGGCGTTGGCATCGAAGATCGAGTGGCCCTCAGTCTGCCCCGTGAGGCCCGCTTGCCCATGGCGATGCTGGCGATTCTCAAGGCCGGTGCCGCCTACGTGCCATTGGCCGAAGACACGCCGCCGGAACGTGGCCGTTACATCCTTGAAGCGGCGCGACCCAAGCTGTGCCTGGGAACTGCCGCGAGCCTGGCGGTGTTGGCGCAGTGGAACAGCGGCGTGGCGTTGCTGGACATCGATGCCGCGAGCGCGACCGATCGCTACAAGGCGCCGGTATCGACGGCGGATCAGCTCGCTTACGTGTTGTATACCTCCGGTTCCACCGGGCAGCCCAAGGGTGTGGCGATCAGCCGTGGCAACCTGATGAATCTGATGCTCGCGGTGGAGCAGGCCCTGCCAATGACGGCCCGGGACCGGGTCCTGGCCTTGACCACCGCGACCTTCGATATTGCCATTGTCGAGTTGCTGCTGCCGTTGGCAAAGGGCGCCAGCATCCTGTTGGCCGATCGTGAGCAGGCGCGTGATCCGCAAGCGATCGATCAACTGCTGATGGCCGGGCAGCCGACGGTCATGCAGGCCACGCCAGCGACCTGGCGGATGCTGGTGGCGCATACCTCGCGCAGTTGGCAAGGCGTGCGGGCCGTTTCCGGCGGAGAGGCCTTGCCATGCGCACTGGCCGAAGCCATGGAGGGCCGGGGCGCCAGGGTCATCAACGGTTACGGGCCGACAGAAGCGACGGTCTACAGCACCTTTGAAGTGCGCAGCGGCGATGAAGGGGGCGTGGAGGTGCCGATCGGGCGTCCGGTGGCCAATACCGCCGCGTATGTCCTCGATGCCGATTTGCAGCCGGTGGCCGCTGGGGTGCCCGGTGAACTGTACCTGGCCGGGGCCAACCTCGGTCGGGGTTACTTCGCCGCGCCACGACTGACCGCGGCGGCTTTCCTGCCGGATCCGTTCGTACCCGGTGCGCGTATGTACCGCACCGGCGACCGGGTCCGCCGCAACAGCCATGGCAGTCTGGACTACCTGGGACGTCTGGACTTCCAGGTCAAGCTGCGCGGTTTCCGGATTGAACTGGGTGAAATCGAAGCGCTGCTGGCCCGTATTCCCGGGGTCCGCGAAGCGGCGGTCGTGCTGCTGGGCAGCGGTGAAACAGCGAGCCTGGTGGGTTACTACGCCGGCGATGCGCTGGATGAAACAGTGCTGCGCAAGGCACTCGGCGCGCAATTGCCGGACTACATGTTGCCGAGCCAGTTCGTTCGCCTGGACACCCTGCCGCTAAGCCCGAGCGGCAAGGTAGACCGCAAGGCATTGCCGGCGCCGCAACAACGCGACGGCCAGCGCGGCACGTTGTCGAGCGAATGGGAGCAGGAAGTGGCCAGACTCTGGGAGGAGCTGCTGGGATGCACCGACATCGGTGCGCACGACAACTTCTTCGCCCTGGGCGGTCATTCGTTGCTGGCGGCGCGTCTGGTGGCACGGATTGCCGAGCAGCATAGCCGGCGCCTGCCCTTGCGCACGCTGTTCGAGCAGCCTGTCCTGCGCGATTTTGCGGCGCAGGTGGCGGCCAAGGACGTTGAAGCCGAGGGCATCCTGCGTCCTTTCCAGGAACCCCTGGCACCGCTGCATTTCACTCAGCAGCGCTTGTGGTTCCTCGATCGCCTGCAGGGGGATACCCAGGCTTATCACTTGTCTCTCGCCTTGCGGCTGGAAGGTCACCTGCAACCGGCGTTGCTGGAGCAGGCGCTGACCCAACTGAGCATCCGCCAGCACAGTCTGCGGACGGTGTTCAGCGACACGGCCGATGGGGCGCGGCAGTCTGTCGAAGCACACTCGACCGTGCCGTTGAGCTTCGAGGCCCTGGAAACAGACGAACATTCGCCCGTCTTCGCGCTGAAACTGAGTCAGGAAGCACAACGTCCCTTTGACCTGACGGCGCCACCGTTGTGGCGGGTTCGTGTGTATCAGGGCCAGAACCTGAGCGTGCTGCAGGTCACCTTGCACCACATCATTGCCGATGCCCGTTCGCTGGAAGTTTTCTTCGACGAACTGCAGCTGATTTACCAGGCCCTGCTGGAAGAGCGCAGCCCTTGCCTGCCGTCACTGCCGCTGCAGTTCTCGGACATCGCAGCCAGTTGGCAAAGCCCGGCCGGGCAGGCGCGTATCGAAGCGCAGCTTGAATACTGGCGGCAGACCCTGGAAGGGGAGCCGCCGGTGCTGAACCTGCCGACTGACAAGCCACGGCCCGCCGAGCAAGGTTACAACGGCCAGCGTCTGCGCTTCAGCCTGCCGGCACCATTGGTCAGGCGTCTGCGCGAAACTGCGCAACACCATGGGCTGACCGCGTTCGCGCCGTTGCTGGCCGCTTGGAAAATCCTCCTGGCCAGGCACTCGGGCCAACGTGAAATCTGGATCGGCCTGCCAGTCGCCCATCGCCACCAGGCCCACACCGATCACCTGATCGGCTACTTCGCGACCACCCAAGTGTTGCGCAGCCACATCGACGCCCAGCAGCCGGTCGAACAGTTCTGGCAGCAGCTGCAAGCCACTCACCTGGCTGCCCAGCAGCATGCGGACGTGCCGTTCGAACGCTTGGTGGAAGCGTTGAATGTGCGCCGCGACCTCAGCCACACCCCGCTGTTCCAGGCGTTGTTCAACCTGATCCAGCGCGATACCGCGAAGGGCGAGGACCGTTTCGCCGGCTTGTCGGCGCAGCGGCTGGCTGTGGAAAGCGACAGCGCCCTGGTGGATATCGGCCTGCACATCGAGCAATACGGTGATGACTGGCAATGCGTGCTCGAATACAACACCGACCTGTTCCTGGCCCGGACGGCCCAACGCTATGCAGACGGATACCTGTACCTGCTCGAAGGCATGCTGGAAAATGCCCAGGCGCGCCTCTGGGACATCGACCTGGCCAATACCGATCATGCCCTGGCCCTGCGCCCCTGGAACCAGACGGCCGAGACCTTGCCCCGCGAAGCGGACCTGATTGCCCGTTTCGAACGTCAAGTGGCGCTGACGCCCCAGGCGTTGGCGCTCGACTGTCAGGATCAGCAACTGAGCTATGCCCAGCTCAACGCCCTCACTAATCGCCTGGCCCATTGGTTGCGCACACGCGGCGTCGGCACGGATGACCTGGTTGCGGTGTGCCTGACGCGCGGCCCTTGGTTGCTGCCAACCCTGCTGGCCATTCACAAAGCCGGTGCGGCGTACCTGCCGCTGGACCCACAGCACCCGGCGGATCGCCTGCGCTTCATCATCGAGCATGCACGTCCGGCCCTGGTGCTCAGCGAAAGCCTGTGTGGCGATGTGTTGGGCAGCGTCGACACTATCTGGCTCGATCAGTTGTCGCTGGAGGCGTGCAGTTCTGACAACCCGGTGCAGGCGGTCCACCCCGCGCAACGCGCCTATGTGATCTACACCTCGGGCTCGACCGGCACCCCGAAAGGCGTGCAGGTCACACGGGAGAACCTGAGCAACCTGTTGGCCGGTCTCGATCGGCAATTACCCCTTGGCACCGCGGATGTCTGGCTGGCCAGCACCACCTACGCGTTCGATATGTGCAAGCCGGAGCTGTTCCTGCCGCTGGTCAATGGCGCGGCCATACTGTTGGCTCGTCGCGAGCAGGTCGTCGATGGTTACCAACTGTTTGCCTTGCTGCGCCGCGCGACCGTGTTCCAGGCGACTCCCGCCGGCTGGCAGATCCTGTTGGAAACCGCCCAGGCCGACTGGCCGCCGGTGCGCGGGCTGATCGGTGGTGAGGCGGTTCCCGCTGAGCTGGTGACCGAGCTGCGCAGTCGGGGCGTGGTGTTGATCAACGCCTATGGCCCGACCGAAACCACCGTCTGGTCGACCACCCAGGCGCTGCAAGAGGTGCCGTCCGGTGTGGCCGACATTGGCTCGCCACTGCTCAATACCCGCTGCTATGTGCTCGATGAAAGGCTGCGTCCGGTTCCGCTGGGCACCACCGGCGAACTGTATATCGCCGGCGCCGGGGTGACCCGTGGTTATCAGCATGCCGCCGCGACCACGGCAGCGGTCTACCTGCCCGACCCCTATGCCAGCGAGCCTGGCAGCCGCATGTATCGCACTGGCGACCTGGTACGCCGGCGCGATGACGGTCGACTGGCCTATGTCGGTCGCAGCGATTTCCAGGTCAAGGTGCGCGGGTTCCGCATCGAGCCCGGCGAGATCGAATCGTTGTTGCGTCGTTACCCGGGGGTGGAGGAGGCGGTGGTGATGATCGAGCCGCGCAGCCAAAGCCTGTTCGCCTGGCTGCAAGCACCGAGCGCCGTTGACCAGGCAGAACTGCGTCGGTACCTGGAAGGCCTGTTGCCAGGCTATATGATTCCGGCGGGTTTCATCACGCAGCAGCGCCTGGCCCTCAATGCCAACGGCAAGATCGACCGCAAGGCTTTGCCAGCGCCGCAGCCAGTCACGGTACAGGGGGTGGCGCCGCGCACCGAGCTGGAGCAGCAACTGGCCGAAATCTGGCAGGACCTGCTCGAATTGCCGCAAGTGGGGGTGTTCAACAGCTTCTTCGAACTGGGCGGGCATTCGTTGTTGGCGATGCGCTTGATGACCCAGGTCGAGAGTCGTTTCGGGATCAGGATCGAGCTGCGCAGCCTGTTCCACAACCCGACGATTGCCGATCTCGCCGAGCAGATCGAGAAACCCCAAGGGCCCACGACCGACCAGGCCCTGGACGAAATGCAGCGCCTGTTATCAGAGATGGAAGAGTAAGGATGAGTGCGATGACGCAACAAGCTTTCCTGGAGATTGCGCAGCGGCTGGCTTCCTTGCCCGCGGACAAGAAAAAGATCTTTCGCCAGCGCCTGGCCGAGAAGGGCATCGATAGCTGGCGCCTGCCGATCGTTCCCGCCATGCTCGCCGAAGATGGGCGCTTGCCGTTGGCCCAGGCACAGCGGCGTTTCCTGTCGGCGGAGGCGCTGAGCAGTCGTGCGCTTTACAACTTGTGCTCGGTACTGCGTTTCGACGGCCGCCTCGATGGCGAACGTTTGCAGCAGGCCATGCAACAGTTGACCGACCGCCACCAGATATTGCGTACCCGTTACACGACCGACGCGCAAGGACAGTTGCAGTCTCATTGCGAGGCGCAACAAGTACCACGGCCCAGCGTCGAACCGCTGGCCCTGGCGGCTTGCGAATATGAGCAGTGGTGCGCCGATGAGTACGCCCGGCAACTGGCCGAACCCTTTGACCTCAGCCAGTCGGCGCCTTGGCGCTGGCAGGCGTTCAGCGATGCGCAGGAACAATCGACCTGGTTGTTCTTCACCATTCACCATGTGGCCTACGATGCCTGGTCGGCTCAACAACTGACCCTTGAACTGGCCGAGGCTTACCGGGCGCTGGCAGTGGATGAGCCTGCCCGGCAACCCGAACTGAGCATCCAATACGCCGACTATGCCGCTTGGGAACAGGACTGGCTGGACAGCGAAAGCTGCCGACAGCACATCGATTTCTGGTGCGCACAGCTGGCCGATGCGCCAGCGCCGCTGGCATTGCCTCTGGACCGTCCACGTCCGGCGCCAGCTCAACGCCGCCACAGCGGCGCGGTGCTTGCCCGGACGCTGTCGCCGCAACTGGCGACAGCGGTCGAGGCGGCTATTCGTAACCATGGGGTGACGCTGTACATTTACGGCCTGACGGCTTTCAGTTGCCTGCTGTCGCGCTACAGCGGCGAGACCGACCTGTGCCTGGGCACTTCGGCCGCTCAACGCGATCGTCCAGAGCTGGTGCCGTTGATCGGCCCGCTGCTCAATACCCTGGTGATCCGTCAGCGCCTGCACGACAACCCGGACTTCGCCACCGCGCTGCTGCGCACCCGCGACACCGTCGCCGCGGCCTTCGATCATCAGTTACTGCCGTTTGAAAAGGTGCTCGAAAATATCGAGCGCCCACGTTCGAGTCCGCTGTTTCAGGTCATGTTCGTCCAGGTGGACTTGCCCGAGAGCCGCACGCTGAAATTGCCGGGGGTCGCGGTTGAAGTCCTTGATCCGCCACAGCGTCATGCACGTTTCGACCTCACGCTGCGCCTGGTGCGTAGCGCTGATTCGGGCCTGCGTTGTGAGATGGAATACAGCGATGAAGTGTTCGAGGCGGCGACGGTCGAGCAGATGCTGGACGACTTGTTGGCGATTTTCCAAGAGGCGTCGAGTCATCCCCAGTGCCGTCTGGCCGAGCTTCAGTTGGCTTCGCCGCCGAGCGAGGTGTGGGGGCCCGCGTTGGGCGCGATCCCCTTGCCATTGGACCAGCAGGTGCTTCATTGGGCAGCGCACACGCCGACCGCTGCGGCCTTGTGCAGCGTCGAGGGAAGCGTCGACTATGCCAGCCTCGGTGCCGCAAGCCGCGCGTTGGCTTCGCGGTTGGCAGGGCAGGGCGTTGGGCCGGGGCAGGTGGTTGCGCTGTGCATGCCGCGTTGCGCGGAACAACTGCTGGCGACGCTGGCGTGTTGGCAGCGTGGAGCGGTCTGTCTGTTTCTCGACCCGGCACAGCCGCCACAGCGACTTGCGCAGCTCTTGCAGGACAGTGGCGCGAGCCTGTGGGTGACATTGGCCGATGCCCCTGAAACCGGCGTCCACATGGCGCGCCTGGTGCTCAGCGCCGCCGACTTGTCCGCCGTGGCCACCGAGGGGCCGGGTGAGAGCCTCAGCCAGTCACACCTGCCGGCCTACCTCATTTACACCTCGGGTTCTACCGGCCAGCCCAAAGGCGTCCTGATCACTCACGGCAACCTGGCGCATTACGCGAGCGCGGTGGGTCAACGCCTGCAAGCGAAGCCGGGCAGCCGCTGGGCGACGTTGGCGACCGTGGCCGCAGACCTGGGGCTGACGTGCGTGTTCGCTGCGCTGAGCGCCGGCGATCCGTTGCTCCTGCCGCCTGCGTCGTTGACCTTCGATCCGCCCGGCTGGGCTGACTTTCTTGATGACCATCCCGTGGACTGCCTGAAGATTGCGCCTTCGCACTTGCGCGGTCTGTTGGCCCTGGACGATGCCCGACGGGTCTTGCCCAGGGATCTGTTGATCCTGGGCGGTGAGGGTTTCGACCCCACCTTGTTCGCACGGGTTCGCGAATTGGCGCCGCAACTGCGCATCTTCAACCACTACGGGCCTTCGGAAACCACGGTGGGGGTGATTTGTGGCGAAATCCTTGCGCCCGACTCGCTGGACTCGGGGCTGTATCTGCCCTTGGGCCAGCCGTTATCGGACTGCCAGCTGCGTATCGTCGACGGCAACGAGGTCTCCGTGCCGCTGGGTGTCGCCGGTGAGTTGCTGATCGGTGGTCCTCAGGTCGCCCAGGGCTATCTCGGTCAACCGGAGCTGACCGCCCAGGTTTTCGGTTCCACACCCCAAGGACAACGCTTCTATCGCAGCGGTGACAGGGTTCGCCTGGATCGCCAGGGGCGGCTGGTGTTCCTGGGGCGTCAGGACGACCAAGTCAAGATCCGTGGTTTTCGCGTTGAGCCGGGCGAAGTCAGCGCCTGGCTCAATGCTCAGCCTCAGGTTCGCGAAGGGGTGGTACTGGCCTGTGAAGTGAAGGGGCGCACGCAACTGGTGGCGTACCTCAGTCCGTCCTTGGCAGCCGAAGTTCTGGAGAGCCTGCAAGCCGAGGCCAGGCGTCAATTGCCGGAGCACATGGTGCCCAGCCATTGGTCGGTGCTGGACGCGTTGCCGCTGACGGCCAATGGCAAGCTGGATCGACGTGCATTGCCTGAACCGGCTGAGCAAGCGTCGTCCGCTGTCTCCGCTCGGCCACCCAGTGGCGCCACGGAACAGCGCCTGGCGCAGTTGTGGTGCCAGATCCTCGGCTGCACCCAGGTCGGGCGCGAAGATGATTTCTTTGCCCTCGGCGGCGATTCGATTCTGAGCCTGCAATTGATCGGCCTGGCTTCGCGCGAAGGGCTCAAGCTACAACCGCGCGATGTCCTGCAACATCCCACCCTGGCGGCCATGGCCCTGTGCATCGATGGGCGGTTGGACCCCGTGTTGCTGACCGTCCTCACGGCCTTTCGCGAACTGCTTGGGCAGCCCGGCCTGGGGCCGGACGCTGACTTCTTTGCCGAGGGCGGGGATTCGATCCTCAGCCTGCAATTGATCGCGCGCCTGCGTCAGGCCGAACTGCGCCTGATGCCCCGGCAACTGCTGGAAAACCCCACCGCCCGGCAACTGGCCGGGGTACTGACCTGCTCAGTGTCACCAGTCGCACCACCGCCGGCAACCGAAGCCTTGGCGTCGCCGCGTGCCCTGTCCCACGCCCAGCAACGGGTGTGGTTCATGCAACAGCTCGATCCGACTGCAACGGCCTACAACGTGACGCAATTGCTGGCCTTGCGTGGTGACGTGGATGTGCCTCGACTGCAACGCACTTGCCAGACCCTGGTCGCGCGCCATGACGCCTTGCGCTGCCGATTCTTTGAAGCACAAGGGCAGGTCTGGCAGCGCCTGGATGAGACGGCCTGTGCGATCTTCAACGCGCATGACCTCCATGACCTGGATGAGTCGCAGCAGGCCGCGGCCATCGCCACGGCCGCCCAGCGCGTTTTCGATCTGGTCCAGGGACCGTTGCTGGCAATCGACTTGTTTTGTGTGGCGCCGGGTGACTACCGGTTGCTCTTCAATGTGCACCACATTGCCGTGGACGGCTGGTCCATGGGCTTGTTGGTTGAGGATTTTGCGCTGATCTACCAGGACCAGGCCGCACCCGCGACCACCGGGTTGCTGCCGCTGATCGAAGCTCAGCGGCGCGACCTGGAGGGCGCACAGGGCAGCCAGTTGCTGGCGTATTGGCAACAACGCTTGCAAGGCCTGAGCAACGAGCCGCTGGAGTTGCCGGACCACTGCGCGCGTCCGGCACTGCAGGCGTACGCCGGTGCCCGTAGCGAATTTGTCTTGCCTGGCCCGTTGAGCGCGGCTATCGATGCCCGGGCCAGGGCATTGGGGGTCACGCCCTTCGTGCTGTATTTCGCCGCCTATCAACTGCTGCTCTGGCGTCATGGCGGGCGCAATGACTTCGCCATTGGCTTGCCAGTGGCAGGGCGCGAATCGGCCGAGAGCCAGGCATTGGTCGGCTTGTTCGTCAACACGTTGGCGCACCGGGTACAGATCGATGCCCGGCAAAGCCTGCAAGCCTTTATCCACGACCTGAACGGGCGATTGGCCGGTGACTTGGCCCATCAGGCGCTGCCGTTCGAGCAATTGTTGGACATGCTGGATGTCGAGCGTAGCCTGGACCGCACGCCGATATTTCAGACGATGTTCAACTATCAGGCTGACCACCGCGATGCGCGCAGCCTCAGCCTGCCCGGCATCAGCGTGGAATCGTTGGCGCTGCCCGATGGTGTGGTGAGTGCCAAGTTCGACCTGACGTTCAATGTGTTCAGTCAAGGCCGTGGGGCCGACGCCCGCACCGGTCTGATCGTCGAATACGCCACCGCGTTGGTGCGCCCTGGCACCCGCCAACGACTGGCGGAGGATTACCAGGGATTGCTCGCCAGCCTGGTCAATGTCGATCTTCAGCAGCGCTTGCTGGAAGTGCCCCTGGGTTCAGTCGCCAGCCTGGCCACGGCGGGCACGTCCTCGCTTTTGAGTGGCGAAGCGGATTTCGTCACGCGCTTCGAAGTACAGGCTGCCGTTCATCCTGAACGTATCGCGGTGTGCTGCGCCGATCGCCGCTTGAGCTACGCCGAACTGGATGCCCAGGCCAACCGCCTGGCCCACTGGTTGCTGGCGCAGGGCATCGGTCAGGAATCGACGGTCGCCTTCTGCCTGCCTCGAGACGAACGGCTGCTGGTGTGCCTGTTGGGGATCCAGAAAGCCGGTGCCGGCTACCTGCCGCTCGACCCGGCTCACCCACCGGCACGCCAGGCGCAGATTCTCACCCGGGCGCGGCCGCAATTGCTGCTCTGCGATACGCGGTCCGCAGATTTGCCCGGGTACCTGCGTAGCTGTTTGTGGGCGGACCTGCCATTGGCGCAGTGTTCCGCTCAAGCCCCGGCCTTGCCGACGACGCTTGAGCAGCTGGCTTACACGCTCTACACCTCGGGATCGACCGGGCAGCCCAAGGGCGTGCAGATCAGTCGCGGCAGTTTCGCCAACTTCCTGCTGGCCATGGAAGAGGCGCTGCCACTGGAACATGTGCAGCGTTATCTGGCCCTGACCACCGTGACCTTCGACATTTGCGGCCTGGAGCTGTGCCTGCCGCTGGTGCGCGGCGGCACGGTGGTGCTGGCCGACGATGAAGAACGACAGGACCCCGTGTTGCTCGCGCGCCTGATCCAGCACCAGGCCGTGGATCTGATTCAGGCCACGCCGGCCACCTGGGCGATGCTGTTGCAAGGCGATCGCCAGGCACTGGCCGGGCGTGTGGCCCTGGCCGGGGGTGAGGCGCTGGCGGCGGAGATGGCGACTGAACTCAGGCAATGCGTGGCGCACCTGGTCAATGTCTACGGCCCGACAGAAACCACGGTGTGGTCCACCCAGACGCCGATCGATGCCCTGCAATCGCCCGTCGCACCGATTGGCCGGCCGCTGCTCAACACCCGTTGCCATGTCCTTGATGAGCACCTGTGCGAAGTGCCGCCCGGCTGTGTGGGTGAGCTTTATATCGCCGGTGACGGCCTGGCCCGCGGTTATGCCGGGCAGCCGGGGTTGACCGCCGAACGCTTCATTGCCGATCCGTTCAGCCGCGAAGGCGGGCGGTTGTACCGCACGGGCGATCTGGCGCGTTGGCAGCCCGATGGGCAGCTGTATTACCTCGGTCGCACCGATGATCAGATCAAATTGCGCGGTTATCGCATCGAACTGGGGGAGATCGAGGCCGTGCTGCTCAGCCACCCCGAGCTGCTGCAGGCGGTCGTGACCGTGCAAGGCGAGCACCTGGCCGCCTTCTGGGTCGCCAGTTCCGACAACCCACCTGACGAAGCCACGATCCGCAACTACTTGCAGGCGCGTTTGCCGGCCTACATGTTACCGACGCATTTGCAGGCACTGGAGCAGTTGCCCCTCAATACCAATGGCAAAGTGGATCGCAAACAACTGCCACAGGTGCAGTTGGACGTCAGCGGTGCGGGTGTCGTCCAGCGTACGCTGACGGCCAGCGAGACACAGCTGGCCGAGGTCTGGGCGGCGGTGTTGAACCAGTCGCAGATTCCTGCCGACGGGCATTTTTTCCAGTTGGGCGGGCATTCGCTGATGGCGGCCCAGGTGCGTGCGCGCTTGCGCGAACAGGGCCTTGAAGTGCCGTTGCGCTGGTTGTTCGAAACGCCGGTGCTGGCGGACCTGGCGCAGCGCATCGAAGGTCTTGCGCCTCATCTGGACCTGGCTTCGTTGCAGATTCCTCATGTCGACCGACAGATCGATCAACCCTTGTCCTCGGCGCAGCAGCGGGTCTGGCTGATGCAACAGTTGGATCTGGCTGACAGCAGCTTCAACATGAGCAGCACCGTACGCTTGCGCGGCCCGCTGGACGGCCACGCCCTGGAGCGCTCGTTGCATCGGCTGGTGGAACGCCATGCCATCTTGCGCACCACGTATCACCAGCGCGGCGGCGAGTTGTACCAGCGGATTCACGGACACCTGTCGGTGGCGTTGCAAGTGATTGCATCGAGCGCGGCCCAGTGGCCGGCCGATGCCCGCGACATTGCGCTGCGACCGTTCGACCTCGGCAGCGAGGCGCCGCTGCGGGCGGTCCTGTACCGCCTCGGTGAGCAGGACCATGTGCTGCAACTGGTCATGCACCACATTGCCTCCGACGGCTGGTCCGGCGCTGTGCTGGTCGATGAACTGATCCAAGGTTACGAGGCCTACAGCGCGGGTGTTCTGCCGCCACAAGACGAACTGGCGATCCAATACGTCGACTACGCGGTATGGCAAGGTTCCGCGGCGGTACAGCGGCGTCAGCGTGAAGGCCTGGATTTCTGGCGACAGGCCCTGGCCGGCATTCCCGCGCAAGTGCCACTGCCGTTCGATTTCCCACGTCCGGAGCGTGACAACGGCGCCGGTGCGGCCTTGGACTTTCAGTTGCCGGCGGCCACGGTTGGCCGGTTGAAGGCGTTCGCGCAAGACAGCGCAACGTCGCCGTTCATGGTGCTGCTGACCTGTTATGCCGCCGTGCTGCAGCGCGAAACCCAGGGACGTGACCTGGTCATCGGTACGGATGTGGCCAACCGCGAGCATCCTGCCACGGAGTCTCTGATCGGCTTCTTCGTCAATCTGCTGGCCTTGCGTATCCGCCTGCAACCGGAGTTGAGTTTCCGTGAGCAAGCGCAGCAGGTCCGGGAGGTTTGCCTGCAAGCGTTCGCCTGGCAGGACACGCCGTTCGAACGTGTCGTCGAATGCCTGGAACTGCCACGGGTGGCGAATGTGCATCCGCTGTTGCAAACGTTGTTCGTGCTCGACAACACGCCGCGGCAACAACGCCAACTTGGCCACTTGCAGGTCGAGCCACTGACGGGCGAGCAGCACCATTCCAAGTTCGACATGGCCCTGTTCGCCAGCGAAGACGGCGATGGGATCAGCCTGCGCTGGGTGTATCGCACCAGCCTGTTTCGCCGGGGCACGGTTGAACGCTTGCGTGATGCCTTCCAATCGCTGCTGGACCTGGCCCTCGGGGCGCCAGACAACCCAATCGATACCTTGATTCCGACTCCAGGAGGAGCTGACGCAATGTCCACGGACAATCCGCTGCAACGCAAAATGAGCAAATTGGGCAAGATGCGCCAGAGCGGGTCGCCTGTTACCCGTGAGCCCTTCGAAGCCCGACCGCTGCGCGAAGGCTCGAAGTTCCCCTTGTCGATTCAACTGCGCGACCGCGAACTGGCACCGGCCATCTGGGCTGAAGCCAACCGTGAAAAGGTCGAGAACTGGCTGCTCGAACACGGTGGCATTGTCTTCCGTGGCTTTGATCTGCCGACGCCGGCGGCTTTCGAAGCTTTTTGCCAGGCTCTGTGCCCTCAGTTGTATGGTCAGTACGGTGACCTGCCGAAGGAGGAGGGTGGCAAGAACATCTACAAGTCCACGCCCTATCCCAAGGATCGGATGATCCTGTTTCACAACGAGAGTGCTCATCAGCATCGCTGGCCGCGCCGGCAATGGTTCTACTGCCAGACGCCCGCCACGTCCGGTGGCGCGACCCCGATTGTCGACAGCCGCCAGGTCTACCGTGAACTGCCGGCCTGGCTGCAAGCGAACCTGCGACGCAAACAACTGATGTACGTGCGTAATTTCAGTGCCAGCCTGGACGTCAGTTGGCAGCATTTCTTCCAGACCCAGGAGCGTGCCGACGTCGAACGGATCTGCCGTGAGAGCAATATCGAGTTCCAGTGGCGCGGCGCCAACGATCTGCACACCCGGCAGGTGTGTCCCGCGGTCATCCTGCACCCGTTGACGGGAGAGGAGAGCTTCTTCAATCAGATTCAGCTGTATCACCCGGCCTTTCTCGATGCCGATGTGCGCGAGCAGTTTCTACGCGACGGTGAAGCCTCGATGCCCAGGCAGGTGTTCTACGGTGACGGCTCCGAGCTCGAGCCCGAGGCCATCGAGGCCATCAACACGGCCTATGACCGTTGTGCCGTGCGTTTCGATTGGCAACAGGGGGATGTGGTCATGCTCGATAACATGATGGCGGCACACGCCCGGGACCCGTTCGAAGGCGAGCGCAAAATCGTCGTGGCCATGGGGGAAATCTATGGTCGTGACCAAGTGATGGCTGCGCCGGCGCAGACCGGAGAGACACAGGCAGAGTGGAAACCATGATGGACCTTGGACTCACGCTTTCACCCCAGCAAAAACAACTGGCCCAGGCCAATCCGCACGCCTGGCGCTGGGTTCGCATGCAGCTGGCGGGCGTGCCCGGAGGCATCGTCGAACAGCGCCTGCGTGACGGCTTGCAGCAGCATCAGGCGTTGCGTCTGCGCTACCAGCGTCCGGTCGGCGCCACCGGCCTGCGTCAACGGGTTGTCGAGCCAGGCGACCTGCGCCTGAAATGGCGTCAGGGGCGCTCGGGTGACGGGCACGATGAGCAAACATGGCTGCGCGATGCCCAGCAATGTTGCCTGGCCGAACAACCCGATGTATTGGCCTGGTTGCTCGACGATTGGCTGCTCTTGGCGGTCCCGGTGTATTCGCTGGACACGCGCAGCCTGATCCAGTTGCAAGAGCAGTTGCTGGGTCGCGCCGCGACCTTGGACGCCGACCCCATGCAGTACGGTGAATACGTCGAATGGATCAATGGCCTGCAACTGGACGAAGATGCCGAGCAGGGCGCGCAGTTCTGGCGCAACCAAGCCCTGCAGGAAGTGCCGGGCATGCGCCTGATCGAACGCTATGGCATCGCCAGCGGCAGCCATGCCGTTGTCCGGCTAGCGCTTGCGCAGACACTGCCGGTGGCCTTGACGGCCCTGGCCGAGCGCGAAGGTGTGGCTGTCGAGCCACTGGTCCTGGCTGCCTGGGGGGCATTGCTGGGCAGGCTCAATGGGCAGCAGCACGGCCAGTTGGGTTTGCAGCACGATCCTCGTGATGACTACGAGGAGCTATCGGGCGCCTTCGGGCTGTTCGAGCAGACCCTGCCGATGATGGTGCAGTTGTCCGAGCACAGCACCTTGGTCAACCTGGCGCGGCCATTGGCCCGGCAACTGGAAAACGCCGTGGCCTGGCAGGAGTATGTCGGCCAGGCCCAGCTGCTGCCAGAGTGGCGCGCCAGTTTCCAGACCGGGCTGCGTGTCGTGCATGCACCGTCGCTGCATGGCTTGCAGGTCCTGTCCTTCGATACACCGGTGGAGCTGCAATTGCAGCTGACGCTCGATGCCCAGGGCAGCGCAGAGCTGGCACTGGCCTACGATTGTGGTCTGTACCGTGAAGCCCAGGTGCAGGTGTTGCTCAAGCGCTTCGCCCATTGGCTTGAACACTTGGTGCAGTCGCCCAACGCTCCCATCCAAGGCGTCGATGCCCATTTGCCCGAGGAACTGTCGGCGTTGCCGCCCCGTCCCGCCCAGGTGCCGGATCTCGATATCGTCGCCACCGTGCGCGAACACGCCCGGACACAACCGGACCGGCCAGCGCTGCGCTATGGGGAGCAAATATTTTCTTACGCCGAACTCGATGCCCTGAGCGATCGGGTTGCCGGCAGCCTGCGTCAGGCCGGTATCGGCCGTGAGCAAGTGGTCGGCCTGTACCTGCCGCGTGGGGCGCAAATGCTGATCGCGATGCTGGCCTGCTTCAAGGTCGGTGCTGCCTATCTGCCCTTGGATCCTCAACAGCCTCCCCTGCGTCTGGCCGGCATCATCGATGATGCTCGACCTGCGTTGTTGCTGCACGCAGAGGGGCTGTTGCCCGATACCTCGGTGAACACGCTGTGCTGGTCGCAGGCATGCACCGGGCCGGTGTTCGATTCGCCGGTGCAGGGCGCGGCGCAAGACCTGGCCTACGTGCTCTATACCTCCGGGACCAGCGGCAAGCCTAAAGGTGTGCAGATCGAACAAGGTCAATTGCGTCACTACGTCACGCAGGTGACTCGCGCGCTCCAGTTGCCGGAGGCCGGGCACTATGGCCTGGTGTCCTCGCTGCTGGCGGATCTTGGCAATACCGTGCTGTTTCCTGCCTGGTTGCAGGGCGGCTGCGTGCATGTGCTGGAGCAGTCCACCGTGACGGATGCCCGGGCGTTTGCCGAAGCACTTCAGCGCTACCCGTTGGACGTGCTCAAGATCGTCCCTTCGCACCTCGAAGCGCTGATGGGCGAACACGCGACCCAGGCGGTGCTTCCGCGCCGGGTTCTGGTGCTGGGCGGCGAGCCGATCGGTGAGCCTCTGCTGAACCGTTTGGCCCAAGCGAAACCCACCTGTCGCCTGTACAACCATTACGGTCCGACGGAGACCACCGTAGGGGTGTTGTGGCGGGCGATCGATATCGACCAGGGCGTGAGTGGCAGCGCCTTGAATCAGGTCTTGGGCGATAACCGCATCCACTTGCTCGATGACCAGCAACGACCGGTCCCACCCGGCCAGGCCGGGGAGCTTTGCATCAGCGGCACCAGTGTCGGGCGCGGCTATGTGGGCGGTGCCGGAGGCAGTGCCTTTGGTGTCGATCCGCTCAGTGGCAGCCGTTTGTATCGCACCGGTGATCTCGCCTTGCGCCAGGCCGATGGCGCACTGCGCATGCTTGGACGCAATGATCAGCAAGTAAAAATCCGCGGGTTTCGCCTGGAGCTGGCGGAAGTCGAGCAGGCGTTGTTGGCTCAGCCAGGCGTATTGCAGGCTGCTGTCCTGCTGGACGGCGAAGGCGATCATGCACGCTTGCTGGCTTTCGTGGTCAGGGACGAGACTGGGGGGCAGACCACCGAACAGCTGTGCGCCGCCCTGGCTCGCCAGCTACCGGACTACATGCTGCCCAGCGCTGTCCTTGCGCTCAAGACGCTGCCACTCAACAGCAATGGCAAGCTGGATCGCAAGAGCCTGCTCGAACGTGCCCGGCAACGCTTGCAGAGCACTCGCGTGGCACCTGTCGGCGAGCTGGAAACTGCCATCTTGGCCATCTGGTGCGAGGTGCTTGGCGTTGACGACCTGGGGGTGACCGACCACTTCTTCAACGTTGGCGGGCACTCGCTGGCGGCGATCAAAGTGGTATCGCTGATTCGCGAGCGGCTGTCGCTCGAATTGCCTACCAACCTGCTGTTCGAACGGCATACCGTGCGTGATCTGGTCCACGGCCTGGGCAACGACGACAGCGGTGGCCCTTGGAAAGTCTTGCATGACGCTGATGAACAGTCGCCGGCCTTGCTGCTGGTGCACGGCGCGCAAGGGCACCTGCAGGCGTATCAGCCGCTGGTAGACAATCTGAGCGGCAAAGTCGCTGTCTTTGGCTTGGCCGCCCTGGAAAATGGCTGGGGTGAGGGCGACCTGGACGCGTTGTTGCAGCAATACGTGGCAAGCATCCCCGCCCAGTTGAAACAGCGTCCGTTGGTGTTGCTGGGCTGGAGCCTGGCGTCGCGCCTGGCGTTGGCGCTGATCCCCCATCTGCAAGCCAATGGCTTTACCGTCGAAGGGCTTGCAGTACTCGACCACGATGCACAGCGCAGCCTGGCCGGCGAGGGCGATGAGGCGGGCCAGTTGATTGCCGATTTCGCTTTCTATTGCCGCAGCCACGCCCAGCCCATGGGCGAGTCACTGCGCGAGCGCTTGACGGGGCTGCTGGCCGGTCTTGACTACGCCGAGGGGGTTGCCCGGTTGCTCGACGATGCCCAGGTGCGTGCGCACCTGCAATGGGAAGCCGCCGATGCTGATTTGCTCGCACTATTGGCGCAGTATCGGGCAATCAAGCTGCGTTTGTACGAATATGCCTTGCCCACCGTCGATGTACCGCTGTGGCTCTGGCGCGGCAATGCCCATGCCGACTTGCGCGCCCAGTGGCAAGCGCATACCCGGCAGGCTGTTCGCCAGTGGACGCTGGACGTGGGCCATCACGAGATACTGGGGGAGCCGCGCTTGGTCGAAAACCTGTTGCCTTTATTGTTGGAAACCTCTGCCAAGGTGGTGTCGGCCTCATGATCCTATTGAAAGAACTGCTGCATGACGCTCGATGGCGCATTCTGCTGGCGATCCTGAGCAGCGCCTTGAGTGCAGCCACCAGCATCGGCCTGATCGGCTACATCAACCGCAGCCTGGACCACGGTCTCGATGATATCGGCCGGGGCTTGGTGCTGTTCGGCGGTTTGCTGATCCTGTTGTTCATCAGCGGTGTCATCTCGCAATGGTTGCTGGTGCAGATCGGCCATCGCCTGGTCTACCAGCTGCGCCTGCGGCTGGTGGGCAAGGTATTGGGCACTGCACTCGAACGCATCGAACGGTTGGGCAGCCCGCGTATCTACAACGCGCTGACCAAGGACGTGACCACCGTCGCCACGGCGTTCAAGCAGCTGCCGATCTCCTTGTACAACGGTCTGCTGTTGTTGGCAGGGCTGGCCTATATGGCCTGGCTGAGCCTGCCGTTCTTCGTTCTGACCCTCGGGGTGATCGCGTTCGGAGTAGGGCTTGATGTATTGCTCGGACGCAAGGTCAAGACCCTGATGCAGGCCGTACGACGGCAGGATGATCAACTGACCGAACAATTCGAGGCCGCCATCCAGGGCCGTTGCGAGTTGGGCCTGAGCCGGGAACGCCGCCACTTGCTCTATGAACACAGGCTCGAACCCATCGCGCGGGCCTCGTTGGACGCGTCGGTACGGGCCGACACTTTGTGGGCGGTGAACCTGAACTGGACGACACTGCTGGTGTTCGTGCTCATTGGCACGCTGTTCTTTCTCGGCCAGGGGCTAGGGTTGCTCAGCCAACAGGTGGTGGTGGGCTACGTGCTGGCGATCATGTTTCTGCGCACGCCGATCTCGATGATCCTCGACGCCATTCCCGCGGTCATTCGCGGCCATGTCGCCTTGCAAGCCATCGATGCCCTGGCGCTGGGTGAGACGGTGCAGTTCACGACGCCTGCGCAAGCGGCACAACCTTTCGGCGAGTTGCGCCTGTCAAACGTGCGCTATCGCTATCCGGGCCAGAGTGACGAGTTCGCGTTCGAGCTGGGGCCGATCGATCTGTCGATTCGTCGCGGTGAGTTGATTTTCATTGTCGGTGGCAATGGCAGCGGTAAATCGACCCTGGCCAAGCTGCTGACAGGGCTCTACGTGCCCACTTCGGGGCAGGTTTCGCTCAATGGCGTGGAACTCGATGCCAGCACCAGTGAGTGGCATCGCGAGCATTTCGCCGCCATTTTTGCCGACTTCTACCTGTTCGCCGATGTGCTGGGCGAGGCTGGCAACCATGAAGGGCTCGAGGCGCGGGTGGATCACTATCTCGACCGCCTGGGGCTGGCTCATAAAGTTGAATTCGCGGCCGGGCGCCTGTCCACCACGGCGCTGTCCCAGGGCCAGCGCAAGCGCCTGGCGCTGTTGCTGCTCATGATGGAAGGCCGGGAAGTGTTCCTGCTGGACGAATGGGCGGCCGATCAGGATCCGGTGTTCCGTCATGTGTTCTACAACGAACTGCTACCCGAGCTGAAGGCGGCCGGCAAGACCGTGATTGCAATCACCCATGACGACCGTTATTTCGATGTCGCCGACCGGGTCTATCGTCTCGACTACGGCCATCTCGTGGACTATGACCGAACGGCGGAAAACCCCTTTCAACTGGCGAAATAGCGTTGCCATCAGGCGGGCTGTTCCTGCCGTTTGCACTCATCGAGGGGGCAACTGCTGCAATAGCCGACGCCGGGAAGGCGGTAGCGAATGCAGCAGATGCGCCTCAGGCGCTGCGGCTCGTCTTCGCCGACATCCTGATAATGCACGGGGGCGAACAACGGATTGCGCTGACCATTGGGGCGCAGGCGGCCGGTCAGGATTTCTCTGGCCGGTGCGGTGCTGTCTGCGTTGGCCAGCGGGTGAAGGTCGATACGGCTGGTGACGAACTCGAAGGTATTGCCGGCATTGCTCCAGAACAACCGGGGCGACGCCCGGGAGGCACTGACCAGGGTTTCGATGACGGGCTCCAGGTGGCCCTCGATCAGGGCATGGAATCGTTCGAAGGCCGTGCAGGGGGGCAAGGGGCGGCCCGCATGGGGCAGGTGCAACGCTTGTGGCCTGGCGTCATGGCCCAGTTGTATCCCCGTGTCGGCCAGGGCAAGCGGCAGATCGCATTGCTGGAGCAGATTGGCCGCCATCACCGGTGCCAGGAATGTGCTGAAGTACCATTTGGACCACAGCGAGACCAGGGCCAGGCGCTCATCGGTTTTGTACCGTGCCTGCAAGTCATCGACGAACGCATTGAAATGCCCGGGCTGGAAGAACCTGTCTCCCGGTACGTCCGTACGAGGATGGCTGCGCAGTTGCAGCTTTTCACCATGGTCGGCGAGCGGACCGGTGAACAGCGGGGCAAGGCTGGGGATCATCGACTCATCCGTGGACCGCGAATTGAGAGAGGTTATCGTTCAGAAGGGCTCGAAGTATAAACAGGGTATTGCCGCGATGCGACTGTTCGACGTCGAAATGAAATTTTGAGAAACAAGCATAAAATTTGAGATATTAATGAGAATCGATACCATTAGTATTGTATCGTAGGATCCTTCCCGTCATACCCGTCAAGGAGCAAGCAATGAGTTTGGACAGTCCGGATACGCGCTTTCTGGTGGTTGTCAATGATCAAGAGCAGTACTCAATCTGGCCGGATTATCGAAGTGTGCCCAACGGCTGGCGCACGCTCGACGTGAGCGGCAGCAAGCAAGAGTGCCTGGACTATATCGAAAAGGTCTGGACCGATATGCGCCCGCTAAGCTTGCGCCAGGCCATGCAGGAACAAGGACAGGGCTGATCGCCCGCGACAGAGTTTCTTCACCTCAGGGATTCAATATGGAAAGCGTCCAGCCCCGTCTACCCTCCAGCGCAACCTTCACGCTGGAACAGTTTCGTCAGCAAGCGCCGCGTGAACTGAATACCAACCCGTATCTGCAACGCCAGGCCGCCCGTGAATCGAATGCCCGGTCTTACCCGCGGCGTATTCCATTGGCGCTGCAGGAAGCCCATGGCCTCTATGTCCGCGACACCCAGGGGCAACTGTTCATGGATTGCCTGGCGGGGGCGGGGACTCTGGCGTTGGGGCATAATCACCCGGTAGCCATTGCGGCCATGCGACAAACGCTCGACTCGGGCTTGCCCTTGCATACCCTGGATCTCACGACACCGGTCAAGGATCGTTTCGTCGAAGACCTGTTCAACGCGCTGCCGGAAAATTTTGCCCGTCATGCGCGCATCCAGTTTTGCGGTCCGACTGGTGCCGACGGCATCGAGGCGGCCTTGAAACTGGCCAGGACGGCCACCGGACGCAAACCGATCCTGTCGTTCTCTGGCGGCTATCACGGCATGACGCTGGGAACATTGAGCCTGATGGGCAACCTGGGGCCCAAACAGGCCCTGGGTTCGCTGATGGCTGACGTGCAGTTCCTGCCATACCCTTATGACTACCGTTGCCCGTTCGGCATTGGCGGCGAAGCCGGGATCGATGCAGGCCTGCATTTTATCGAACAACTGCTCAGTGACCCGGAATCGGGCGTCTTGCCACCCGCGGCCGTGGTGGTCGAAATCGTACAGGGCGAGGGTGGGGTGATCCCGGCACCGATCCGTTGGCTCCAGGGCCTGCGCCAGTTGACGCGCAAGTTTGGCGTGGCGCTGATCATCGATGAAGTACAGACCGGGCTGGGCCGTACCGGCAAACTGTTTGCATTCGAACATGCGGATATCGAGCCGGACATCCTCGTGCTCTCGAAGGCCATCGGCGGCGGCCTGCCGCTGGCCGTGATGGTATACCGCGAAGAACTCGATACCTGGAAACCAGGCGCCCATGCCGGCACTTTCCGCGGCAATCAGATGGCAATGGCGGCGGGGGCTGCAACGTTGCGCCACATCATCGGCGAAGACTTGCCTGGGCACGCCGAGGTCATGGGGCAACGATTGATGGGGCATCTGCGTCGGCTGCAAAGCGATTATGCGTGCCTGGGTCAGGTCCGCGGCCGAGGATTGATGGTGGGGGTGGAGATCGTCAGCGATACGCCGAGCGATAACCGTGTACCGGCAGCGGACACGGCCCTGGCCCAGGCCATCCAGCGTCAATGCCTGCGCCTGGGTGTCATTCTGGAGCTTGGCGGGCGCCATGGAGCCGTTGTGCGTTTCCTGCCGCCGTTGATTATCCAGCCTGAAGAAGTCGACGTGTTGGTTGAACTCTTCCACGTCGCTTTGGCCAATGCGCTGACAGAGGTCAAGGGAAGGGCGCTGCACATCGCGTAAAAACCTGGCAGTGACGCTTGAAGCAATGCCCCGATTTTTCGGGGCATTGTTTTTTGGGCACACTCGGCGGCGGGATTGAGGCGGTATTCAGCCATAAACCTTCAGCATCCTTTGTTTGAATGCCTTGGGGTCAAAAGGCCGAGGTTTGCCGCTTCTCCTCGTCCCGATGCGAACGTCCAGAGGGAGGTAACGCTCCATGGAGAAATCATGAACCTTTCAAAAGCCGTAAGCTCGTAACATTTAGACACATTGCTATGGCTTCGGGTTCGTAAAGGTGCACCATGCGACTGATCCGTCCCTCTGCTCGTTTTCGTCCGTATACATCCGCCTCGGGAGGGTGGGGCTCTGCTCATTCGGTCCTGAATATCCTATGGCGAGAACAGGCTGTATTTAAGGGGGCAAAAGCTTTACTCAGGCAAAATAAGCCTCACGGTTTTGCCTGCGTGAGTTGCGCCTGGGCCAAGCCCGGCGACCCCCATGCACTGGAGTTCTGTGAAAATGGCGCCAAGGCAACCGCCTGGGAACTAACGTCCTTACGCACCGGCCCCGACTTTTTTCAACGACATTCCTTGACCGAGTTGCGCAACTGGAGCGATCACGACCTGGAACAACAGGGTCGGCTTACTCACCCGCTGCGTTATGACCCGCAGTCGGACCGATACGTAACGACGACCTGGGAGCAGGCCTTCGGTGAAATCGGTGATTGTCTGCGCAGCCTTTCTCCGGACGAGGTGGTGTTCTATGCCTCCGGTCGGGCCTCTCTTGAAGCTTCTTTCATGTATCAGCTCTTCGCGCGCGCGTACGGCACCAACAATTTGCCGGATAGCTCGAACATGTGTCACGAGAGCACCTCGGTGGGGTTGCAGCAAAGTATCGGTGTACCTGTAGGCACTGTGACGCTCGCTGACTTTGAACACACGGATTGCATTTTTTTCTTTGGCCAGAATGTTGGAAGTAATAGTCCACGAATGCTTCATCCGCTC
Organism: Pseudomonas sp. NFIX10; assembly: GCF_900111955.1. NCBI lineage: Bacteria > Pseudomonadati > Pseudomonadota > Gammaproteobacteria > Pseudomonadales > Pseudomonadaceae > Pseudomonas > Pseudomonas sp. NFIX10. The sequence continues at coordinate 69,869 of NZ_FOKH01000009.1, read as the reverse complement.
CAGGAAGCCCGGAAGCGCAAAGTCCCCATCATTACGTTTAACCCTATCCGAGAGAGAGGGCTGGAGCGCTTTGTCAATCCGCAATCACCGGCCGAAATGCTTGGACCTAAGTCAACGTTAATCAGCACCCAGTACCATCAAGTCAAGATAGGCGGAGACACCGCAGCGGTCTTGGGGATAGCCAAGGCCCTCTTCCACATGGAACAGCACGCCAGCAACAGTGGTGGCGAGACGGTGCTCGACCACGAGTTCATTGCCCAGCACACCGAAGGATTTTCTGAGTTTCAAGCCGAGGTAGAACGCCATGACTGGGCAGAGCTTGAGCGGATCTCGGGTCTTGGAAGAGCCGCCATGGAGGCTGCGGCGACGGTTTATGCACGAAGTGAAAAAGTGATGGTGGTCTACGGCATGGGCATGACTCAGCATCGGCAAGGTGTTGAAAACGTGCAGATGCTGGTAAACCTTTTGCTGCTACGCGGCAATATGGGTAAAGCGGGGGCCGGTATCTGCCCAGTGAGGGGGCACTCCAATGTCCAGGGACAACGAACGGTCGGTATTACCGAAGACCCGGCCAAAGTGCCCAAGGAGAAAATTGAACGGCTGTTTGGCTTCAAGGTTCCAGAACAAAAAGGGCTGACGACTGTAGATGCCTGCGAGGGAATATTGAATGGCAGCGTCAAAGGCTTCATCGGACTGGGTGGCAATTTCTTGCGAGCGGTCCCTGATACCAATCGCATGGAGCCTGCATGGTCAGCCTTGGCTGTCAGCGTGCAGGTTGCCACAAAACTCAACCGGACCCATCTTGTTCCTGGCACGCATACCTGGCTGCTACCTTGCCTTGGTCGAATCGAGATCGACCGGCAAAACAATGTAGAGCAGAGCTACACCACCGAAGACAGTACGGGGTGTATTCGCGCCTGGCGGGGTACTGCCGAGCCCGCCAGTGGTCAGCTATTATCTGAGGTGTCCATTATTTCCAGTCTCGCGCAAGCCACTCTCGGCGGCGAGACCCGAATACCCTGGCAACAATGGCGACAAAATTACGCCGCAATTCGCCTGGCCATCAGCGAGGTATACCCGGACATTTTCCATGACATGGAATCCCGCATGTGGGAGCCAGGCGGCTTTCACCGTCCGCTGGGGGCGAGCCAGCGCAAATGGACGACGCCTTCCGGTAAAGCGCAGTTCGTATCGCCGTCTAATCTTGATGAAGACGACGATGTCGATGAGGTAGATCCTGATCGTAGAAGTGTCCTGCAGTTGATGACCTTGCGCAGCAACGATCAATTCAACACAACTGTCTATGGCTATAACGATCGTTTTCGTGGCGTTAAAGGTACTCGAAGCGTCGTTTTCATGAATAGAAGCGATATTGTCCGTTTGGGATATGTACCCGGCGAATGGGTGCGGTTGCGCACGGCAGTCGAGCCGCAGGTCGTGCGAGAGGTTGGTCCTTTTCAGATCGTTGCTTATGACATTCCGCAAGGCTGCGCAGCCTCCTATTATCCTGAGTCAAACCCGTTGATTCCGCTCTGGCACCACGCGAAACAGAGCAAGGTCCCTGCTGCTAAATCCATTCCGGTGGTACTGATCAGAGCGCAGCCAAGCGCGTCGGAGGCGGACAATGCCATACCAGATGAGGATCAAGCCATTTAGGTTCCGGAGTCCGACGATACATGGAGAGTTTTGAGGCAGCCCTGCTGGCCGCCCGTGCCCAGTTTGCGATCACTATCGGTTTTCACATCGTGCTGGCTGCCTTCACCATTGGCATGGCTAATTTCCTGATGGTGCTGGAGGCGCTCTGGCTATGGCGAAGAAACCCGGTCTACCTGTGCATCTACCGCTACTGGCTGAAAATCTTTGCGCTCAATGTGGCAATTGGAACGGCGTCTGGCTTGATCCTGGAATACCAGTTTGGCCTTAACTGGTCACGCCTTTCCTCTATGGCGGGGGAGGTGATCGGGCCGCTGATGTTTTATGAGGTCATGGCGGCTTTTTTTCTGGAAGCGGGGTTTTTGGGAATAATGCTCTTCGGCATGAAAAAGGTCGGCCGAGGTCTGCACTTTTTTTCCACATCTGCGGTAGCGGTGGGGTCGCTGATCAGCGCGTTTTGGATCTTGTCGGCGAACTCCTGGATGCAGACGCCGGCCGGTTACGCGATTGGGCCTGACGGCCGTTTTATCGCGCAGGACTGGTGGGCGATCATTTTCAATCCGTCTTTCTCCTATCGATTCACCCACATGATGTTGGCCACCCTGTTAGGAACGGCCCTATTTGTCGCTGGAGTATCTGCTTGGCAATTGCTACGGGATCATACCCGCGAACATGTGCGGGTGCAGTTTTCCATGGCTTTGTGGGCAGTGGCAGTATTGGCACCGGTTCAGATCGTCGTAGGGGATCTTCATGGGGAGCACACCCTCAAGTTTCAGCCGCAGAAAGTGGCCGCTATGGAGGGGACCTGGACCCGCCCGCCAGAGGGCGCCGGGGAACCGCTACGTTTGTTTGCCATCCCCGACATGGAGGAGCGTCGCAATCATCTTGAGTTGGCGATCCCTCGAGTTGCCTCGCTGTATCTGCGTCACGATCTGAGCGGCACAATCGCGGCGCTGGATGAATTCGCCGCGCAGGATATCCCGCCGGTTCCTGTCGTGTTCTGGGCCTTTCGCGTGATGGTGGGGGTGGGCGTTTTGATGCTCGGCTTGGGCGTCGCGAGCTTGATTCTCAGGTGCAGAACGCGTCTCTATGATGCCCGCTGGTTGCAGAAATGGTGCGTCTTGATGGCGCCCTCCGGATTCGTGGCCATGCTAAGCGGTTGGGTAGTCACCGAAGTAGGCCGGCAGCCATTTACGGTCTGGGGCCTGTTGCGGACGGCAGAAAGCGTTTCCCGAATATCGCACCAGCAAATCCTGACCTCGACCCTACTCATCCTGGGTTTTTATCTCGTGGTATTTGGAATCGGCCTATGGGTTCTCCTGCGTATTTTGCGCCAACCCGCAGGAGTAGGCGAAGCTGGGCCACAGCCGACGATTGCCGATGAAATCGGCAAATAGTGGGGAGGGTAGATGGCCGACGGGGATTGGATCATTTTGCTGTCAGCCGCAGCGCTCGCGTTTTCGGTGATCAGCTACGCGTTGCTTGACGGCGCCGACCTTGGCGTTGGAATGCTGATGGGTGTGACCCGGCGCGCCAGGCATCGTCGCGCCATGGCGGTTTCCATCTTGCCTATCTGGGATGCCAATGAGACCTGGCTGGTGCTGGGTGGCGGTGGGCTGCTCGCGTTATTCCCCAAGGCATATGCAGTTCTGCTGCCGGCGCTCTATATACCCTTCATCATCATGTTCATGGCCCTGATCGTTCGCGCAATGGCGCTGGAGTTTCGCGATGAAGCTACTCGCCATGGCTTAAAGCGGATTATCGACCTGCTGCTTGGCTTGGGATCATGGGTAGCGGGTATGTGCCAGGGGGCAGTATTGGGGACATTGGTTCAAGGTGTGTCGTCCCGGGATGGTCAGTTCAGCGGGACGGGCTGGGAATGGTCAGGCCCATTTCCCATTTTCTGCGGCGCGGTCCTGGTGGTGGGGTATCTGTGGCTGGGAGCATGTTGGCTTTATTGGCGGACGGAAGACGAACTGCAATCAAAGGTACGTGCGCAAGCAAAGGCACTTTCATGTCTGACGATTGTGTTGCTGATGATTCTTGTGGGGTGGACGTCGACCTTGGCCAGCCAATACGCGACTCGGCTGGCGACGCCGGAAATCCTGATTCCTGCCAGTGTTTCAATGTTGACCCTGACGATGCTCTTCTTTGCAGGGTTCCGAACGCAGTTTCATTACCTGCCATTGTTCTGTGCGATCGGGGTCTTTGTCATTGGATTTGTTGTTATGGTCGCGACGCTATACCCGCTTATCGTCCCGCCTGACGTTACGCTGTCGAACGCTGCTTCGGGGCCGGTCAGTCAGCGATTCATGCTTATCGGCTTTGCCGTCTTGATCCCAATGACGCTCTTTTACAACACCTACGGATTCAGGGTTTTCAGCGGCAAGATCAGGCCCGTCAAGGACTGAGTAGAGCTGGCCGATTGCACCTCGCAGGCTTTCTCCTGATTCGATGCAACGAATGTCGCGTGGTGGCCTCCTATGAAAACGAGCGGCGCTTCGGTTGGAGAGGGGCGACTGCGGTTTTTCATGACGGAGGTGATTGTGTCCATGACGGCAGCTGAGAAAAATCATGTCGACTGGCTGGTCGAACAATCGATGCTCAATGCTGCGAGGAAGCGCGCCAAGCTCTACTCGGGCCAGGGACGGATGTGGCAGCAGCCCTATGCGCATACTCGGCCTCGCGACGCCTCGGCATTGGCTTCGGTGTGGTTCACTGCGTATCCGGCTTCCATCGTTACCCGCGAAAATGGCACTGTGCTTGAAGCGCTGGGGGATGAAACCTTATGGCATGCGCTGTCGAGAATCGGTATCCAAGGCATCCACAATGGCCCTTTGAAAAGGTCCGGTGGCCTTTCGGGCAGTGACTACACCCCTACGATTGACGGCAATTTCGACCGCATCGGTTTCGACATCGACCCGCAGTTGGGCACCGAGGCGCAATTGCAAGCGTTGACCCGAATGGCCGCCGCGCACAATGCGGTCGTCATCGAGGATGTCATCCCGTCTCATACCGGCAAAGGTGCGGATTTTCGTTTGGCCGAGATGGCGTATGGAGATTATCCGGGCCTCTACCACATGGTGGAAATCCGCGAGGAGGATTGGCCGCTGCTGCCCGACATTGCCGAGGGGCGCGATGCGCAGAACCTCACCCCGCAGCAGGTCGACGTGCTGCGGGACAAGCATTACATCGTCGGACAGTTGCAACGGGTGATCTTCTTCGAACCAGGCGTCAAGGAAACCGATTGGAGTGCGACCCCGGTGGTGATGGGCGTTGACGGCAAGCCGCGCCGTTGGGTCTATCTGCATTACTTCAAGGAAGGGCAGCCTTCGCTGAACTGGCTGGACCCGACCTTTGCCGCTCAGCAGATGATCATCGGGGACGCGCTGCATGCCATCGATGTCTCGGGGGCGAAAATCCTGCGTCTGGACGCCAACGGATTTCTTGGCGTCGAGCGCAAGCTCGAGGGTACCGCCTGGTCCGAAAGCCATCCGCTATCGATCACCGCAAACCAGTTGCTCGCTGGAGCGATTCGCAAGGCCGGCGGCTTCAGCTTCCAGGAACTGAACCTGACCGTAGACGATATCGCCGCCATGTCCCACGGAGGGGCTGATCTTTCCTACGACTTCATCACCCGACCCGCCTACCAGCACGCCTTGCTGATGGGCGATGCCGAATTCCTGCGCTTGATGCTGCGGCAGATGCACACCCTCGGCATCGATCCGGGTTCGCTGATTCATGCGTTGCAGAACCATGATGAATTGACCCTGGAGTTGGTGCACTTCTGGACCCTGCACGCGCACGATACTTACCTCTATCAGGGCCAGACCTTTCCCGGCAGCATCCTGCGCGAGCACATCCGCGAGCAGATGTACGAGCGCCTCACTGGCGAGCATGCGCCCTATAACCTGAAATTCGTCACCAACGGCGTGTCCTGTACCACTGCGAGCATCATCACTGCAGCGCTGGGAATTCGCGATCTCGAGGCCATTACGACGGCGGATATCCAGCAGATTCGCCAGGTTCATCTGCTGTTGGTGATGTATAACGCGATGCAACCCGGCGTATTCGCATTGTCTGGCTGGGATCTGGTCGGCGCGTTGCCGTTGCCGGCCGAACAGGTCGAGCATCTGATGGGCGACGGCGATACCCGTTGGATTCATCGCGGTGCCTACGATCTGGTGGACCTCAACCCTGATGCGGCATTGTCGGCCGGCCAGATGCCGCGTCCGAAGACCCTGTACGGCAGCTTGCCAAGCCAGTTGAAAGATCCGGATTCGTTCGTCTCGCAGTTGCGCAAGATCCTTGCTGCGCGCCGTGCCTACGACATCGCCGCCAGTCGCCAGATACTGATTCCGGACGTCGAGCATCCGGGGCTGCTGATTATGGTTCACGAACTGCCGGCTGGCAAAGGTACGCAAATCACCGCGCTGAACTTCGGTTCGACCCCGATCACTGAAACCCTGCACTTGCCCAATATCGCACCGGGGCCGGTGGTCGACATCATCAATGAGCGGGTCGAAGGCGACCTTACGCCCGAGGGCGAATTCACCATTACGCTGGATGCGTTCGAGGGGTTGGCGCTACGGGTGGTGAGCAGCTCACCGATGCTCTAGGGCTTGGGAAAGCGAGGTGGTTGATCGCTCAGCCACCCAGCCATGCCATAAGTTCTAGTCAAGGCTTTGTCAATGCTCTGCTCCGTCACCCATGGGGAAGAGCTGGCCTGGATAACCTGCAGCCTTGAGGCATCCGCTACGCTGATCGGAGCTGAGCTTCGATCGCTGCCTTGTCGATCACCGACCAGACCTCGCGGATCCTGCCGTCCTCGAACCCGTAGAAGACGTTTTCGGCGAAGGAGAGGCGTGTCCCATTCACCGCCAGGCCCAGGAATTCCCCGACCGGCGTGCAATTGAAGGCCAGGCGAGCCGCCAACTTCGGTGGGTCGATCACCAGGAATTCAATGGCAAAGCGCAAGTCGGGGATGGCCCGATAATCCGCTTCCAGCATGCTTCGATAGCCGTGCAACCCTAATGGTCTCGCGTTGTGAACCACATCCGGGTGCACGAAATGCCCCAGGTTTTCCCAGGCCTGTGCGTTCAGGCAGGCGATGTAGTCGCTATAAAGATCTGCGAGGTTCGAGGTCATGGGGTGATTCTCCTCTGCATGTCTGTTCTTGCCTTTCTGCGATCTTAGCGAGTGTCAGGCTGACAGCAAAGTCAGGCTCACCCTTGGGACGAAACGCGGAGATAACTGCGTAAACGGTACCCGAAGACTACCTTGATCTATTGTGTGTAGTGAAAAGCACTCATTACGGGGTGATTATGTTCGAAGGTTTCCAGCTGGAAATGATCAGCTTGCCCGAGGCGACTTTGCGCGTTCGTTACGGTGGCTCTGGCCCGCCGTTATTGTTGCTTCATGGTCACCCCCGTACCCACACCACCTGGCATAAGGTTGCACCGCTGCTGGCCAGATCTTTTACGGTGGTCTGCCCGGACTTGAGAGGGTTTGGCAGGTCCAGTAAGCCGACGAACCCTCATGACTACGAAGCTTTTTCGAAGCGTGCAAAGGGCCGGGACTGCGTCGCGCTCATGGAGAGCCTTGGGTTCGATAAGTTCTATTTGGCGGGCCATGACCGAGGCAGTTACGCTGCTTTTCGCACAGCGCTAGACCATCCGTCACGGGTGTTGAAGTTGGCCGTTTTGGATGGCGTGCCCATCCTGGAAGCGCTTGAACGATGTGGGGCACGGTTCGCGTCCAAATGGTGGCACTGGTTTTTCTATGCCCAGCCTGACAAGCCAGAAAGGGCCATTCTCGCGAATCCAGAAGCGTGGTACGGGGGAGACGCAGAGGCCATGGGGCGAGAAAATTATGAGGACTTTCAGGCCGCGATTCACGATCCCGAAACCGTGATTGGAATGCTCGGTGATTACCGCGCAGGAATCGAGCTGGACCATCTGCACGACCAGGAAGACCGTCAGGCTGGTCGTAAGCTTCAATGCCCGCTCCACGTGATGTGGTCGTTGCAGGATGACCTGGAGGACCTCTATGGCGATGTGCTTGCGGTTTGGGCGCCGTGGGCAGAACAGAAAGTCACTGGCGCCGGCATTGACAGTGGTCATCACATGGCCGAAGAGGCGCCGGTCGAGTTGGCTTGCGCACTGGAGGCTTTTTTCTCCGGGCGATGAGCATCTTAACGGGGGCGGCGAAAAGCTCAATGCGACCTAGGCAACGGCAAAAGGCCCGCATGCGCGGGCCTCGTGTTGCCAATTGCATTTATTGCGCGGCTTTTTCGATCAGGTTAGCCACCACCTTCGGGTTGGAAAGCATCACCACATGGGAGGCGCCTTTCACCACGACGGTTTGCTTGGCGTGCGCACGCTCCGCCATGAACGCCATGGCCTGCGGAGGAATGTTCTTATCCTTGTCGCCATACACGAACCAGGACGGAATGGTTTTCCAGGCAGGATCCGTGGCGGCTTCGTTCAGCGCGGCGACGGTGATGGGGCGTTGGCCGGCCGCCATCAGGCGAGCTTCAGCCTCAGGCACATCGGCTGCGAACTGGTCGTGGAATTTATCCTGCTGGATGTAGAGATCCTTGCCACCATCGGCCAACTCGACCGGAGCCGACAAGGCCGAGGCGAGGGTGCCACCCGGGAATCGTCCAGACAGCTCTGCCGCGGTCTCGCCTGCTTCCGGGGTGAAAGCCGCCACATACACCAGGCCCTTCACGTTCTGATTGCCATACGCCGCCTCGCTGATCACCGCGCCGCCATAGGAGTGGCCGACCAGAACCACGGGTGTCTTGATGTTCTTGACGATGCTTGCCACCGATTGTGCATCACTGCTGACGCCACGTAGCGGGTTCGCCGCCGCAATGACCGGATAACCGTCTTTTTCCAGAATCTTGACTACGCCGTTCCAGCTCGACGAGTCGGCGAAAGCGCCATGGACCAAGACCACAGTGGGTTTGACGTCAGCAGCGTTTGCAAAACCAGTGGTTGCGAAAGCGGTGACGAGGGCCAGACCAGAAAGAAGCTTTTTCATGAGTGACTACCTGTAGAGAAGGAAAGGGCGGTTGCCAAGTGGTTGTGGTGCGCAATAAATGTTTGCGCGCTAATCAATCGAGATAAAATTATTGCATAAAATGTTTGCGCGCAAGATATTTCGAAGAGTTAATTCAAGATTCATATAAGTGATTGTTTTTAAATTGATATTTTTTTCGATGGGCGATGGGTTCAGATCGAACCCTTCGAACTGCGAGGGAAAGGGAAGGTGTTCCACCCTCTGGAGCATACCGTCGCGGTGACTTCATCGGGTGTTTTGGTGCTGACGTTGCTCCGGATGAGCTGGGAGGGTGTCAGGGCCGTTTTGTCCAAGGTCATACAGGCGTTGCGACGGCGATCGGAGAAAGAGGCCCCGCCCTTGGCTGCCTGTTGTTCTGAGGCTGCTTACGTTCTCCCTTCTCTATGACCGACTACGAAGCTACGCGGTTTTTCCCCCCGCGCTTGGCCTTGTACAGTGCGGCGTCCGCTGCTTGCAGCAATAGGGTTTGATCGGTCCCGTTACGCGTCGTCGAGGCCACGCCAAAGGATGCGGTCACGCTGAACGTCTGCACTCCATCCGTAGGGCTCATGCTTTCCAGCGAATCCCGGATGGATTCGGCTCGCAGGAGAGCGTCTTCAATGGAGCAATCCGGCAATATGACGATCAGCTCTTCTCCACCGAACCGGCAGGCGACATCGGTGGCTCTGATTGACTTCATGATCAAGGATGCCGTGCTTCGCAACACCGCGTCACCCGCAGAATGGCCATGGATGTCGTTCAGTTTTTTGAAGTTGTCCAGATCGAGCATGATGACGCTCAGGTCCACTGCATCTCGAGTGGCTTTGGAGAGTTCGCGCTTGAGCGTTTCCTCCATGAAGCGACGGTTATACAGGCCAGTCAGCGGGTCTTTAATCGACTGGACTTGCAGGACCTGGCGCATCCTGCCGTTCGCCAGTGCTAGCGCCGTTTGCTCCGCGGCAGCTTCCGCAAACTGGCGGCTGATTTCCTTATCGCTATTCCCGCCAGCATGCTGGATATGCAAGAGCCCCAGTGTTTCTCCGTAGGCTATCAGCGGCAGGCACCAGTGAATGTCGCCATCGTCGAACTCCGATTTGTCTGAGTAGTGGGCGCAGCGCAGCTCATGACGATGTTCAACCACATGGGCATGGCCTCGCCGTATGGCCCAACAGTCTTTGGGGCCGATGAGAGCGTCTGATTGAGCCTCGACATGGCCCCAGCTTGCGGCGGGTTGCAAAGCATCAGCCGAATTGCGGTACAGGTACAGCGTTCCGCTACTGCCGTCCAGTAACTGTTGGCAGTAAGTGCTGACCAGCTGGAGTGTTTCCTCTTGGCTCATCTCGGTCTGGAGCAGGCGAGCCATTTCTGCGAGCAAACCTATTTCTGTATTGCGCCGCTTAAGGTTTTTCAGGCTTTTGCCCAGTTGGGTGCTTGAAGAAAGCGCGCTAGCCGTCGATTCGGCCTGGCGTTTTATGGTCTGACGCATGGACACGTAAATGAAACGGCCCAGCACCAGCGTAAGCAGGAAGCTGGCGATGGAAACGGCGACGGCCCAACGCAAGTTGGCGTTAAGCCGGTTGTCCAGAACAGCCACTTCCTCGACTTCTGCTTGAATCAGCTCGCCTCCCAGGTCGCGGACCTGGTCCATGAGGTGCTTGCCGTTGCCCGTGGCGATTTCGGCCACCGTCGTAGCAGCACCTTGGGTGCTGCGCAGCTTGATCACCATTTCCAAGTGGTCCAGCTTCAGTGCGGACTTCTCGATGAAGTCCTCCACCTTGGCAATTTCAGCGGACGAATCGTTTCGATAGTTTTCACGAAGCAGCTTGATCGCATCGGGAAGCTGCGACGTGGCGACGTAATAAGGCCGCAGAAATGTCTCCATCCCCGTTAATGCATACCCGCGTTCGCCTGTTTCCGCATCCACGAGCAAACTTTGCACCGTGCGAATGCCGTCCAACTGCTTTTCTACCAGGTTGCGGTCATTACGCGTTTCGTTCGTCCAGAACAGGGTAAACGGACCTACCGCGGCCGTGACGGACATGACCAACGTGGCAGTCGCTGCTGCGAGGAGAAGTCTGGGTGTGCGATGGGGCATCGTCAGCTCCAATGGGATTCACATCTTTATCGGCAAGTAAGGTTAATGGCGTAGGTGTATCACGCTAAAACCGTTAGGCGGTCAAAAGATTGCCTATCCGCTGAGAGGTTGCGCGGTTTTACGCAGTATGACCAATTCGCTCGTAGGGGCGGCGGCATGAACCGCTCGGACTCGATGAAACCCAGCATGATCGGCAGATCACTTGTTCATCCAGCGGTGCGTGTTTGTACGCAGCTTTACAATCCTATGACCGGTCGTATGCTGGAGCAGGTGGGCAGGGTGGTCATTGCACACATCTGGAGCGACGACGCCCCCAAGGGAATCGAAAACGATAACCATATGTGGCGCGTGCCAGGTTGCGGCTTGAGGGGGACATAAATGCAGCATCTGGATCATTTCTCCTTGCACCTGTTCATTCTGGTCTGCGAGGAAGGCACCATCGCACGGGCCAGTGAGCGGGCATTCCTCGCCCCGTCGGCGGTCAGCAAACGGCTGTCCGACATTGAGGCGCGCTTTGGTACAGCGTTGCTCAAGCGCAGCAAGCGCGGGGTTGAGCCCACACCGGCGGGGCAGGCCTTGCTGCGGCATGCACGCTCACTCACGCGTGCGATGGAAAAGCTGGACAGCGAACTCAGCGAGTACGCCGAAGGGGCTCGCGGACATGTCCGGGTGTTAGCGAACGTGTCGTCGATCATGGAGTTCCTGCCGGAAGAACTGTCCGATTTCATGTTGGACAATCCCAGAATCCAGGTCGACATCGAAGAGCGTTTCAGCCCCGATGTGGTCCGCGGCGTAGCCGAAGGAAATGCCGATCTGGGCATTTTCCGGCGGTCGATGGCCGTGGGCGATCTCGAGTTTTTGCCGTATCGCCAAGACCACCTGGCCGTGGTGGTCAGCGCCAGTCATCCCTTGGCCGACCGTACCCGTATTGCCTTTGAAGACACACTGGCCTTTGATCATCTGGGCCTGTCCGCCTTCGCCACACTGAACACCTTCATGCGCGAAGACGCGGAAAAACATGGCAAGGAGCTGTGCTTCCGATCCTATGTGTCGTCATTCGATGCCGCGTTCCGCCTGGTTCAGTTCGGTCTGGGGCTGGCAGTGTTTCCGCTGGAAGCAGTGGCGCGATATGCGCAACTGTTTGACCTACGGATCATCCCCCTGACCGACGATTGGGCCCTGGGTGAGTTTGTGATTTGTGTGCGGGATCGTGATGCGCTGCCGCTTTCTGCGCGCCGGCTGTTGGATCACCTGCTGCTGCGTGCACCACCACGACAATCCGTTATCTGACCCGGTGTCGATCCATCGTGGTTGACGATGGATCAGGGCGTGAATAACGTCTTTTCGGTCTGAGTGTGACCCTCTAGTCTGAACCTGTGCTTCAGCCTGTGAGAGAACTTCATGACAACAATAACGATCAACGAAGTGGGCATGCGCGACGGCTTGCAGAGTCTTCAAGTCATCATGCCGACCACCGCCAAACGCCAATGGATCGATGCCGCCTATGCGGCTGGCGTACGCCATATGGAAGTCGCATCTTTCGTGCCCGCCAAACTGCTGCCGCAAATGGCCGATGCCAAAGAAGTCGTGGCCCACGCCTTGAGTTATCCGGATCTGATCGTCTCGGTGCTTGCGCCGAACCTGCGTGGATGTCGCGATGCACTTGAATCCGGCGCCCACCGCATCATTGCGCCGGTTTCCGTAAGTGAGGCCCACAGCCTGGCTAATGTGCGTCGCACGCCGCTGGAAATGGTCGAGGAGCTGGCGCGTATGTGCCAACTGCGGGCCGAAATGGGTTTGCACAACGTTCAACTCATCGCCGGGATGTCCGTTGCATTTGGCTGCACTCGTCAAGGCGAGGTGCCTTTGAATGATCTCTGCGAATTGACGCGTCATGTGCTGGAAGCCGGCTGTGATCTGGTTTGCCTCGGCGACACCACCGGCTACGCGAATCCCGGGCAGGTGGCGACCACCCTGCAGGCGGTGCGCGCCATTGCCGGTGACAAGCTCAGGGCTGCGCACTTTCACGACACTCGCGGGCTGGCGCTCGCCAACAGCCTGGTGGCCGTGCAGCAAGGCGTAACCGAACTCGATTCCTCCCTGGCCGGGCTGGGCGGTTGCCCGTTCGCTCCAGGTGCGTCCGGCAACACGGTGACCGAAGACCTGGTGTTCATGCTGCAAAGCATGGGCTACGACACTGGTATCGACCTGATCGCACTGATCGCGTCACGGGACGTGTTGCGCGCGGCCTTGCCCGACGAAACCCTTTACGGCTGCATTGCCCGCGCCGGACTGCCCCTCAATTACTCGCCAGTCGCCAACCGCGCTTGAGTCTGTCCGATCGAGGAAAACACTGATGTCCAGACTTCCATTGTACGGCATTCGTGTCGTCGAAATTTCTCATATGGTGATGGGGCCGACCTGCGGGATGATCCTGGGTGACCTCGGTGCCGAGGTGATCAAGATCGAGCCGACCCGGGGCGACGGCACACGCCGCCTGCTGGGGGCCGGTGCCGGGTTCTTTCGCACGTTCAACCGCAACAAACAATGCATTGCCATCGACGTCAACACGCCCCAGGGGCGCGACGCCGTGCTGGAACTCATCGACACCGCCGACGTGTTCATCGAAAACTTCAAACCCGGCCGCATGCAGGAACTCGGCTTCGGCTACGCCGCGATTCGTGAGCGTAACCCGCGCATCATTTATGCCACGCATAAAGGCTTTCTCAATGGTCCGTACGACAATCGCCTGGCCCTGGATGAAGTGGTGCAGATGATGGCTGGCCTGGCCTACATGACTGGCCCTGTTGGCAGACCGCTGCGTGCCGGCAGTTCGGTGAACGACATCATGGGCGGGATGTTCGGTGCCATTGGCGTGCTCGCCGCGCTCAACGACCGCAACGTCACCGGCGTCGGTCGTGAGGTGCAGAGTGCGCTCTACGAGAACTGCGTATTGCTCGCCGCCCAACATATGCAGCAATACGTCGTGACCGGGCAGGCGGCCGCGCCGATGCCGAACCGCATCAGTCCCTGGGCGATCTATGACGTGTTCGAGTTCGCTGGCGGCGAGCAGATGTTCGTCGCCGCCACTGGTGAAGGTCAATGGAACGTCTTGTGCCAGTTGCTGGGCCAGACCGCGCTGCTCGACGACCAGACCCTCGCCACCAACAATGATCGGGTACTGCAACGCCCGCGGCTGCTGGCTCACCTGGCTGAAGTCTTCGCGACCATGGATGCGCAGGCATTGGCTCTGCAGCTCGAAGCCCACAGCATTCCATTCGCGCCGATTCGTCGCCCGGAAGAATTGTTCGAAGATCCTCACCTGCTGCAAAGCGGTGGGCTGGCGAATCTGGAGCTTGAAGATGGCTCGTTCACCGCCATGCCATTGCTGCCGTTGTCCCTGGATGGCGAGCGTCTACAACCCCGTCGATCGATTCCACGTATCGGCGAGCATACCCACAAGGTTATGCGCGAGTTGGGCTACAGTGACGAGCATATCGCCGAACTCTGTGCGGCTGGCGTACTAAAAACCGACGCTCGGATTTAAGGAGGGACTGTCATGGCGATCTATCAATACGACACGCTTATCCCCTCCATTCACCCCGAAACCTTCGTCGCCGAAGACGCCACTGTCATCGGCAATGTCACGCTGGAGCAGGGCGTCAGTGTCTGGCCCCAGACTGTTCTGCGTGGTGACAACGAGCCGATTCGCATCGGCCAGCACAGCAATGTGCAGGACGGGGCTGTGCTGCATGCCGACCCGGGATTTGCGCTGACGGTGGGCGAGGGCGTCACCATCGGTCACCAGGCCATGTTGCACGGTTGCACCATCGGCGATGGTGCGCTGATCGGGATTCAAGCGGTTGTCCTCAATGGTGCGGTCATCGGCAAGAACTGCCTGGTTGGCGCTGGCGCGATTGTCACCGAAGGCAAGGTGTTCCCGGACAACTCCCTGATTCTGGGGGCACCGGCCAAGGTAGTGCGAGAGCTGACACCCGAAGCGATCGTTGGTATGCACCGAAACGCCGAGGACTATGTCACCAAGGGGCAGGCTTACCGGGAAAAACTGATTCGTATCAGCTAAAAATCTGTCGGGTAACGTCTCTAGATGGACGTTGCCTCTCTCCAATAATTACAACAATGGAGAAACATCATGGTTGCCATGACTGGCGATATCGCGCTTGCGCGCAGCGAAGAAACGATCAACGAACTGCTGCTCTATCGGCGCGTGGCCTGGCGCATTATGCCGCTGGCCATTATTTGCTTTTTGTTTTCCTATTTTGACCGGATCAACATCAGCTTCGCCAAGACTCAGATGCAGCATGAGCTGGGCTTGACCGACGCGGCGTATGGTTTGGCCGCGAGCATGTTTTTTATCGGCTATGTACTGTTCGAAGTGCCCAGCAGCCTGGGGCTCAAACGTTACGGTGCGCCTGCCTGGATCTGCCGGATCATGGTGTCGTGGGGGCTGGCCACCGCAGCGATGATGTTTGCCTACACTCAATACACCCTCTACTTCTTGCGCTTCCTGATTGGCGTGATGGAGGCGGGCTTTGGTCCGGCGATCCTGTTCTATCTGGCGTGCTGGTTCCCCAAAAAGCACCTGGCGAAAATGAACGGCCTATGGTTCCTGTCAGTGCCTTTGGCTGGAGCGGTCGGCGGACCCGCTGCTGGAATCCTGCTGGCCTCTATGGATGGCGTGTTTGGCCTCGCCGGCTGGCACTGGTTGTTCCTGATGTCCGGGCTACCGTGCGTGGTGCTGGGCGTGTTGGTGTTGTGGAAGCTCGATCGTGATATCGAGTCTGCCAAGTGGCTGAGCCGCGCTGAGAAGGACCTGCTGGTCGCGAACCTTGAGCATGACAAAGTCAACCAGAAGCCAGTTTTGGGCTCTCTATGGCGTGTATTGCTGACGCGGGAAGTCGCGATCATGGCGTTCCTATACTTCGTGATCAAGTCCGCTTCCTATGGCCTCAACTTCTGGATGCCGCACCTGATCAAATCCTCTGGCATTCAAAGCCTGTTGTGGGTCGGGATGCTGTCGGCGCTGCCATACATCGTTGCCTGCATCGGTATGATCTGGCTGACACGACGCTCCGATCGAACCGGAGAACGTAAAACCTATCTGGTCCTGTGCCTGATGGCAGCAGCCGTCGGCTATCTGTTGGCCTGCCTGTTCTCGGACTCTTCCTGGGCCATGATGGCGGCACTTTTGCTCGCTACGGCGGGCACTTTTATAGCGATCCCGATTTTCTGGACCATTCCGCAATCGACCTTTTCAGGATTGGCGATCGCTACGGGAACTGCGGCGATCAACTCCATCGGTCAACTTAGCGGCATAGTTGCACCCGTGATGGTGGGCAAGATCAACGATCTGTCCGGCTCTACCTACATGGGCATGCTTTCCATTGCTCCGCTGATTTTGATCGCCTGTTTCGTCGTCATGCGTTACGTCAAGAATCCCAAATCCTGACGGGACTCCGGTCGTTCCTCACTTCTGCTAACGACCAACGCTGTTCAACGCTGGCGATTACTCAGACGCTTCTGGATCTGCTGGAATCGGTGTGGGAATTTTGCCATGAAGGTTTATGGCCATCCTGGCTGTCGAACGTGCGATGCGCCTTGCGGAAGTCGTCGACGTTTTCGACTACTCAAGTCCAAATAGGTGACATGCGGATCAACAGTCCCATGCCCAGCGGAGTCAGCTCGTACTCGACACGGGGCGGAATCTCATCGAACGCTCGCCGAATCAGTAGACCCTCACGCTTCAGGGAGCGCAGCGTCTTGGTCAACACTCGCTCATCCAGGCAACTGGTTTCAGGAGTCATCATGGCCGAAGTGACTCATCTTCGCGCCCAATCGATCGCTCGTTCTGAGCACCGGAGAACTCGACCGCTGCAGACCTGGTGAACGATTCGATGAGCCGTTGGCTGAAGTCTTCGCACGTTTCGATACCGTAATAGGCACCACGGTGCATTCAGAAACTTCGGCCCGCGCCGATTCAGGTGGTGTCGGCTACAGTTCTTTGTACCCGCAGGGATGTATCACGATCGCCACGGAATATTAATCATGACGAAACGCCCTCCGTTCCAATCGCTCGGCTGCGCTGAATGCCGCAACCATGAGGCGTTGGGGTTTGATTTCACCATGGCCTTCCAGCCTATTTTCAACGTCCGGACACGCGCTGCGTTTGCTTATGAGGCGTTGGTCAGGGGCATCAACGGCGAATCGGCTGGCTACATCCTGGGGCTCGTGAACGACAGCAACCGCTACCGATTCGACCAGGCTTGCCGGGTGAAGGCCATCGAAGAAGCCGCAAGGCTGGGGTTGCTGGACATTCCCGACTGCTTGCTGAGCATCAATTTCCTGCCCAATGCCGTATACCGGCCAGAGACGTGTATCCGGGCCACCCTGGAAGCGGCGCGCCTGACCCATTTCCCGTCAGAGAGGCTCATGTTCGAAGTGACCGAAGGCGAGAAGGTGGTAGACCCCGAGCACCTCAAATCGATTTTCGTGGAGTACGCGCGTCAGGGTTTCATTACCGCCGTCGACGATTTTGGCGCGGGCTATTCGGGCCTTAACCTGCTGGCCATGTTCCAGCCACAGGTATTGAAGATTGACATGGCACTGACCCGAGACATCGATCGAGACTCGGTCAAACAAGCGATCGTCGAAGGCATCATCCTGGTCGCCAGACGCTTGGATATCCTGATCATCGCCGAAGGTGTCGAGACCCGTGAAGAAAGCTCGACGCTGCTAGGCATGGGTATCGAACTGATGCAGGGATATCTGTATGCAAGGCCTGCGGTCGGTCATCTCCCGGCTGGATGCTTCGATGACGGCGTGCGGTAACGGCGGGCTCGAATTCATAGGTTCGCTGCGGCAGGAGTGCTTCATGGGCCCATCCAGTTATCCAAGAAATCCGTGAGTATGTCTGTGGATAACCGTGCTGATGCCCGGTGGGCAGGGGGTTTTAACGGGCGCTCAAAAAATGTACAGGCAGGTTGGCATCATGGGTTCAGACGGGTGTTTGGCCTCGTCCGAAGAACAGACACGCTCTCGCTCGGAGCTGGATCAGCGGCGGCTCATGTCCGCCAATAACCATTCACGAAACACCTCGGCTGCCGAAACACCGATGCTGGTGGGATTCAGCGCCAGGTAATACCCTCGGCTGGTACGGTACTCATGGGGCAGAACCCGAACGAGGGCGCCGGATTCCAGCAGGTCGTCAATCATCGCGCCCCATCCCAGCGCGATGCCTTCGCCTTCCAATGTCGCTTGAAACAACAACGCAGAGTTGTTGAACGACAGCGCCGGTGTAGGCGGTGCATACGTGACGCCCATCTGTTGCAGCCAGACAGGCCAGTCCACCACGGGCCAGCGAATCCAGCGCCAGTGTTCACGGTCCAGGTGAAGCAAGCGTTCCTCCAGCAATTGTCGCGGCTCATGCAGTTGGCGATCGCCCAGATAGGAAGGGGAGCAGACAGCAAGTATCGTCTCATCGAAAAGCCGATCCAGCCTGACCCCGGGGCCCTGTCCTTCGCTGCCGGTGGTGAACCCGATATCGATGTTTTCGCCCACCAGATCAAAATCGCGATCCAGTGCCAGCAGGCGCACGCCAATGTCCGGATGCGCTCGCTGGAAGGCTTGAAGGCGAGGGCGCAGCCAGTATGTTGAAAAGCCGATGGTGGCCGCGAAGGTAATGACTCCGGAAACACCGTTGCGCAGATCGTGCACGGTGTCGGCAATGCGCTCCAGGCTTTGGTCCACGGTGGCATAGAGACGTCGGCCTGCCGAGGTCAGGCTGATATTGCGATGGCCGCGCACGAACAGCGGCTGCCCCAATGATTCCTCCAGTACCCGGATCTGCCGGCTCACTGCGGCCTGGGTCACACACATTTCCCGCGCTGCCGATGTGAAACTCAGCAGGCGTGCGGCCGCTTCGAAAATCACCAGGGCAGTCAGCGGTGGCAGGCGACGACGTAGTTTTTCCATGGAGAGCGGCCCTTGCGGCTGTTACCGAATGACTCGGCATTCACATTACAAAAGGTTATCCAGCAACCTGACTTTAAATCGTTTGAGCGGCTTGACGTCGTCTGGCTTGATTGAAACGCACCGATCAGGCCCGCCAGGCCTTCAGGGCTTGGTCTATTGGTCAACCTTGCAAAACCGATACCGTCAGAGGTCACTATGAACGCACTGATGAAAGGACTTACGCACGGCCTGAAAGTAATGGCAGTCGCAGGCTGTCTGCTAGGCGGCACCGCCTGGTCAGCCGAGCCGCAACCGATCCGTATTGGCTGGGTGGCCTGGCCCGATGCCGAGATCAGCGCCAAGCTCGCGGCTTACGCCATCGAACAGCAATTGCAACGCCCTGTGAAGCTGGTGATGGCCGATATCGGAATCCAATTCAAGGCCATGGAAAGTGGCGCCATCGATTTCATTCCAATGGTATGGCTGCCCACCACCCACAAGGGATATTGGGACAAATACCAGGACAAGCTGGAAGATCTCGGTGTGCTCTATGAGGGGCGCATAGGATGGACCATTCCTGATTCCATTCCCCGCGAAACCCTGAGCAGCATGGCCGACCTGAACAAGCCGGAAGTACGTGAGAAATTGCGCGGCACGATTCTCGGCCCGGAGCCAGGTACTGGCCAATCCACGTTGTCGCAAAAGGCCATGGAGGTCTATGGCATCACTGGCTACAAGCTGGTGTCGTCGTCCGGCGCTGCGGAAGTGACGCAGTTCGCCCGGGAAATCGAGCGTGGGCGTTGGAGTCTGCTCAATGGCTGGAACCCGCATTGGATGTTCGCCAAATGGAAGCTGCGTTATCTGGATGACCCCAAAGGCGTTTTCGGCAGCACCGAGCAGGTGCATGTCATCGGTCGCCCTGGTTTTCGCGAAGCGGAACCGGCCGTTGCAGCCTTCCTGAACAACTACAAATTACCGCTGCCGCAGCTTGAAGCGCTGTTATTGCAAGCCAAGGACAGCTCGGCCGACGCCGCGGTAAAAGCCTATTACGCGGCCAACAAGCCGACTTTTGACGCAATGTTTGCACCCCAGGCGACGGCCGCCGCGCAGTGATTGCCTGATGGCGCCTTTGTCTACAAGCCCAAGCCTTAAGGCTTCGGCTATCTCGGATTCCAGTGCGAGCACCGCCATGTCCAGTAATGATCCGCTGCTGCAACCCTTCGCCATCAAGCATCTGCAGTTGCGCAATCGCGTCGTCAGCACGTCACATGAACCCGCGTATACCGACCAGGGCATGCCACGGCAGCGCTATCGGCTCTATCACGAAGAGAAGGCCAAGGGCGGTGTCGCACTGACCATGATTGGCGGCTCCTCCATCGTGGCGCCGGACAGTCCACCGGCCTTCGGCAACCTTGAGATGTACCGCGACGAAATCGTGCCCTGGTTGCGCGAGCTCAGTGATGGCGTGCATCAGCATGGCAGCGCGGTCATGTGCCAGCTCACCCATCTTGGCTGGCGAGGCAGTAACTTTCACGCTGACTGGCTGCCGCTGGTGTGGCCTGGCCATGGACGCGAACCGACCCACCGCAGCTTCACCAAAAAAGCCGAAGACTGGGACCTGGCGCGAATCATTCAGCATTACGCCGATGCCGCGGAGCGCTGCAAGGCGGGGGGATTGGACGGCATCGAACTGGAGGCCTACGGTCATTTGATGGATTCGTTCTGGCTTCCGGCAAACCAACGTGACGACGGGTGGGGGGGCAGCCTGGAAGGGCGCATGCATTTTTCGCTGGAGGTGTTACGGGCGATCCGCAAGGTTGTGGGCTCTGAGTTCATCGTGGGCATTCGCATGGTGGTCGAGGATGATATGCCCGGCGGGCTGGGCCGTGAGGAGGGCCTGGCCATCGCGCAGACCCTGGTCTATCACGGCATCGATTTCATCAGCGTCATCAAGGGGCGTATCGACAACGATGTCGGCATCGCCAAGGTGATTCCCGGGATGGGCACCCCTGCCGGACCGCACCTGGAATTGGCAGGTGCCGTGAGGCGTGCGGTGTCGGTGCCGGTGATGCAGGCGGCACGGATCAGCGATGTCGCCACAGCCCGTCACGCCCTGCGTGAAGGGCTGGTGGATCTGGTGGGGCTGACCCGTCCGCAGATCGCCGACCCGCACTTGATTGCCAAGGTCTTGGCCGGCCACGAAGAGAGGATTCGTCCCTGCGTGGGGGCCAGTTACTGCATGGACCAGATCTATATCTCCGGCCAGGCTCACTGCCTGCATAACCCGGCTATTGGGCGAGAGAGCAAGTTGCCTCATGAGATCACCCCGTCGGGCGGCCCCGTTCGCAAGGTACTGATCGTCGGTGCCGGTCCTGCCGGACTGGAGGCGGCACGGGTATCTGCCGAGCGCGGACATCAGGTGACAGTGATCGAGGCCAACAGCCGGGCGGGCGGGCAGGTCCGTCTGGCATCCGTGCCATTGCGCCGTCGCGAATTGATCGGCGTGGTGGACTGGCGCGTCAGTGAATGTGAGCGCTTGGGCGTGCAATTTCGCTACAACTGCTATGCCGGGAAAGAGGAGGTGTTGGCGCTGTCACCGGACGTAGTGATCATTGCCACCGGAGGATTGCCGAACACTGAGGTTCTTGAGTACGGCAACGAATGGGTCGTCAGTACCTGGGATATCCTTGCCGGCGACGTCAAGCCGGCAGAATCGGCACTGGTGTTTGATTATAACGGCGGTCATCAGGCGCTGACCGCTGCGGAGTTCATGCTCGATCATTGCCGCGAACTGGAAATCGTCACGTCCGAACGCATACTCGGCCCGGACATTGGTGGTTTGAACACGCCGCCTTATCTGAAGGCTTTTGCCGAACATGGCGTGCAACAGACCTTGAGCCATCAACTGACGGGTGTGCGGCGTGAAAACGGCAGATTGGTGGCGACCTTGCGCAACAGGTACGCGGATATCACCAGCGAACGGGTGGTGGACCAGGTCGTGGTTGAGCACGGCATCCTGCCGCTGGACGATGTGTATTTCGAACTCAAGGCGCTGTCGCGCAATCGGGGAGAACTGGATCATCAAGCCTTTATCGACATAAAACCCCAATTGCTGGGGGAGGGCGGTCCTGGGTTTCAGTTGTTCAGGATTGGCGATGCGGTGAACAGCCGGGATATTCACGCCGCGATTTATGACGGGATGAGGTTGTCCATGGCGCTTTAGCTTGAGTCACGAAGTGACCATGAACAACCCGTGGTGATCTTTGTCGCATCAAATACGAGCAGGCCCCGCAAAGTGCGGAGACTGTCCGAATGACTCGATCAGAAGCTCTGTGAGCATTCGTATCTTCCGTGCCGGATGCTGGCCTGGCGGACGGACCACGTACACACCTGCCGGGGGTGGTGGATACCGGGTCATGATCGGCACGAGCGCCCCTGAGTTCACATGCTCATAAGTCAGGCAATCCGGTAGGTATGCGATGCCGAGTCCCGCGGTTGCGGCAGCCACGAGCGCTATGCCGTTGTCCGCCTTGAAGCGGCCCTGCGGACGAACCGTGATGACCTTGTCACCCTCCATGAATTGCCATGCGTCGGTACCCTGCAGGAGAGCCTCATGGGCAATGAGCTCGTCCGGTGTCTCGGGTGCCCCATGCGCTTTTATGTAGCCTGGGCTCGCGACGAGTTTCGTGTAGATCGGGCCGATTTTCCTCGCGATCAAATTGGAGTCGGAGAGGTATCCGACGCGTATCGCACAGTCGAACCCCTCGGCAATGAGATCAACGAAGCGATCGCTGTAGCAGGTCTGGATATGAAGCTCGGGGTGACGGTGTGCCATTTGCGCGAGCATGGGCGCGAAATGGGTCGGGCCAAAAGACAGCGGCGCCGCGACGCGTAAGCGACCACGAAGGGCGCCTGTCGGCAGGATCGTTTCTCTGGCTGCCTCGATTTCGGCGCAGACCCTGGCCGCGTAATCTCGGAACGTGGCCCCGGCTTCAGTGAGGGCGGCCCCGCGCGTGGTTCGTGCAAGCAACTGGATGCCAAGTTCCGCTTCAAGCCGGGCGAGCCTGCGGCTGACGATCGACTTGGATACGCCAAGCCGGAGCGCCGCAGGCGAAACGCCCCCTGCGTCAGCCACTTCCACGAATGTTTGCAGCTCTTCTATATCCACGTCAGCGTTCCTCTTTGTGCGACACAGTTAGCCTCGTGTTGCGACTACTGCGTCGGAAATGGGAACAGCATAATCCTTGCTTCCGGGCAATGTCGCCAGTGGCACCTGTTGCCTGGAAACCCAAATCCACTGACAACATCAGTAGACACTTCGTCAGGGCCATGCCCGTTCATACGAGTGAGCGTTGGCTCTCTGGCACACGTGCATCACAACTGAGAACAGGACCAGACAATGACAAGCGAGACGATTCGCAACCCCCATACCGACCATCTCTTATCGCCTGAGAATTGCGCGCTGATCATCATCGATTATCAGCCGATCCAGGTCTCCTCGATTCGCTCGATGCCCCGTGACGAGCTCGTTTTCAACATCACGAGCGTTGCCAAGGCGGCCGTCAACTATAACCTTCCTATCATTCATTCGACGGTCAACGTCGCGACCGGTCGCAATAAACCGCCGATCCAAGCGTTGCAGGACGTGCTCGGCCATCTGCCGACTTATGACCGCACCTCGATCAATAGCTGGGAAGACACTGAGTTCAAGCAGGCAGTCAAGGGCATCGGCCGCCGCAAGCTCATCATGACCGCGCTCTGGACCGAAGCCTGCCTGACTTTCCCTGTACTGGACGCGATCCAGGAAGGCTATGAAGTGTATGTGCCGGTCGATGCGGTCGGTGGCACGTCAGTCGCCGCGCACGAGGCCGCCCTTCGTCGAATCGAACAGGCGGGCGCGAAACTCATCAGCCGTGTGCAGATGTACTGTGAGCTCCAGCGCGACTGGGCACGGGAGTCGACTGTTCCGGGCTTTATGGGGGTCTTCGAAAACTTCGACGGTTTTAACGCCGAGAAGGCGCTCTAGAAGGCGCCCCGGCACAACTCAGGAAGTTGCAAACAGGATGGGGGGTGGCGCTTGCGAAAGTCGCCACCTTCATTACCTGCCGGTGGCTCAGCGGGTCGTAGGTCGCGATGCGTTTTTCTGCCCAATGGCTTCGCCCACGGTCGCGATCCTTGGTGCAAGCAAGTGCCCGGCGGATCATGGACGCCGCCTGACGAAAGGACACCAGGCAGTCCGGGTTTGGAAGGTCCGCTATCTCAAACCCAGGCCCATGCATAAACGTACCGGGTCAATACCGAAGTCCTTGCTCATACCGGCAAGGCAGCGCAGGAGACGCCAGTCGAAACAACAGGTTTATCCCATTCAAGCTGGCGATTGGCCAAGCGTGGCCGTTAATGCCCCCTTTCTGGCCACGCCTACCCTCAACAGTGCCGGGCTCCTGACTTAATGTGCCGTTAACTGCATACGCGGTCGCTTCCCATAACAAAAAGCCTGTCAGACGAGCACTCCCGAGAAGAAAGCCATGTGGCCATCCCCCCCGTTTTCCCTGCGTATCGTTCCTATAAGCCTGCTGGCAGCCTTGATTGGCCTGCTCAGTGCCTGCGGTGATAAGTCACCACCAGCGGCCACCACTGATCATGCCACCAACGCGATGCCCTCGGACCCGTCACTCGCGCCCATCTATGACACCAGTTGCAAAATCTGCCATGCCAACCCGGCCTCGGGCGCACCGCAAACCGGCGATGCCAAGGCGTGGACCCCCAGGATCGCGCAGGGGGCGGACACGCTGCTCGACCACATCATCAATGGCTATAACGGCATGCCACCCATGGGGCTCTGCGTGCAGTGCTCGGAAGAACAATTCCTGGCGCTGACGGCTTTTATGTCCAGCCAGGAAATCCAATAGAACAATCGGGAAAACCTCATGGCTACGGATATCTCACGACGTCAGCTGTTGCAGAGTGCTGCCATAGCCGGCGCGTTTACGGCATTAACCAGCAACAGCGCGTTGGCTCAGATGCTTCGTGCGCCTCGACTTATCCCTTGGCGCAATTGGTCCGGCGGGCAAAGCTGCCTGCCTCTGAAGAGGCTGGCGCCAAAGGATCTTGATGAACTGATTCAAGTCATACGCCAGGCGCCGGGCAAGATCCGTCCCGTGGGCTCCGCTCACTCGTTCAGTGCGCTGGTGCCGACCGACGATACTATTTTGTCGCTGAGCTATTTCAACGGTTTGCTCGGTCATGACAGCAAGACGCTGCAGGCCGAGTTTGGCGCCGGCACGCCGATGTCGCGCATGGGGCCGGCGCTCAAGGAGATCGGTCAGGCGCTGAAAAACATGGCCGACATCGATTACCAGACCTTGGCTGGCGCTATCTCGACCTCGACCCACGGCACCGGAACACGCTTCACCTCGTATTCCGGGTTTGTCAGTGGCCTGCAATTGGTGACCGCCCTGGGTGAGGTGCTTGACTGCGACGCTACGCACAATACCGAGATTTACACTGCTGCGCGGGTGTCCTTGGGCGCCCTGGGCATTACCACCAAGGTGCGCATGCAAAACCGCACACCTTACCGGCTGCGTGAGCGTCAATGGGTCGCCAAGACAGAGGATCTGTTGGAGGACGTGGAAAAAAACGTTCGGGAAAACGATCATTGGGAAATGCTCGTGCTGACCCATTCCGACTACGCGCTTTCGATTGCCCTGAACGAAACCACCGACCCTGAAACACCGGCCCTCGGTCCAGAAGAGGCGAGCGCTAACGAGTTCGCCACGATCGTAGAGAAACTCGATAAGTACGGCAGCGACTTTCCCGCAGCCAGGCGCACATTGCTCAACAGCTTGCGCTTTATCGCCGATTTCGAAGACCGGGTCGGCGATTCGTTCAAGATCTACCCCAACGTGCGCACGATACGTTTCAACGAGATGGAGTATTCGGTTCCGGCGGAGGCTGGGCCTGCCTGCCTGCGCGAAATTCTCAAGCTGATCGACGACCGGAACCTCAGCACCTGGTTCCCCATCGAGTACCGCTATGTGAAGGCCGACGATATTCCCTTGAGCATGTTCGAGGGCCGCGACAGCTGTTCGATTTCGGTGCATCAGTACTACCAGATGGATCACCATAATTTCTTTGCCGCGGTGGAACCCATTTTCTGGAAATACGGCGGACGTCCCCACTGGGGCAAGTTGCATAGCCTCAATGCGCGCAACCTACAGGCGCTGTATCCGCGCTGGCAGGAGTTCACGCGCGTGCGTGAGCACCTGGACCCGGGCGGCAAGTTTCTGAATGCACACTTGTCTTCAATTCTGGGAGTGTCCTGATGAAACGCAGAGCCTTGCAATTCAAGAAGCTGCAAACAGGATGAGGGTGGCGCTTGCGAAAGCCGCCACCCTCATACCGTTCCATTTCAGATAGGGCAACCCTGAGGGCGCAGGGTTTTTTAGGTCGGACATTCAATCGGGCTGAAACGGCGATGCGCTGAGCACCACGCCAGTTTCGTCGACGTACTGCTGCCAGTGGCCAATCAAAATGGCCAGTCTGTCCGGCTGACTCAACGCCAGGTCATGGATTTCGCCCGGGTCCTGGCCCAGGTCATACAGCTGCCAGGTCGCCGGGCCCACGGGGCCGGGGATGTACACGGCTTTCCACTGGCCCTGGCGGATCGCGCGGCGGCCAAATAGCTCCCAGCCGGTGACGGTGTGTTCGTCGTGCACCTCGCGGGTTTCGCCCGACAGGAAGCCCAGCCACGATTTGCCGCGCAATGGCGCCACGGGCCTGCCGCGCCACTGTGTGCCGGGATGGCGTACGCCGGCCAGGTCCAGAATGGTCGGTGCAATGTCCATCACTGTGCCGAACCCATGGCTGATGCGCCCCTGGAGCGACAGCTGGGGGTAATGCACCAGCGCCGGCACACGAATCCCACCCTCGGTGGTAAATGCCTTGAACAGCCGCGACGGCGCCGTTGCCACCTGCGCCCACGACGGCCCGTACCAGACGTAGGAGTTGGCGCGGCCGATGTTGTCCAGGCTGTTGTCGTAATGCTGGTTGAGGTAGGTCAGCAACTGCGGCCCGAACTTGGGGAAGGCCTCCAGCAAGGCACCTTCGGCACCGTTATCGGACATGAACACAATGAACGTATTGTCCAATTGCCCTTGCTGGCGCAGGTACTCCACCACCCGGCCGATGTTCCAGTCCATGCGCTCGACCATCGCCGCATACACTTCCATGGCGCGGGCCGACACCTGCCGCTGCTCATCGGTCAAGGCGGCCCACTGGGTGTTCAATTCGATCAGCGGGTGGGGTTCGACATCGGCGTCGATCAACCCCAGGGCCTTGAGTTTTTCCAGGCGCTCCAGGCGCAATACTTCGGGGCCGGCGTCGTAGCGGCCACGGTATTTTTCAACGATGTCGGCGGGTGCCTGTAACGGCCAGTGCGGTGCGGAAAACGGCAGGTAGGCAAAGAATGGGCGGGCCTGGTCGCGCTCCTTGAGGTACTGCAGCAGTTTGTCGCCAAAGGCATCGGAGGAGTAGAAGTCCTTGGGCAGTTGCTCTACGAAGGTATCGTCCTCGATATACAGCGCCGGCGTGGATTTGAGCAGGCCCGGCGTGTGCTCGTCGTAGGTCGGTTCGAAACCGTAGTGGTTGGCCGCCCCTGGCAACAACGAGAACGAACGCTCGAAACCACGAGCGTGGGGCGCCAGTTCGGCGGTCAGGCCCAGGTGCCATTTGCCGCTCATCAGCGTCTGGTAACCGGCTTCGCGCAGCAGCTCCGGCAGCGCCACCACCTTATCGTTCAGGTAGCCTTCGTAGCCGGGCTTGCCGATCAGCTCGGGGGTGAGCGCCTCGGCCATGGTGCCGATGCCGGCGATATGGTGGTCGGTGCCGGTGAGCAGCATCGAGCGCGTTGGCGAACAGGTGGGGGCGGTGTGGAAATCGGTCAACCGCAGGCCATTCAGCGCCAGGGCGTCCAGATGCGGCGTGGCGATTTCCCCGCCAAACGCACCCAGGTCGGAGAAACCCATGTCATCGGCCAGGATCACTAGAAAATTGGGACGTTGCGGCATCAAGGCGCTCCTCGTTAGTAGACAGTCTTTCAGCAGGCGATAAAGGCCAGGGGCAGGTCGCGGATCTGTTCGCGCACCGGCGGCTGGTAATGGTCATCGCTGGTCAACTCGTGCAGCAGCTCTTCACGCAACTGGTGGAATTCGAAGCTGCTGCGTTGGCGTGGATGGGGCAGGGTAACGTCGACGACCTGCTTGATTCGCCCGGGCCTCGGCTCCATCACCACCACACGGTCGGCGAGAAAAATCGCTTCTTCCACATCGTGGGTCACCAGCACTGTAGTGATCTTGGCGCGGTCACGAATCGCCAGGAGTTCGTCCTGCATCTGCTGGCGGGTCAGGGCGTCGAGGGCGCCGAAGGGTTCGTCCAGCAGCAGGATGCGCGGGCTGGCCACCAGGCCTCGGGCAATCGCCACCCGTTGCGCCATGCCGCCGGATAACTGGTGAGGATAGGCGCGGGTGAAGTCGCTGAGGCCCACCAGCTCGATAAAATCGCTGATGCGCCGGTTACGTTCAGCTTCGCCGAGGGGCTCGTTGGCCAGCCCCAGGCCGATGTTTTGCGCGACGGTCAGCCAAGGGAACAAGCGATGCTCCTGGAACACGATGCCGCGCTCGCCGCCGATGCCACTGACCGTTTGGCCATCGACGCGAATCTCGCCGCGAAACTGGGTGTCGAGCCCCACCAGCAGGCGCAACAGGGTGGATTTGCCGCAGCCGCTGGAGCCGACGATCGCGACGAATTCGCCTTCGGCAATGTCCAGGTTGAATTCACGAATAGCCTCCAACTCGAAGCCGTCGACGTCGAAGGACTTGCCCACATGGTTGAAGCTGACAATCGGTGCGTTCATGCGTGTCTCCAGCGGGTAGCACGGGTTTCGATGCGTTGGCCGATCAAGTTCAGGGTTGCACCGGTGAGGCCGACCAGGAGCATGCCGCTCATGATCAGGTCCATGCGCAGCAGTTGCTGGGCGCCGATCATCAGACTGCCGATACCGCCGTTGGACGGCATGAAATATTCCGCACCGATGGTACCCAGCCAGGCGTAGATGAGGCTCAGGCGCAGGCCGGCGAAAATCCCTGCGGCAGCGCCTGGCAAGATCAGGCGGCGTAGTCGCTGGGTCAGACTCAGGCGCAGCACCTGAGCGGCCTCGCTGAGCTGTGGCGAGAGGTTCAGCACGCTGCGTTGAGTGGCGATAAACAGCGGGAAGAACGCCGCCAGGGCGATGAATACCCACTTGGCCAATTCGCCCAGACCGAACCAGGCGGTGAGCAGCGGTACCCAGGCGAAAATCGCGATCTGGCGCAAGGCTGCCAGGGTCGGTCCCAGCACTCGTTCGCTGCGTCGCGACAGTCCAAGCCACAGGCCCATGGCAAAGCCCAGGCCGCCGCCGAGCAGCAACCCCCCCAGTGTGCGTTTCAGGCTTGTGCCCAAGGCGCCGCTCAGGCTGCCGTCCAGTGCGCCGGCGACGGTGGTGTGCAGCACGAGCCAGGGGCTGACCAGAATGTTTGCGTCTACCCAAGCCTGTTGCGTCGCCACCTGCCACAGACTCAACAGCAGCAGGGGCAGCAGCCACGGTTGCAGGCGCTGCCAGCCTTGATAGCGCGGGCCGCGTCGAATCTGCGCGGTGGCCGGGTGCGGCCAGTGCACCCATTTGTGGTCCAGCCAGCCAATGCCGCGATCCATCACCACGCCGAGTACGCCGATGATCACGATGCACACGAAGACGATATCGAGCATGAACAATTGGCGCGCCCAGACCATCAGGTAGCCGATGCCTTCGCTGGAGGCCAGCAACTCCACCGCCAGCAATGACGTCCAACCGGCCGCCAGGGCCAGGCGCACGCCGGCCATGAAGGCCGGCAGTGCGGCGGGCAGGATCAGGCGGCGGATCAACAGGTGGGTGGGCAGGCGCAGTACGCGGGCGGCTTCACGTAAATGGGGTTGGGCGTCGCGTACGCCCACCAGGGTATGCAGGGTCACGGGCACCACGATCGCCTTCACCAGCACCACCAGTTTCAGGGTCTCGCCGATGCCGAAAAACACCATGAACAACGGGATCCAGGCCAGCGTCGGCACTTGTGACAACGCACTGAACGTCGGAAATACCAGGCGCTCGGCGCGCGCACTGAAGCCTAGCAGTGCCCCCAGCAACGCCCCACTGGCAATGCCCGCCAGCAGCCCCCAGAACAGGCGGTGCAAGCTGATTGCCAGATGGCTCCACAGCTCGCCGCCGGCCAGGTCCACCGCGCTGCTCCAGACCAGAGACGGCGGTGGCAGAATCTGTTCGCTCATCCAGTGATGGCGGCTGCCCAGCCACCACAGCGCGCAAAGCGCCAGAGGCAGCAGCCATGGCAGTAGACGTTCATTGAGTATCGGCCCATGCGACGTGGCGCTGGGGGCCGCGAGCGGCAAGCTCAAAAGTGAGGTTCGGGCCATGGAAGACCTCCGTTGTCGCCAATGGCGTTATGTGATTCTGATCTTATAAAAACGCAATCAAGATGATTGAGGGATAAGAAAAATCATTTAAAGCCTCTGTCCTGCACGCATCCAATGCATTCGAAGAATATTTTCGATGCTGTTTATGCATAGTCCTCTGGGGCCGGCGTTTTAACTTGCATAGGTCTAAAAGCTATTAAAGTGTGAATTTATAGTATTTAAAGTTTTGCCCGGCGTGTGCCTACTTTCTGCTTCCCAGGCGACCCTCGCCCACAAGGAGCTGCGCTTATGAAATTGCCTTTTGAACGTCTGATCACTCTGTTCGCGGGCACTGCGTTGGCCGGGCTGGTGCATGCTGCCGAACTCAAGGAGATCCGCATTGCCGTGCCCGACCTCAGTGCTGGCAGCCAGCACAGTGGCGGCGGCATAACGGATGTGTTGCGCGAGCAGCAGATCTTCGAGAAAGCCTTTGCCGACCAAGGCATCAAGATTCAGTGGAATTACTTCAAGGGTGCGGGCCCGGTGATCAACGAAGCCTTCGCCAATGGCCAGGTGGACTTGGCTTACCTGGGGGATCTGGCCGCGATCATCGGTCGTTCCAACGGCCTGGATACCCGCCTGCTCAGTGCCATCGCACGGGACGTCAAGCAGTACCTCGGCGTGGTGCCGGGCTCGGGTATCAAGACCCTGCAGGACCTCAAGGGCAAGCGTGTCGCAGTGTTTCGCGGCACGGCCAGCCAGTTGTCGTTCGACGCCGCGTTGGCCAGCCAGGGCTTGAGTGAAAAGGATCTGAAAGTCATCAACCTGGACTTCAACGCAGCCGGCGCGGCCTTGGCCGCCAAGCAGATTGACGCCACCTGGGGCGGCTCGAGCCTGAGCGCATTGCAAGCCAAGGGGCTGGCGGAAATACCGTTGACCACCAAGGACCTCGGTGGCGCCGGCAGCGTGCAGGGGGTGCTGGTGGGCAGCAAACAGTTCGTCGACGAGCACCCCGACGCGGTGGCCAAGCTGCTCAAGGCCCAGCAGCAAGCGGTGCAATGGTTGACCGATGACAACAACAAGCAGGCCTATATCCAACTGGTGTCGGGGCGGGCCAGTTACCCACCGCTGATCCTGACCAATGACTTGAAAGACCAGGCCCTCAGCGAGATCTTCCCGTCGACCCTGGACCCGGTGTTCCTGGGCAAATTACAGGGGGCGGTCGACCTGGCGTCGAAGGAAAAGCTGATTCGCCGGCCGTTCCAGGTGAGTGATTGGGTGGCGCCGAACCTGGCCTCGGTAGGGCTCTGAGTCTGGTGGTGTCGGGGGGTATCGCTTTCGCGAGCAGTCAAATCGGCGTTCCCACATTCGACCGCGTTTCGTCAGGATGAATGTAATCGAATGTGGGAGCGAGCTTGCTCGCGAAGAGGCCGATCAGACCGCCATGCTGATGGCCTGCTGATCCACCTCCAGCAACGTCTCGATCATCGCCTTCGCCGCTGGCGACAAGCGTGAACCGGTGCGGCTGACGATGCCGCAGCGGGCGCTCAGGGTGTCCATGTTGTGTGGCAGGTTGCGCCAGTGCAGCAGCACCAGCGTGCCTTGGGCGATGTCGTCGGCGAAGGCTTCCTCGGTGCCCACGCCGATGGCATTGGACTGCAGCACGATCTTGACCAGCGCCGGGAAATGTTCGGTCTGGATGCTCGGTGAGAAATCCATGCGCCCGCTGAGGTTGGCCAGCAGTTTGCGAATGCCCTGGGAGATCAGCGGCGCCGCCAGCGGGTAATCGAACATGTCGTTGGTCGACAGACTGTCCTTGGCCAATAGCGGGTGCCCGGGCCGGCAGAAGAACACCCCACGCTTGGGCGTCAGCGCGCGGGTCTGGAAATTCGGGTCGGTTTCGAACTGACGAATGTCGGCGATAAAAAACTCTATCTCTTCTCGGCTCAGGGCGCGGCTGAGTTTTTCCCAGTTATCCACCTGGAAACCGGTGCGGATTTTCGGGTGGGCGGTGATAAAGCGCGCCACGGCGTCGGGCACCAGTTTCACGGCGGGTGCCGGGCCACAGCCGAAGCGCAGTTCGCCGGCATCGAGCTTGGTCATGCGTGTCACTTCACTGCTGAGCAAGGCTGCGCCATGCACCAGCGTCAGTGCGTGTTGCAGCACCACTTGGCCCTCGGGCGTGGGGCGCAGATCCTTGTGGCCACGGTCCACCAGTACACAGCCGAATTCTTGTTCCAGCCCCTGGATGCTGCGGCTGAACGCCGGCTGGGTGATGCCCATGGCGTCCGCCGCGCGTACGAAACTGCGGTGTTCGTTAAGGGCGATGAAATAGCGCAGTTGGCGAAGATCCATATGCTTTCCCTGCATTTTAAAAATAGGTCGAAGGCATTTGCGACCAAGGGAGCTGAGGTTTTAAATGCAAGCTCTTATTCCGTCAACGATGCATCTATTAATTTGCTAGATCAAAATTGCATATAGATAGAGCGTTGCCGGGAAACGTTCCCACCATCAGCAGGCACATGAGGGTCACCACAATGAGCAACGCCGCATTAGCTGTTCAACCCATTGCCCAAGCACTGGACATTCACCCGGTCGCTGGCCGCATCGGTGCCGAGATCCGGGGCATCAGATTGTCCGGTGACTTGGACGCCGCCACCGTCGAAGCCATCCAGCAGGCGCTGGTGCAGTACAAAGTGATCTTCTTCCGCGACCAGACCCACCTCGATGACCAGAGCCAGGAAGCCTTCGCCCATCTGCTCGGCGAGCCGATTGCCCACCCGACGGTGCCGGTACGCGACGGTACGCGGTTCCTGATGGAGCTGGACGGCACGCGCGGCCAGCGCGCCAACTCCTGGCACACCGACGTGACCTTCGTCGACGCCTACCCCAAAGCCTCTGTGCTGCGTTCGGTGCTGGCGCCCAAGTCCGGTGGTGACACCGTGTGGGCCAACACTTCCAGTGCCTATAACGATCTCAGCGCGGGGTTGCGCGCACTGGCCGATACCCTGTGGGCGGTGCACAGCAATGAATACGACTACGCCGCGATCAAGCCGGATGTGTCAGTAGAGCGGCTTGAGGAGTACCGCAAGGTGTTCACCTCCACGGTGTATGAAACCGAACACCCGGTGGTGCGTGTGCACCCGGTCAGCGGCGAGAAAACCCTGTTGCTGGGGCATTTCGTCAAACGCCTCAAGGGGTATTCACAGGCGGATTCGACCCAACTGTTCAACCTGTTGCAAAGCCACGTCACGCGCCTGGAAAACACCGTGCGCTGGCGCTGGAACACGGGGGACGTGGCGATCTGGGACAACCGCGCCACCCAACATTACGCCGTGGACGACTACGGCACCCAGGAGCGTATCGTGCGCCGGGTCACCCTCAAGGGCGATGTGCCGGTGGGCGTGCAAGGGCAGTCGAGCAAGACCATCAAGGGGCTGTAAGCCGGCGCAGACGCGACTGTGTGGGCAATGTGGTCCTCGCCACAGGAATCTCACCCCATTGATTCGCGTCCTTTACCAGACGCCGATTTGCACCACTTTCTCCGCCTCCGGCTCACCATAACGAAACCGTTGGCCACGCAGATCGATCTCTGTGTGGCTGATGGTGGTGCGCCGCTTCAGCCCGCGCAGCCACTCGAACAGATACCCCAGATGACTTTCGCGAACCTCGGCATAAGCCGGGTCACTGCCCAGGTCGTGCAGTTCCTGCGGGTCGTTTTCCAGGTCGAACAGCTGTGGACGAAAGCCGTCATAGGCCAGGTACTTCCAGCGTTCGCTGCGCACCATGGTCATGCGGCAGCGGTCGATGGGTTGTGCCAGGCGCTCGCGGGCCGGGGCCTGGAAGGCGTAGTCGTATTCGGCGATGGCGTAGCGGCGCCAAGTGGTGTCTTGAGCGTGCAGCAGCGGGATCAGCGAACGGCCTTCCAAGCGGTGGTCGGCAGCGGGCAGGCCCAAGGCGTCGAGGAAAGTCGGCAGGGCGTCGATGGTTTCGACCAGGCGTGCGTCCACCGTGCCACGGCTGATATCGGCAGCGGCCCGCGGGTCACGCACGATCAGCGGAACGCCCACCGCAGGCTCCAGCAAAAACTCTTTCTCGCCAAGGAAGTGATCGCCGAGAAAGTCGCCATGGTCGCTGGTGAACACGATCAACGTGTCGTCCCAGCGGCCATTGCTTTGCAGAAAATCGAACACGCGCCCGAGTTGATCGTCGATCTGTTTGATCAGCCCCATGTAGGTGGGAATCACCGTGAGCCGTACCTCGTCACGGGAAAAATTCAGGCTCTCCTGATGCTGGCGGAACGCTTGATACACCGGGTGATCGCTGGTTTGTCCAGGCTGTATGGGCGCCTGGATATGCTCGGCGCCGTACAACGCGTGATACGGCGCCGGGGCGATGTAGGGCCAGTGCGGCTTGATGTAGGACAGGTGCAGGCACCACGGTCGCTCGGCTTGCTCGTGGATAAAGTCGATAGCACGGTCGGTGGTGTAGACGGTTTCCGAGTGCTGCTCAGCGACTCGTGCGGGTCGCCCGGCGTTGCGCATGTGCCAGCCGCTGAGCACCTCGCCGTTTTCACCTTCTGCCGCGTTCGCCCATTCGTGCCACGGGTTGGTGCCGCTGTAGCCCTGCGCGCGCAGGTAATGGGTATAGGGCGCGGACTCGCGTTTGTCGTCGAACAGCGGGCTGTCGGGGTAGATGCCATCGTGACGAAAGTAGGCGTCGAAACCGACTTCATTCAAGGGCTCGGCCTGCGGGCTGGCGGGGTCGATGTCCAGTCGCTGCAAGGCCTCCAGGTTGGGCGTGGCGTGGGTCTTGCCCACCAGCGCCGTGCGGATGCCGTGGGGGCGCAGGTAGTCGCCGATGGTCAGTTCTTCCAGGGGCAACGGGACCGCGTTCCACGCTACCTGATGGCTGCTGACGTAGCGCCCGGTATAGGCCGACATGCGGGAGGGGCCGCAGATGGTGCCCTGGGTATAGGCGCGGCTGAAACGCACACCGGCGGCGGCCAGGCGGTCGATGTTCGGTGTGTGCAGATGGGCGTGGCCGTAGCACGACAGGTAATCGCGGCGCAGTTGGTCGCACATGATGTACAGCACGTTGCGGACGGTTTTTGGGGCAGGCATGAGGCTTCACCAAGTGGAGGGCAGGTGAGTTTTTTCGCCGTTCGGAGGGTGGGCTGGCAAGTGCATTTGGGGACTGGGTTTCATGCAGTCAATGCATCGGTGTTGCTGCCAGCGCTTTCGCGAGCAAGCTCGCTCCTACATTTTGAATGCGTACAAGTGTGGGAGCGGGCTTGCTCGCGAAAGCGCCGCTTCAGACAGCGACATTCTCCAGTGCGCACACCTCCTCATCCCGCTCATCGAGCTGCTTGATCTGCTCGATCATCGCCTCCGCCAACGGCGACAAGCGATACCCCGCACGACTGACGATGCCATAGCGGGTGTAACGTTCCTCCAGGTCTTCGGCCAGGCCATCGATCGTCAGGCACACCAATTCGCCGCGAGCCATGTGCAGCACATCACTGTTGGCGCTGACGATGCCGATGGCGTCGGAACGCAGCACCACGCCCATCAGGCTGTAGCCGTTCTCGCATTCGACGTTGGGCTGGTAATCGGGCCGCCCACTGAGGTCGACGATGACCTTGCGCAGGTTCGGCGGGCGAATGGTCACGGCCAGTGGGTAACTCATCAGTTGCGCGGCCGTCACGCTGGGTTGCTGTGCCAGCGGGTGGCCGGCACGGCAGTAGAAATACCATTTGCGCGGCCGCAAGCGGTAGGTGTGGTAGTCCGGGTGGGCTTCGAAGTGGCGAGTGTCGGCGACGAAGAATTCGAATTCTTCGCTGAGCAGGCGTTTGCCCAGGCTTTGCCAGTCATCCACCTGGAACTGCACGCGGGCCTTGGGGTAGCGCCCGATAAAACTGCCAATGGCCCGTGGTATCAACCCCGCCGCCGGCGCCGGACCGCAACCGAAGCGCAATTCGCCGGCTTCCAGACCATTGAATTGGCTGATCTCGTTGGCCAGTTGCTGTGCGCCACTGACCAGGCGCCGGGCATGTTCAAGCAATACCTGGCCTTGCTTGGTGGGTGCCAGGTCTTTGCGGCCGCGATCCACCAGTTGGCATCCGGCGCTGTGTTCCAGGGCCTGGATGCTGCGACTGAACGCCGACTGCGACAGATTTACCGTCAACGCCGCCGCGACAAAACTGCGTTGTTCGGCAAGGGCAATGAAGTGGCGAAGTTGGCGCAGATCGATATGCATTTTTCACATCAAAAATATCGGGGAAATGCATTGGCTATGCATTAGGTCGACTCCTTATAAAGGCTATCTCTTATGCAGTAAATGTTCGTGAAAACATAAATAAATAACCTAAGGGAATATCAAGTGATGGATATTTCCGGGTTCCGGAGCCGCTTATGAGTCTGTTGAAGCCCGCTGTACCTTGCTCTCCCTGGAGGCTCAAACGCCTGCCCCTGGCCATGTTGCTGGCCGGCAGTGCCAGTTGGACACCCAGCCACGCAGCCGAACCGGCCCCCTCGGGTGAAAGCGCCAGCGGCCAACTGGAAACCGTCACGGTGACTGCCCGGCGGCGCACGGAAAGCGCCCAGGCGGTGCCCACGCCGATGAGCGTGATCGGCGGCCAGGCCCTGGAAAGCCAGCGGGTCTATCGGATTCAGGATTTGCAGCAACTGGTGCCCAGCGTCAACGTGGCCTACATGCATGCGCGCCAGTCCAGCGTGTCGATTCGCGGCCTGGGCAACAACCCGGCCAGCGACGGGTTGGAAGGCAGCGTGGGCTTGTATATCGACAACGTGTACCTCGGCCGGCCGGGGATGGCGGTGTTCGACCTGATGGACATCGAACAGCTCGAGGTGTTGCGTGGCCCCCAGGGCACGTTGTTCGGCAAGAACACCACGGCCGGCGTGATCAATATCAGCACCCGTGCGCCGAGTTTCACTCCGGAGCGCAGCATCGAAACGTCGCTGGGCGAGGACGGTTACTTCCAGACCAAGGGCACGATCTCCGGCCCGCTGACCGATGAACTGGCCGGGCGTTTCTCGGCCTATCGCACGCGCAGCGACGGCGACATCAAGAACGAATACGACGGCCATGACCTCAACGGCGGCTCGCGCCAGGGCTTTCGCGGGCAACTGCTGTACAAGCCGAGCGAAGCGTTCAACCTGCGCTGGATCGGCGACTACAACGAAGAGGACTCCAGCGCCGGCACCCGCGTGCTGTACAGCACCGGGCCGACCATCAATGGCACCAACCTCTACCAATCGCGGGCGGCCGCTGCGGGGGCCACCCTGGTCGACGGCACCCATCGCAAGGTCAACCTGGACAGCGACCAGCACGTCACTGTGTTCCAGGGCGGCACCTCCCTGGAGGCCAACTGGACGTTGCCCAGCGATTTCACCCTGACCTCGGTCAGTTCCTATCGCTTCTGGAATTTCACTCCGCGCAACGATGATGGCCTTAACGTGCCGGCGTCCTATAACAGCGGCGTATCGGTGGAAGACAAACAGTGGTCCCAGGAATTTCGCCTGGCATCGCCCACGGGTGGCTTCTTCGACTACGTGCTGGGTGCCTACTATTTCGGCAACTCGCTGGACAACAAATCCTTCGTCTCTTACGGGCCCCAGGCGGATATCTGGAACGGCACGCCTGCAGGTGCGCTGGCCAACGTCAGCACCGTGGGCAACGGGCACATCCGCACCGACAGTTTCGCCCTGTTTGCCCAAGGCACCTGGCACCTCACCGAGCGCCTGGATTTCACCGCAGGCTTGCGCGGTACTTATGAAGAAAAAAGCGCCTGGGTGACGCGTAACAGCCCAGTGGGCGGTGCGGCCGTCACGGGCGCCGCCGCGACGGCTCGACGTAACCGTACCGGCGCCTATGACTCCGGCGACCTCACGCAATACAGCGCCAGCCCTTCGGGCTTGCTCAACCTGAGCTACCGCTTGAACGACAACCTGCTGGGCTACGCGACCTTGTCCCACGGCGAGAAGTCCGGTGGGGTCAACCTCGTGGTCGGCTCCGCACCGACTGCCGGGGCGGACTCGCTGCTGGTCGGCACCGAGCGCGCCAACAACGCCGAGCTGGGTTTCAAAAGCACGTTGTGGGACCGGCGCCTGCAGCTCAATGCCAACCTGTTCTGGACCCAGGTCAACGGTTACCAGACCAACGCCTATGACCAGGACAATCGCGTGCAGTACCTGACCAACGCAGGTTCCGTGCGTTCGCGCGGCGTTGAGGTGGAAAGTACCTGGGTGCCGATCAAGGGCCTGACGCTGAACCTCAACGGCTCGTTCAACGATGTGCGTTACCTGAGCTACAAGGATGCGCCGTGCCCACCGGAAGTCAGTCTGCGCCCAGGAGCGCCGGCTTCCTGCGACCTGAGCGGGCACCCAGTGGTAGGGGCGTCGAAGTGGATCGCCAATGCCAACGGCGAGTACAAGTGGAATCTGGACAATGGCTTGGAGCCCTACGTCACCGGCAGCTATGCCTTTCGCTCCAAGGCCGTGGGCACGGTGGAGGATTCCGACTACGGACAGATTCCTGCCTATGCGGTGGTCAACCTGTCCACCGGCTTGCGCGGCAACTATGAGCAGGGACAGTGGGATGTGTCGTTGTGGCTGAAAAACGCTTTCGACAAAACCTACTACACCACCCTGTGGACCGGCGGTAACGGCGGTTACGAAGGCCTGTTGGGGAGCCCGCGCACGCTAGGGGTGACCGGACGCTACGACTTCTAACCCATGGGATAGGTGGACAGGTCAACACCCGTGCCACCCGCCGCATCGTCAGCGCCGTCACTCGTGTGCGCAAACAACCTGTCGAGCCATGCCTTTAATGAATATTTTGCATGCCTGGAAAAGCACCGAAAAAGTGTGTCTCGGCGCCAGGCCACGCGGGCCGCGGCTTTAGCGCATGGGTGAATTTCAATTATTCGTTTTAGATCTATATATAACTTTAAAGATTACTTTAAGGGATAAGCGTCTAGCCCCGATCATTTAGCCCTCGACGGCCTTTCACGCAGGCCTGTCGATTCCTGTTTCAAAAACCGTAGGGAGTGAATCAATGGGCAATGTCCAGGCCGCCGCCAGTGCACACGAGGCGCAATGGCGCCAGGCACCGGGTGGTGAGTTGGTCGACCTTGGCCGGCCGCACCGTGCGCCGTTGGGGCAGCTGCGCTTGCAGCGTCCCCCCGGGCGCTTTTCGAGTCGGCGCGAAGGGATTCTGCTGGGGTTGCTGGTATTGGCCCTGCACGGTGCGGTGATTTATTGGGTGAGTCAGAAGCCCACCCCGGTGCTGCCGATTGTGCCGCCGGAAATCCCACCGATGACCATCGAATTTTCCCAGCCCGCGCCGCCGGTGGTCGAAGCGCCGCCGCCCGTGCCACCACCACCGCCGCCACCTGTGGTCGAGCCACCGCCGCCCGTCGTGGATGAGTTGGCCGCCAAGCCGGCGCCGAAAAAGATTCCGAAGCCCAAGCCGGTACCCAAGCCTGTGCCTAAGCCGGTCGCCAAACCGGTGGAGCAACCGCCTGCGCCTCCCACGCCTGCGCCACCGGTTCCCGCGCCAGTCGCAGCCCCCGCACCGGCTCCGGTAACCCCGGCTTCGGCCAACGCCGCGTACCTGAAGAACCCGGCGCCCGAATACCCATCATTGGCCCAGCGCCGGGGTTGGGAAGGCACGGTGTTGTTGCGGGTGCAGGTACTGGCCAGCGGCAAGCCGGGTGAGATCCAGATCCAGAAAAGCAGCGGTCGCCAGCAACTCGACGACGCCGCGCTGGCCGCCGTGAAGCGTTGGAGCTTTGTGCCGGCCAAGCAGGGCGATGTGGCCCAGAACGGCTGGGTCAGCGTACCCATCGATTTCAAGATTCACTAACTATTGCTGCGGTGTGTTGCACACGCCGCGATCTGTCCAGAGGGAAAACATCATGGCATTAGCATCTCCACTTGAATCCATCGAAAGCGCGGTGATCTGGCTGCTGGTGGCCTTTTCGGTCGCAACCTGGGGCCTGGCCTTGCTCAAGGGCGTGCAGTTCGGTCGCCTCAAGGCCCAGGATCGCAAGTTCCACAAACAGTTCTGGGCGGCGTCGAGCCTCGAGTCGGCCGCTGAACTGGCCGAAACCCAACCCGGCGCCGCTGCCCGTGTGGCCCAGGCCGGTTATGCCGCGATCCAGGTCGGTGATGCTCCCCACGCTGCCGACCTGAGCCAGGCCATCAACCACCAGGACCGCCTCGAACGCGCCCTGCGCCAACAGATCGTCCGGGAGCGCCGCTCCCTGGAAACCGGCCTGGCGGTGGTCGCCAGTATCGGCAGCACCTCGCCGTTCATAGGACTGTTCGGCACCGTTTGGGGGATCATGGAAGCGCTCAAGGGCATCAGCGCTGCCGGTTCCGCCAGTCTGGAAACCGTAGCAGGGCCGATTGGTGCGGCGCTGGTCGCCACGGGCGTGGGTATCGCCGTCGCGGTTCCCGCGGTGTTGGTCTACAACTATTTCTTGCGTCGCCTGAAGCTCACGGCCGCCGACCTCGACGACTTTGCCCACGACTTTTACAGCCTCGCACAGAAAAATTCGTTCCGCGTGCTGCTGCACCCAACGCTGAACAAAGCCCGTGCCGGCAACCCGCAGAAAGTGAAGGAGGCGTCCTGAGATGGCTTTCTCCACACAAGACAATGACGAGGTGCTGAGCGAGATCAACGTCACGCCACTGGTGGACGTGATGCTGGTGCTGCTGGTGGTGTTTATCGTCACCGCGCCGCTGCTGACCAACGCCATTCCCATCAATTTGCCAAAGACCGAGTCCGTGGCTCCCGTGGAACAGAAAGACCCGCTGGTGGTGAGCATTGACGACAAGGGCAAGGTGTTCATCAACAAGGACGAGATCCAGGCGGATCTGCTGGAGTCGAACCTGCAAGCCGCCAAGGCGAAAAGCCCGGATGTACGCGTACAACTGCAGGCGGACAATGGGGTGAACTATGGCGAGGTTGCCCGGGCCATGGCGTCCATCGAGCGTGCGGGGATCAGCAAGTTGTCGGTGATAACGGCGAAATAGGATCGGGCGCTGGTCTTGGGTTCCTGGTGTACATCTCCTCGACTGATGGGCCACACAGAACGTTTGACCGAACGCCGAGTGGCTAACTAGAGTGGATAACCGTACGGCTGCCGACTGCCCTGGACATTCAAATGAACGACCTATCCCTGCTGCTTGCCTTCATCGCTGCTGCGTCAGTGCTCACCGTGACCCCCGGCGTGGACACGACCATGGTGCTTCGCGCTACAGCGACCGGCGGTCGATGTTCGGCGGCGATGGCTGCTATCGGTATCGTGCTCGGGTGTCTGGTGTGGGGAGCCGCGGTGTCACTGGGGCTCGGTGCCCTGTTGCAAGCTTCGGAGTGGGCTTACCTTGCGCTGAAAATTGTCGGTGCCGTGTATCTCGTCTGGCTGGGTGTAAAACTGCTGCTGCGACCCCGGGCGTCGCTGCAAGGGCAGGGGAGCGAGAACATGGCGGCCTCTGCGCGTGGTGCCTTTGTTCGCGGTTTACTGACGAACCTGCTGAACCCCAAGATTGGTGTCTTCTACATCACGTTCCTCCCCCAGTTTGTCCCGAGTGGCGCGAGCGTGGCCAGCTACTCCTTCTTCCTGGCGGTGCTACACGTGCTGTTGACGCTGGCCTGGTTCGGCATTCTGGTAGCGGCGACGGTGCCACTGAGCAATTTCCTGAAGCGCCCGGCGGCCCTGAAGGCGCTTGACCGACTCACCGGCGGTGTTTTTGTCGCGTTTGGGCTCAAGTTGGCTGTTTCCAATCCGGCTTGAGCCGAATGCCGCACTGCCAGTAGAGGGTTCATTGCGTCCAACACTGCATGTCGATGGACTTCCAAGGCGTCGTAGCCGTAGCGATCTTGTGGGCCGCTCGGTTGGCTGAAATCCTCCACGGCCGCGAGCGAAGCGGGTACGTTGCGACTATGCTCATTGCCACTGCAGGCAATGTATGGGTTTCAGTGATCGGCCGCCAAGGGAAGGAGTCTGTATGTGTCTGGTTCTACATGTCCGGTTCCATTGTTGGAATGACCGAATGAGCAATCTGGTAACAGATGTCCATCGGCGCATTTTGATCCCTGGGCGACCCATCGTCAGTTTGTGAGCACCCACTTCACAGGGACGACGATCTCCAATCTGCAGGCCGATTTCTCCAAACCAGATCAAGCAGTCGATCCAGGCTGTCGACAGGTGCAGGTGGATGACTTTTGGTAAATCCCAAGGACGATGGAGAACAACATGAACACCAAACCGATCCACAAAATCTTGTGGCGCTTCGCTGGCTGCGTGACCGGGCTGGCGATGGTGGTCGCCAATCCAGCCCACGCCGCCGACAGCGGCATCGCCCGTGCCCCTACCGCAAGCCATAGCATTGCTTTCAGCAACTCCTACGCAGGCAGCGATTTCCGCAAGGTGATGGTGCGCAACTGGCAGGAGATTGCGGCCCAGGCTCAGAAGGACGGCTTGATCCGCGAGGCTCCGGTGGTCAGCGCGAACAACTCGGCGTCGGAACAAGCGGCCCATATCCAGGACCTGGTCGTCAAGGGCGTGAACGCCATCGTCATCCTGGCCGCGTCCGACACGGCCCTCAACGGTGTGATCCGCGACGCCTGCAACGCCGGCATCGTGGTGGTGGTCATGGCCAGCCTCGTCACCGAAAGTTGCGCCTATACCGTGGATTACAACTGGTCCGCCATGGGCCGCGTGGAAATGGATTATATCGCCGAGCGCCTCAAGGGGAACGGAACGCTGCTGGAGATCCGCGGCATTGCCGGCGATGCCACCGATAAAAACATCAGTGACGGCATTCGCAAGGCCGCCAGCGACTATCCGGGCCTGAAGTTCGCCAAGACCGTCTATGGCAACTGGACTGCTTCCGTCGCACGCAAGGAGGTAGCGCTGGCGTTGCCATCGCTGCCCAGCATCGATGCCGTCGCGACTCAAGGGGGCGACGGTTATGGCGCGGCCATGGCGTTCAAGGCGGCGGGACGCCCTTTGCCGATCATTGTGATGGGAAATCGTCAGGACGAACTTGCTCTGTGGAAACAGGAGCGTGATGCCAATGGCTACGAGACCGTCTCGGTCTCCGCCTCGCCAAGCGTCTCCCAGGTGGGGTTCTGGGTGGCCCAGCAGATTCTGGCGGGCAAGCAGGTGCCGAAGTTCGTCGAGGTGCCGCTGGTGCGTATCGATGGGAAAGACCTGGACGCCTGGCTCGCCACCATGCCGGTGGGCGGCGCCGCCAATCCTTCCTATGACCAGGCCGCCGTCGTGGCGATGATCGACGCGGCCACCAACCATACGGCGCCGCCGACGCCTTTGCCGGAGGTGACGAAACCGTAGTGGCGGACGGGGGGCGCGGCGCCATGTCGACATTCAGACCTGCCACGGACAGGCCCATTGCCGTCAGGATTGGCCTGGCGGTCGCCGCGCTGGTGTTCCTGATGCTGGCGGT
This sequence comes from Pseudomonas sp. NFIX10, assembly GCF_900111955.1. NCBI lineage: Bacteria > Pseudomonadati > Pseudomonadota > Gammaproteobacteria > Pseudomonadales > Pseudomonadaceae > Pseudomonas > Pseudomonas sp. NFIX10. The sequence continues at coordinate 26,108 of NZ_FOKH01000009.1, read as the reverse complement.
GTCGCTGGTGAACCTTTATGGCCTGCGCGACATGGTCCGTGCGGTGGATTCCGCCAGCCATTCCGCGGAAATTCTCGCCTCGGTCAACGGTGCCACCGGGCGGGTGGAGAACTTCATCGCCACCCGCGACCAGGAAAGCCTGTCCCAGGCCGAAGGCATGGTGGCGACGGCTATCGCCGGCCTCTCGGCCATCGCGGTGGCAGAGGCGCAATCGCTCAAGGGCAGTCTGGAAAGGCTCGCGACGGCGATCGCCGCCTTGCGGGCCGCGAGCCTGGCCATGGATGGCGAAACGGAGAACATGACCGCCCACTACAGCCGGATGCGAGAGGCGACGATCCTCGTCGAACAGGGCATCGCCGATGGGTTGAAGGGGCTTGAGACCCGCACCGCGGAGCACGAGGCGCGGGTGAGCGACATCGAAAGCGCCCATCGCATCCTGGATATCCTGCGCAACGGCGAACGGATCATCACCGCCAATGTGGCCAGGATGCTGGTGACCGGTGACGGGGCAGCCGACACTGCGGCGCGCAACGCCAGCGCGGCACTCCGGCCCGTGGTCGAACAATTGCGCGAGTTGATGGGGACACCGCAGCAGAGAGAGGCCCTGGACCAGTTGGCCACGGCGCTCGACGCTGCCGGCGTGGCGGTCGAGCATCTTGGCGAGGCGCCCAAGCTCCGGGGAGGCGAGGCCTTGCGGTATCTTGCCGCCGTCGGGGAGACGGCCGAGCGCCTCGAGACAATGTTGGAGGAAGTGGAAGGGCACGTTGCCCATGACGCCAGCGACATTCAGGCAGCAACCGGTTTGCTGCAAAATGCTGCCGCGTTGTCCAAGCGTTTCGCCGAGCGTGTGGCCACCCTGGAGGCGCAGACCTTGTCGTTTCGCCTGTCGCCGTCGGCCGAGGTCGCCGACGCTGTCGACCACATCCTGGACGAGCTCTCCCGGCTCGCTCGGGTTCTCCCAGCGTCCGTGGGGCTGCAGGCCAGGGCAACGCCCCTGACGGTCAGCGATCAGATCGCCGGCTACCGGGCGGCATTCGCCAGGTTCCATCAGGCGAGCAACGCCTTGAGCGACGCGCGCGATCAGGTTCGCAACGAGGCACGGAGCGCCGGCCTGTTGGTGGCGCGCTTCGCTGGTCAAGCACGCTCCGACGCCTTGGTCCACAATGATCGCGGCATGCTTGCGACGATCGTCGCAGGGACCGTCGCCCTCCTGCTGGCCGGCGCCATCGCCTGGAGCACGTCGCGATTTGTCGCGCAGCCCATCGTGGCCCTGGCCTCGGTCATGCGCCGGCTTGCGGCTGGCGACCTGGACGCCGAGATCGCCAGCGCCGGACGCGGCGACGAGATTGGAATCATGACCCGCGCCGTACGGGTGTTCCAGGAGAATGCCCTGCGCATCCGGGTGTTGGAGGCCGAGGCCGACGCCGAACGACAGCAAGTCCAGGCCTCTTTGGAAAGAATGGTCGCCGAACGGACCGACACGCTGCACCACCAGACCGAGGTGCTGGAGGCGCAGGCCATCGAACTCATTCAGGCGCGCAACCAGGCCGAGACGGCTAACCAGGCAAAGAGCGATTTCGTGGCCACGGTCAGCCACGAACTGCGCACCCCCCTGACCCTCATTCTCGCCCCCCTGGAGCAACTCTCGGCGGCGCCCACCCCGCCAGCGGACTGGCATGTGCAAATCGACCGCGCCCAACGCAACGCATTGCGCTTGATGAACCGGGTGAACGACATCCTCGATTTCTCCAAGGCCGAAGCGGGCAAGTTCGAGTTGTGCCCAACGCCCATTGACTTGAATAAGGTGGTGGGCGTGCTGGCCGAGGACGCCGCCATGGTGGCCGAGGGCAAAGGCTGCACCTTGACCTGCAGCATCGATCCCGCGCTCGGCACGGTGTTCCTGGATCCCCAACACTTCGAGAAGATTCTTCTCAACCTGGTGAGCAATGCCATCAAGTTCACACCGGCTGGCGGCACCGTGCACCTGGCCGTCACGCCGCTCGATGGCGCGCGATTTGAACTCGCGGTGCAGGACTCGGGGATTGGCATTGCGCCTGACAAACTGCCGCTGTTGTTCCAGCGTTTTTCCCAGATCGACAATTCCGCCACGCGGCACTACAGCGGCACAGGCATCGGTCTCGCCCTGGTCAAGGATCTGGTTGAATTGATGGGGGGTGAAGTTGGTGTCAACAGCGAGCCCGGACGGGGTTCGTGCTTCTTTGTTCGACTTCCGCTGGGGACCGAGCCAAACACCGTACCGACCGAAGCCAGCACGATGCACGAGCGATCGTCATCGAGCACGACAAGCACAACCGAGCAGCGTCACCTGCGTTTCGATGACGGTCGCCTTGGCAGTCGCAACGACCGGGTTTCGATCCAAGGCGCAGACGACGAGCAGCCCCCGGAACATGCCTCGCGATCCAGAGTGCTGGTGGTCGACGACAGCCCGGAGATGCTGGCCTATCTCAGCGAGCTTTTGCGAGACGATTACATCGTCGCCACCGCAACCGATGGCGAGCAGGCCTGGGCGCTGCTGCAGCTTCGACCCATCGATGTCGTGGTTTCGGATGTGATGATGCCGCAGCTCGACGGTTTCGGCCTGACAGCCAGGATCAAAGCCAGCGCCGGTTTTGCTCATTTGCCTGTGATCCTGGTGACCGCCCGTGGCGGTAGCGAGGCCTGCGTCTCCGGGCTGGAGAGTGGCGCCGATGACTACATCGCCAAACCCTTTTCGCCGCTGGAGCTCAAGGCTCGCGTACGCGCGGCGCTGCGCATGGGCCAGGTGCAAACCGAACTGCATGCAAAATCCCGTCAGGCGGGCATGGCCGAAATCGCGACGACGGTGCTGCACAACGTCGGCAACGTCCTCAACAGCGTGAACGTATCGGCAGAACTGGTCAGCAGGCAGATGCGCAGCTCCAAGGCCCAGGGGCTGGGCAAGTTGGCTCAACTGATGAACGAACACATCCATGACCTGAGCGATTTTCTCACCAAGGACCACAAGGGAAAGATGCTGCCCGACTACTTGCTCAAGTTGGCGGAGGTGGTGGCGGTAGAGCAACAGAGCATCATCGAAGAGCTCGGGCAACTCACCAAGGGCATTGACCACATCAAAACCATTGTCGCTGCCCAGCAGTCCTATGCCGTTGCCGTCAGTATTGTCGAGACCGTGCCGGTCGCAGAGTTGATCGACGATGCCTTGCGCATGAGTGCTGGATTACTGGCGCGCCAGGAGGTGACGATGGTCAAGGACATTGCCGACTTGCCCCTGCTGGCGTTGGACCGGCACCGGGTGCTGCTGATACTGGTGAACCTGATCGGCAATGCCAAGCAGGCATTGGACGGCGTAATCGATCGCAGCCCATGCGTCACGTTCAGCGCGTCCCTCGTTGACGGGGCCGTATTGCGCATCACGGTGGCCGACAACGGCAATGGGATTGCGCCTGAGCACCTGAAACGTATTTTTTCCCACGGCTTCACGACGCGCAAAGACGGTCACGGTTTTGGCCTGCACAGCTGCGCGCTGGCCGCGCAGGAAATGGGTGGCGGCTTGACCGTGCACAGCGACGGGGTTGGGCAGGGCGCAACCTTTACCCTTGATATTCCGCTTGATGCTTCGCTGAGTGAGCGATGAATACCGAACCGATGCCTGCTCGGTCTGATTGGAGCCTCAAAGGGGAATGTGGGTGGTCGACAAGACCTGGCGCAACCCCATGAACGAGCGAATCTGGCGAACGCCGGGCAGGTAAAGCAGTTGCTCCGCGTGGAGCCGGTTGAAGCTGTTGCTGTCCTTGGTTCGTATCAACATGAAGTAGTCGAACTCCCCCGTCACCACATGGCATTCCATGCAGCCGGACACTTTTTGTGCGGCCGCCTCGAATGCGGCGAAGGATTCCGGTGTGGAGCGGTCCAGCACCACGCCGATCAAGACCACCATCCCCGCATCCAGCGCTTCATTGTCCAGCAGTGCGACGATGTCCTTGATCAGGCCGACCTGCTTGAGTCGTTCGACACGCCTGAGGCAAGCCGGGGCACTCAGTTTCACCTTCTCTGCAAGTGCCACGTTGGAGATGGAGGCATCTCGTTGCAGGACCTTGAGAATCGCGCGGTCGGTTCGATCCAGTGGATGCGGCACCGAGGCCGCAGCAGCTGGCTTCTTGTGAGTATTTGTTGCTTTCATATTGAATTCCGCGCATTAAAAATAGGTTTTATGTTCTTTCATGGAAATTATGTTTTTATAAATGGCAGAAACTTGCAACACATATTTTTCGAATTCTTCTTAATATTGAACTCATCGAAGCCCCTCCTGAAAGAGCCTGGAATGTGGCCTTTTCACTTTCGGTCTGGCGCTTGGATATCCAATATCGAGGAGCAGAGTCATGAACCTGAATCGTTTTAAACGTTATCCATTGACCTTCGGTCCTTCTCCCATCACGCCCTTGAAGCGTCTCAGTGAACATCTGGGTGGCAAGGTCGAGCTGTATGCCAAGCGTGAAGACTGCAACAGTGGCCTGGCCTTCGGCGGGAACAAGACACGCAAGCTCGAATACCTGATTCCCGAAGCGATCGAGCAAGGCTGCGATACGCTGGTCTCTATCGGTGGCATCCAGTCGAACCAGACCCGCCAGGTCGCTGCAGTCGCTGCCCACTTGGGCATGAAGTGCGTGCTGGTGCAGGAAAACTGGGTGAACTATTCCGACGCGGTGTATGACCGGGTGGGCAACATCGAGATGTCGCGCATCATGGGGGCGGACGTGCGGCTTGACGCAGCAGGTTTCGATATTGGTATCCGGCCAAGTTGGGAAAAGGCCATGAGCGATGTCGTGGAGCAGGGTGGCAAGCCGTTCCCGATCCCGGCGGGTTGTTCCGAGCATCCCTATGGCGGCCTTGGGTTCGTGGGCTTTGCCGAGGAAGTGCGGGAGCAGGAAAAACAACTGGGGTTCAAGTTCGACTACATCGTGGTCTGTTCCGTGACCGGCAGTACCCAGGCCGGCATGGTCGTCGGTTTCGCCGCGGACGGCCGTTCGAAGAATGTGATCGGCATCGATGCCTCGGCCAAGCCAGAGAAAACCAAGGCACAGATCCTGCGTATCGCCCGGCATACCGCGGAACTGGTGGAATTGGGCCGCGAAATCACCGAAGAGGACGTGGTGCTCGATACGCGGTTCGCCTATCCGGAATACGGTTTGCCTAACGACGGTACGCTGGAAGCCATTCGCCTGTGCGGCAGCCTGGAAGGTGTGCTGACCGATCCGGTGTACGAAGGAAAATCCATGCACGGGATGATTGAAATGGTCCGCCGTGGCGAGTTCCCCGAAGGCTCGAAAGTGCTTTACGCGCACTTGGGCGGGGCGCCGGCGCTGAATGCCTACAGCTTCCTGTTCCGCAACGGCTGATTCACGCCAATGAGCTGTAGGCGAGCGCTTGCTCACGAAGCGGTGGGGCAGTTGGCATTTAGGTTGAATGTACGGCCTCATCGTCGGATCGCCGCTCGGAGCGAGCCGCTGCAACCCAACCGCCGGGAGTACCGCCATGCATGCGATATCGCAATCCGCAGTCTGGATCAAGGAACCTTCGGCGGATGCCGGGGTGGTTATCGTGACCAGCGCCGCGCTGCCCAAGTACATGATCGACAAGCTGCACGTGACGATAGATGACTGGGATCAGGTGGCTTATCTGGCCGTCAAGCAGTCCGAGGCGTTGCTGGTCGACTGGTTGCGGGTCGGGTCCAGCCCGGAGCCGTCCGCCGGGGGCGACGCGTGTTATGCCAGCCAGCTGTTGCGCGCCGTCCCCCACGGCAGCTTTTTACTGGAAGTCGGCACGGTGCCTGGCCTGACCTGGCTGGGATCCGTATGCGGCCACCCGCTGCGTGTCGTCGAACTGGGAACGATAGCCTCATCCACCGCGGCGATGGATCGACAGGTGGAAGAGGTGCTATCGGCGACCCGGAGTCTGGCGAAAAGCGTGCTGCAGGCGCGCGGCGTCATTTAGCCCAGTCCTCGTCAATTCGCCTGTTGAAACCAGAAAGGCAACGCTTATGAGCCGAACCGCCGAGGGGCGTACCCACGCAATGAGGTGGATGCGCGAGCCTTCCAGTTGTACGCGTATCGTGGTCATCGTGAGCGGACTCGATAGCGATCATATTGATCTGATCCATCAGGGGTTCAGCTGTTTTGACAATGTCGCGCTGATCCATGTCGATACGATGAGCACCGCGACTGGCAAGCTCGTTGGCGTGCAAATGGCCAAGAGTGACTACAGTTTTGTGGTGCTCGGTGAACTGGATGAGCGCTTCTTGCACGACCTTTCCATTGGTCAGCCCTGCCTCTACCCAGTCGCACCGGACGAGGCGGCCGAACGCTCCGTCATTGCCGCGGTGGAGCAGGTAAAACGCCTCGCCCGAGGCAGCCACTCGCGCCACCTTGAAGTGATACCCGACACCTGCAGGAGTTGCTTATGAACCTGTCCGATCTCCATGCCCAATGGCCGGGCCCGGCTGCCGAGGATGAAGAAATGGCCGAGTGGCGTGAGGCTTTGCTCTCGGTCGCGGCCCATGGCGGCACGGGCCGGGCCAAACAGATCCTCGACATGCTGCTGGCCGTGGCAAGCACTTCGGACATCGGCTGGCGGCCCAGCCATGGCACCCCTTACATCAATACCATCAGCGTTGAGCGGCAACCGGTGTTTCCAGGGGATTTGGCCATCGAAGAGCGTCTGGCATCGATCATGCGCTGGAATGCCCTGGCGATGGTTGCCCGGGCCAATCACGCCTACGGCGAATTGGGTGGACACATCGCCAGTTATGCCAGCGCGGCGGATTTGTTTGAAGTGGGTTTCAACCATTTCTTCAAGGCGCGCACCCCAACCGGCGGCGGCGATCTGGTGTTCTACCAACCGCACTCGGCGCCAGGCGTCTATGCCCGGGCGTTCCTCGAAGGACGCCTGGAAGAAAAGGATCTGCAGCACTATCGGCAGGAGATCGGCGCGCGCGCCAATGGCGCCCGGGGGTTGTCGAGTTACCCGCACCCCTGGTTGATGCCGGACTTCTGGCAGTTCCCGACGGGCTCCATGGGGATCGGTCCGATCAGCTCGATCTACCAGGCGCGTTTCATGCGTTACCTGGAGCACCGCGGCCTGTAAAAGACTTCGGGGCGAACCGTCTGGGGCGTGTTTGGCGACGGTGAAATGGATGAACCGGAAAGCATGTCGGCGTTGACCCTGGCGGCGCGCGAAGGGCTGGATAACCTGGTCTGGGTGATCAACTGCAACCTCCAGCGCCTGGACGGCCCGGTGCGTGGCAACGGTCGCATCATCGACGAACTCGAGGCGTTGTTCGGCGGCGCGGGCTGGAACGTGATCAAACTGGTGTGGGGTTCCGACTGGGACAGATTGTTTGCCCAGGATAAAGACGGCGCGTTGGTCAGGGCATTGTCGGCCACGGTCGATGGCCAGTTCCAGACATTCGCGGCCAAGGATGGGCGTTTCAACCGTGAGCATTTCTTCGGCCAGGACGAAGCCCTGGCGCATTTGGCCCAAGGCCTGAGCGACGAGCAGATCGACCGCCTCAAGCGCGGTGGTCATGACTTGGTGAAGATCTTTGCCGCGTATCAAAGCGCGATGCTTGAGGGCAAGAAACCTACGGTCATCCTGGCCCAGACCAAGAAAGGCTTCGGCATGGGCGACGCCGGGCAGGGCAAGATGACCGTGCACCAGCAGAAGAAACTCGACAGTGAGGCGTTGATCGCGTTTCGCAACCGTTTCAACCTGCCGTTGACCGATGAGCAGGCCATCTCCCTGAGTTTCTTCAAGCCGAGCGCCGACAGCGCGGAAATGCGCTACCTGCATGCACGCCGCCAGGCGTTGGGCGGCTACATGCCGGCGAGACCTTCGGCCAGCGAGTCATTGGCCGTGCCCGACGTAACCAGCTACGCCGGGTTTGCCATCGCCGCCCAAGGCAAGGAAATGTCCACCACCATGGCCTTCGTGCGGATGCTCAGCGGTTTGCTCCGGGACAAGCAACTGGGTCCGCGCATCGTGCCGATCGTGGCGGATGAGGCGCGTACGTTCGGCATGGCCAGCCTGTTCAAGCAGATCGGCATCTACTCCAGCGTGGGGCAGCGTTACGAGCCGGAGGACATTGGTTCGATCCTCAGTTATCGGGAAGCCCTGGACGGGCAGATTCTCGAAGAGGGCATCAGCGAGGCGGGGGCGATCAGTTCCTGGGTTGCTGCCGCGACCAGCTATTCGGTGCATGGTCTGCCGATGCTGCCGTTCTACATCTATTACTCGATGTTCGGCTTCCAGCGCATCGGCGACTTGATCTGGGCGGCGGCGGATCAACGGGCCCGCGGTTTTCTGCTCGGTGCCACCGCAGGCCGTACGACATTGGGTGGCGAAGGTCTGCAGCACCAGGACGGCAACAGTCATCTGATGGCGGCGATGGTCCCCAATTGTCGGGCTTACGATCCAGCATTCGCCGGCGAGTTCGCGGTGATCCTGGATCACGGCATGCGCCAGATGCTGGAACGTCAGGTGGACGAGTTCTATTACGTCACCTTGATGAACGAGAACTACCCGCAGCCCACCCTTCCTGAAGGTGTCGAACAGGCCATTATCCAGGGCATGTATCTGTTTGCCCGGCATGAAGTCGAGGGCGCCCGTGGACGTGTTCAGTTGTTGGGCTCCGGCGCCATCCTGGGCGAAGTGATTGCCGCCGCCGAGTTGCTGGCGAGCGATTGGGGAATCGACAGTCAGGTCTGGAGCGTTACCAGCTTCACCGAATTGGCCCGGGAGGCACGGGAAGTGGAGCGCTGGAATCGACTGCATCCCGGACAACCTGCCAAGCGCAGTCATGTTCAAGAATGCCTCCACGACTCGTCGCCCATCATTGCCTGTACCGACTACGTACGCGCCTTGCCCCAGTTGATCGCCAGCTATCTCGATGGCCATTACACCGTGCTCGGCACCGACGGGTTTGGCCGCAGCGATACCCGCAGCCAACTGCGCAGGTTCTTCGAAGTGGACCGCCACCAGATCGTCCTGAGTGCGCTGACCTCCCTGGTGCATGACGGGCGTCTGGACGCCAGTGTCTGTGCCGAGGCCATTGAACGCTACGCCATTGACGTTGACGCCGTGGCCCCTTGGGACGCTTGAGGTCGGCTTCATCCTGTGGGAGCGGGCTTGCTCGCGAAGGCGGTGGTTCAGTCACAGAGATGTTGGCTTGCTGGCCTCATCGCGAGCAAGCTCGCTCCCACAGGTTTTTGTGTCGTGTGCAGATGCTGTGAACACCCCGCGAATCCATGTGGGAGCGAGCCTGCTCGCGATAGCGGTGGATCAGTCACAGGGATGTCGGGCTTGCTGGCCTCATCGCGAGCAGGCTCGCTCCCACAGGTTTTTGTGTTGTGTGCGGATGCTGTGAACCTGCGCAACCCTCTGTGGGAGCGAGCCTGCTCGCGATAGCGGTGGTTCGGCTACATAGCGGCTGGACGTGTGTCCTACTGTTGTTCTTGCTTTGTACTTCGATCTCGACGCCCCGTTATCTCAACTGCTCTCGCCAACAGCCAGGATGGTCGCCACCAACGCCTGGGCGCGAGGCACCAGCGTGTCCAGTTCCAGATATTCACGATCGGTATGGACTTTGCCACCCACCGGCCCGAGGCCACACAGGGTTGGAATGCCCAGGCTGGCGGTGAACCCGGAGTCGGCGCAACCGCCGGTGAACTCGCCTTCGACGCTGAAACCCAGTGCCAGGGCTTTCTGTTGGTAGATGTGCAGCAATCGTTCGCTGTGACGGGCCTCCATCGGTAGAAAGGTGGTCGCTTCCTTGAGGATGGCGTGGGTGCCGATCAGCTCTTCTTCGGCGACGATGGCCAGGATTGCGCTAAGGATTTGATCCCAGTGCTTGAGTTCGATGAAGCGCACATCCAGCCGGGCCGAGGCGCTCGGTGCGACGGTGTTGCTGGACGTGCCCCCGGATATCAGGCCCACATTAGTCGTGATGCCTGCCGAGTAATCGGTCAAGGCATGGAGCTTGACGATCTTGCGTGCCAGGGCCTCGATGGCGCTGGCGCCGTCGGCATGGTTGACCCCGGCATGCGCCGCGCGCCCGAAGACTTCGATGATCAGCGTGGCACCGCCTTTGCGTGCGCTGACCACGTTGCCACTGGCCCGGCCGGGTTCGGTATTGAGCACGGCGCGGGCGGCACGGGCTGCCTGTTCGATATGGCGCCTGGCGCTGCCGGAGCCGATTTCTTCGTCACCGGTGTACAGGACCTGCACCGGATAGGGCAACGGGCCGGCGCGCTTGAGTGCCTTGAGGGCGAAGCAATTGAGCACCAGGCCGCCTTTCATGTCGGCGACGCCGGGGCCAAAGGCGAGGTCGCCATCGCGGCTGTAGCCGCGCGTCGCGGTGGTGCCTTTGGGGAACACCGTGTCGCGATGGCCCAGCAGCAACACCGGCTTTCCAGGTTCGCCTGGCACTTCGGCGAGCATCACGTCGCCAAAGCCATCGACCGGCATACGCTTGAGCAGGATGCCGTCGGCTTCCAGTTCAGCCGCGAGCAGCGCCCCCACCGCGTCGACGCCCGCCTTGTCATAGCTGTTGGAGTCGGTGTCGACGATACGCTGCAGCAACGCTTCCATGGCGTGGCGCTGGTCGGCAAGCCAGTCCAGCGCCTGTTGTGGCATGGCATTCATTGCGCCTGCTCCCGCAACTGATGTTCCTGGGTCAGACGTGCCGCGTCGTTGCCCAGGTCCCAGAACAGCCCGGCCATGATTTGCAGGCTTTCCTTGACCACCGGTGCCAGCAAGTGCTCGTTCGGTGCATGTTGCGAGCAGGCCGGGTACGAGTGCGGCACCCACAAGGTTGGCAGGCCGAGCACGTCCGCGAACACATCGTTGGGCAGCGAGCCACCGAGGTTTGGCAGCAACGCGGGTTTTTTCCCAGTGGTCTGTGCCAAGGAGCCGAGTGCCCAACTGACCCATGGGCTTTGCGGATCCAGCCGAGTGGCATGCATCACCTCGACGTGGCTTTGCTTGACCTCGACATGGCTGAAACCATGAGCATCCAGGTGGGCACGCACAGCCGGGATAAAGGTCGTGTAGTCGCTGTTCACCACGAAACGGATATGGCAGTGGGCATTGGCCTTGCCGGGGATCGCATGCACGGGGGCGTCGGGGTTGCCGGTCTTGAAGGCGATGACGTCGAGGGTGTTCCAGCCGAACACCTTTTCGCTCAGGGAGAGCTCGGGGTTACCCCAGTTGGCGTCGATTTCCGGATCGCCCGGTCCGCCACCGACATCAATATCGGCCAATGCCTGGCGAACCGGCTCGGGCAGTGTCTTGGGCATCAGGCCCGCCACTTTCACCCGACCGTGCTCATCGACCATGCTCGCGATGGCATTGGCCAGAATGATCCCGGGGTTGGCCAGCAACCCGCCCCAGTTGCCAGAGTGATGGGCGCCTTCGCGCAGATTGACCACCAGCTCGAAGTTGAACACCCCCCGTGAGCCGAGAAAAATCGTCGGTCGTGATGCCGCCAGGCGCGGGCCGTCCGAGGCGATGAACACATCCGCCGCGAGCTCGTCGCTGTGGGCGGCACAGAACGCGTTCAAGCCCGGCGAGCCTTCTTCTTCGCCCATTTCCAGCAGCAACTTGACGTTGAACCCCAGCTTGCCGTCGCGAGCCTTGAGGGTTTGCTCCAGCGCGGTCAGGTTGATCAGGTGCTGGCCTTTGTTATCCGCCGTGCCGCGACCGTACCAGCGATCGCCCTCGGCAATGACTTGCCACGGCGACAGGCCCTCACGCCATTGGGCTTCATAGCCGCGCACCACATCACCGTGGCCGTAGCTGAGCACGGTCGGCAGTTCCGGATGCTCGATGCGTGTGGCGATCATGAAAGGACCGCGTTCTGCCACCGGGTTGTCATAGATCTTGACGCTGAAGCCCATAGCCTCGACATGCGGGGTGATGAAGTCATGGAGGTAGCGATACAACTCGGGCCGGCTGTCCGTTGCCTGGCTTTCGGTGTGCAAGGCGACGCTGCGTTCGAGCAGATTGAAAAATGCGCCGTTATCAAATTGCTCGGTGGTGTTGCTGATGGCCAGTGAACGACTCATGAGTGGACGAGCTCCAGTGTTTGGGCGGGACTGTCGTGAAGGTGGCAACGCACGTTGCCGCCGATAATCGAATCATTGGCCGGGTAGGCCGTCTTGCAGGGAGCGAAGCAGCTCGGGCAGCGCGGATGGAAGGTGCAACCGGAGGGCGGTGACATCGGGTTGGGGAAGGAACCGCGCAGGCCGATTTCGGGAATGCCCAGGCGCGGATCGGGGGTGAGCACCGAATCCAGCAAGGCGCGGGTATACGGGTGACCGGGTTCAGCGAACAACGATTGGCGAGTACGTTCTTCGACGATGCGCCCCAGGTACATCACCGCGACCCGGTCGGCGAGGTGTTCGATGACCGCCAGGTTGTGGCTGATCAGCAGATAGGTCAGGCCGAATTCGCGCTTGAGGTCTTGCAGCAGGTTGAGAATCTGCGCCTGCACCGACACGTCCAGCGCCGAGGTGGGTTCGTCGCAGATCAACACGTCAGGGCGCATGATCAACGCCCGGGCAATGGCCACCCGTTGCCGCTGGCCGCCGGACAGTTGGCTCGGATAGCTGTCGATGACCCGCTTGGGCAGGCCCACCACATCGAGCATCGCTTCGGTCTTCTTGCGCCGCTCGGCGGGGCTGCCGATGTCATGCACGATCAGCGGCAGGGTAATGATTTCCCGCAGTGTCTTGCGTGGGTTCAGCGAGGAATACGGGTCCTGGAATATCGGCTGGATGTGCCGGGACATTTCCTTGCGATCCGTCGCCGCCAGGTGTTTGCCATTGACCAGCACGTCGCCGCTGGTCGGCGCCAACAGACCGAGCAGGAGCTTTGCCAGGGTACTTTTTCCGCAACCGGACTCACCCACCAGGCCGAGGGTCTCGCCACGCATCAGGCGCAGGGAAACACCATCCACGGCTTTCAGGGTGGCGGCGGGTTTGAAAAAGCCCTTGTTGATCCGAAACTCGCGACGGATGTCACACAGCTCCAACGTGATGTCTTTTTTCATGACCTTGCGCGCTCCAGAAGGCGAATCGGTGCCGGAGCCGGTGCGGCGAACAGGCAGCGCGCCATGTGTCCGTCCTGCTCGATTTCGGGGATGTCTTGCGCGCAGGCCGCTATCGCTTGAGCGCAACGATTGCGGAACGCACAACCCTGCTGTTCGCCCACCAGGCTTGGCACCAGCCCTGGAATCGAACCCAGGGCCTCGCCCGGTTTGGTCCGGCCAGGGATTGGAATACTGGCCAGCAGACCGCGGGTGTACGGATGCTGCGGGTTCTCGAACAGTTGCAGGGCAGGGGCGGTTTCGACGATTTCCCCGGCGTACATCACCGCGACCCGATCGGCGATCCGTGCCACCAGCCCAAGGTCGTGGGTGATGAAGATCACCGCCAGGCCGAGCTCTTTCTGAATGTCGCGGATCAAGCGCAGGATCTGCGCCTGGATGGTCACGTCCAGGGCCGTGGTGGGCTCATCGGCGATGATCAGGTCCGGCTCGCACATCAACGCCATGGCGATGATCACCCGCTGGCGCAAACCGCCAGACAGTTGATGCGGGTACTGGCGCAAGCGTTCGGTGGCGTTGCTGATACCGACTTTCTCCAGCATTTGCGCGGCGCGAGCCAGGGCATCCTTGCGCGACACCTTGCGATGCTGAGTCAGCACTTCGCTGAGCTGATCGCCAATGCTGTAGGCCGGGTTCAGCGAGGTCATCGGTTCCTGGAAGATCATCGCCAGACGGTTTCCGCGCAGGTCGCACATGCGCCGTTCGCTCTGGCCGATCATGTCGATACCGTCCAGTGTCAGCCGCGACGCGGTGCGTTTGGCCTTGCGTGGCAACAGGTCCATCAGCGCCAGCGACGTCAGGGATTTACCGCAGCCGGATTCGCCGACGATGCACAACATTTCACCGCGTTCGACTTCAAAATTCAGACCGCGCACGGCATGCAGCATGTCATCCGGCGTCGGGCTGTTGCCCATGGGGATGTCCACGCGCAGGTTTTCAACATGGAGTAGTGCCATGTTCGGTACCCTCTATTAGTAAGGCCGTCTCAGTTGCGGCCGTCGGGCAGGATCAGATCGCGCAGGCCATCGCCGACCAGGTTGATGCCCAGCACCAGAATCATCAGGGCGACGCCAGGAATGGCGATGACCCACGGGGAAAAGAACATGTAGGGTTTGCCTTCAGCGATCATCAAGCCCCAGGACGGCGTCGGCGGTTGCACGCCAACGCCGAGGAACGACAGGGCCGACTCCAGCAGGATCGCGTGGGCCATTTCCAGGGTCGCGACGACGATTAGTGCGCCGACCAGGTTGGGCAGAATCTCACTGACCAGAATGCGCAGGGTCGAGCAGCCCAGCGCCTGGGCCGACGCGACATATTCAGCATCGCGAATCTGTTGCACCGAAGCCCTGACCACCACCGCGAAGCGATCCCATAACAGGCAGCCCAGCAGCACGATCACCACTTTCAGCGAGCCGCCCATCAACGAGGCCGAGGCCAGCGCGACCATCACCACCGGCATCGCCAGCCGGGTGGTGATCAGGTAGCTGATGAACGCATCGACCTTGCCGCCGTAGTAACCCGCCAACAGCCCCAGGACGGTGCCGATAAAGCCGGAAATCAGCGCCGCCGCAATGCCGATGAACAGCGAAATACGAGCGCCGTAGAGCAGTCGCGACAGGTAGTCGCGGCCCAGCTTGTCGGTGCCGAGAACGTATTCCCAGGTGCCGTTGGCCATCCATATCGGCGGTTTCATGCGCAGCATCACGTCTTGCGCGTAAGGGTCATGAGGCGCCAGCCACGGGGCGAAGAGCGCGCCGGTGAAGATGATCAGCAACAACACCGTGCCAATGGCGAAACCACGATGGCGAAAGCTCTTGCCAAGGACTCGGCTCAGGCTGCTGGGGGGTGGCAGGTAGTCATTGATCGCGAGGGTAGTGGGGGTGCTCATGTAAGCCTCCTAGCGCACGCGGATGCGCGGGTCGAGCAGTGCGTTGAGCACATCGGCCAGCAAGGTGAGGATGATGTAGATCACCGCAATCAGCAGGACCACGGCCTGGACCACCGGAAAGTCGTCACGGGCGATGGCGTCCCAGGCGAGTTGTCCGATGCCTTGCAGGGAGAACACGGTTTCGATCACCACCGAACCGCCGAGCATGAAGCCGAACTCCACCGCCGCCAGCGCGACGACCGGAATCAAGGCGTTGCGCAGTGCGTGTTTGAACAACACGCGGGCAGGGCGCAGGCCCTTGGCGCGGGCGGTGCGGATGTAATCGGAGCTGAGCACATCAAGCATGCCGGCACGGGTCAGGCGCATGATCGCCGGCGTCGCGTAGTAGCCCAGGGCGATGGCCGGCATGACGAAGTGCAGCAGGGTCGAATTGCCGGACACCGGCAGCCACTTGAGCGTCACGGCGAACACCACGATCAACATCAACGCAAACCAGAAACTGGGCATGGCCTGGCCCAGTACGGCAATGCTCAAGGCCAGTCGGTCGATCCAGGTGTCGCGTTTGACCGCGGCCAGCACGCCCAGTGGAATTGCCACCAGCAAGGCGATGCCCAGCGCCATGGCCCCTAAGCCGAGGGTAATGGGCAAGCGGCTGGCGACGAGGTTGTAGACCGATTCCTGAAAGAAAAACGAGTTGCCCAAGTCCAGCCGCAGCAAATCGCCCAGCCAGTTGAAGTACTGGGTCGGTAGCGGTTTGTTCAAACCGTATTGCACGCGGATCTGTTCGATCTGTTCGCTGGTGGCTTCCGGTCCGCCAATGGCCGTGGCCAAGTCACCGGACAGGTGCAACAGGGAAAAGCTGATCACCGACACGGTAATGGCGACGCAAATAGCGATGCCCAGCCGGCGCAGAAGGAATCCAAGCATGGCAAGTTTCCTCATATCCAATGGATGGCAGGTGTGAGGAGGTGTCCGTGGTGCGGGTTGGTCCGCAAGTCACGGCACCTCTCGATCAATCCGCTCGGTTGCGGATCACTTCCAGCTGGACTGAACGAAACGCGGCAGCTCATCCGGGTACGACGTGAACGCCAGTTCGGAGGTGTAGGCGTAGTTCATCGAGTAGTTGAACAGCGGCGCCCAATACGCCTGTTCGCTGATGCGCTGCAACGCCTTGCGGTAGTTCTCCTTGCGCAATTGCGGGTCAAGGGCGTTGTCAGCGGTCTGCAACCAACCCTGGACTTGCGGATCCTTGATGTTGTCGTCCGGGTTGCCCTTGAACCAGGTGCCGGCCGACGCCGAGGTGTCGAGGATCGAGAACGAGCCCCAGGCCTGAAACGACATGGGCACCTTGCCGCCACGTTGCTGATCGCGCAGGGCGGCGTACTTCAAGAAGCGGAGCTTGGCGTTGATGCCTACGGCGCGCAGGTTGCCGATGATGGCTTCGACGTAGTCACGGTCGCGATAAGCGAAGATTTCGGTCTCGAAGCCATTTGGGTAACCGGCTTCGGCGAGCAGCGCCTTGGCCTTGGCCGGGTTGTAGTCGTAGACCGTGGCCGCGGAGGTATCGCAGCCGAACTGGCCTGGATAACAGGCAACCTGCAAGGGCTTGGCTTCGCCCCCCACCAATTGCGTGGCCAGCGCATTGCGGTTGATCGCATGGTTGATGGCCTGACGCACCTTGAGGTTTTTCATGGGCGAGTTTTCAGTGGAGGTGCCCCGGGCATCAAGAATCAGGAAGCCGATGCGCATGGTTTCGCCGCTGGTCACGGTCAGGTTCGACATACCTTTGAGGTCGACCGCCTGATCCGGGGTCACACGCCAGGTCCAGTCGACACCGTCGGTCATCAACTCGGCCAGGCGGGTTTCGGCATCCGGGATCACCCGGAACTTGAGGTGGCCGATATGGGGCTTGCCTTGTGGGCTGTCTGGAAAGTAGTCCTTGTTGATCTCCATGGTCACGCCTTCGCCAGCCACCACCGACACGGCTTTATACGGTCCGGTACCGATTGGCTTGCGGCTGAATTCGGCCAGGCCGACCTTCTCGAAATACTGCTTGGGGAACATCGGAACGGCGTTGGACAGGTATTCCAGTGCCGGAGGGAAGGGCTTCTTCAAATGCAGGCGGACGCTGTAGTCACCGGTTTTTTCGGCGCTCTTGATCCAGTCCACGTTTTGCACGGTCACGACTTTCGCTTCGGGCGACACCACGTAGTTGAGGGTGAACACCACGTCGTCGGCGGTGAAGGCGTCGCCGTTGTGAAATTTGACGTCTTTGCGCAGCTCGAAGTCGATGGTGGTGTCGTCGACCTGTGTCCAGCGGGTGGCCAACATGGGCTTGTATTCGCCGCTGTTGGGATCGCGGTAGATCAGGTTGTCCCAGATCAGCCGGCCGAGAATCACGCCTTCGCGTAGATCGTTGTGATAGGGGCTGATGTTTTCAGGCTCGCTGTCGGAAGCGTAAACCAGGGTGTCGTTGGCTTTACCGGCATGAGCCGGAAAACTGCTGATGATGCCCATCAGCGCGATAGTGCAGGCGAAACCTTTGATGCCCATGCCGTCGTCTCCGTTGGCGAGAGTGGTTGAATCAAAGGGCAGCGAATCGCAAAAGCGGAAAGGAGGGTAAAAAGACCAGGTCATGTTTTTTTTGATCTGGACACGAATGTAGGGAAAGGCTATCAATGCCACAAGAATAATATTTCGATACTTCCTTTGCCGAAAAGGCAAGCCTTGGGGGCGCCGATGCAGCTGTATGGTGTGCAGTCCACGGCACTGCGCTATTTTCTTGAAGTGGCGCGATGCGGATCGATCAGCGAAGCCTCGGTACGGCTGAACGTCGCGGCGTCAGCGGTGAGCCGGCAGATTGCCAAGCTTGAATTGGCCCTGGACGCCAGCCTGTTCGAGCGTCGTGCCCGGGGCATGGTGCTGAGCGAGGCGGGGGTACGACTGGCGGCTTATGCGCGCAAGTCGCAGCTTGAAGCCGAGCAGGTGGTGCTGGAAATTACCGAGCTGCATGGCTTGCAACGAGGTCATGTGCATGTCGCCTGCTCGGAAGGATTTGCGCTGGAATACATGCCCAGGACCATCAGCGCGTTCCGGCGTGAGTATCAGGGCATTCATTTCACATTGGAGGTCTGTGCGCCTGCCGAAGCGACCGAGAAGGTTCGCTCCGGCGAAGCCGATCTGGCGATGACCTTCAGCCTGACGCCGCAAAAGGAAATCAAGGTCGAACATGTCCTGAGCGGGGCGATTTTTGCCGTGGTCTCCAACGCTCATCCTTTGGCCGGGCGCGAAGCGGTCAGCCTCGCTGAGTTGCAACCCTGGCCCATTGCATTACCCAAGGCCGACACCACGATACGGCAACTGTTCGACATCTGTTGCGGCGTACAGGGGTTGTTGTTCGACCCGGTGTTGACCACTAATTACGTTGCCTCGCTCTATAGCTTCGTCCGCGAAGAGGGGGGGATCAGCCTGGCCAGCGAAATGACCTTGCACAAGCAGGTGGCGGACAAGGCACTGCAATGCTTGCCGATCCTCGATGAAGGCATGCATGCGCGGCGCATCGAACTGCAAAGCATGGCTGGGCGCAATCTACCGGCAGCGGTTTGTGCATTCAGGGATTTTCTGATTGCGGATCTGGCGAAAGCCAAGCTCTGAGCCGGGTGAGCGTGCTTTCAATGCCATTCGATTTTTTGACCATCAGCCGCCGGCCCTCTCCGCCGAGCGGCCAATGAACCTCTGTTGCCGACGAAAAAACCGTAATGCTACGGCTGGACGGTGCTCTTGGTGGAAACGATTTTGCCGTAGCCTTCCATTGGCGGCGTTTCGACCACCCACATACGCTCGCTGCGACATTTGAACTTCACCCCTTTGCGCGGCACCATGACTCTGGTCGTCTCCATGCACATTGCCCTGGTGGCGAAGGTAGGTCCCGGTTTGCGTTCCTCGATACAGCCTTCGATGCCGCTGCAGATCGTCATCACAACAAAGTAAACAGTCATCATCTCGGTATTGCTCCCTTGCGCGATGCGAGTGATTACAGCCTGTAGTCCAGGTCGGCTGGCCTAACGTTCTAGCGGGGGTTGCCTGCGGATAATGAGCTTCGATTCAAATCGCCAGCAATGGCACGTTGGTACCGCGCGTCGGGAAACTGTCGCTGTATTAATATATTTTTATTTCATCGTTTTTTATGCCAATAACTTGGCGTCATCCGCGCGCGGGGAACGGGTAAAGGCGGGTCCATGAATATCCAAAAACCTTGTGGAGAACCCTGTGGGAGCCGAGCTTGCTCGCGATAGCGTCGGCACATTCAAAACCTGATTGCAGGCTGACCCAGCGCCAGCAAGCCAGTCGCTGCTCAGCTTGCCTACAACAGACGATGCAAAGGCGCTAGCATGAGCGTTTACTCATAGAAGGGAACATCATGCGCAACCTTCCTCCTTCTTCGAGCCTGCGCGCCTTTGAAGCCGCTACGCGGCACGCCACGTTCACCGCGGCAGCAGAGGAGTTGCATGTCACACAGAGCGCAGTGAGCCACCAGCTCAAGCATTTGGAACAGCTCTGGGGATTGCAACTGTTTCATCGCGGTAACTCGCTGCACCTGACCTCCGCAGGCGCAGCGCTTGCGCCCATCGTGCGGGAGTTCTTCATGAAGCTCGAGGCCACCTTGGCCGATTTGCGCGAGCAGAACGGGCGGCAGCGGCTGAGTGTGAGCACGACCTATTCTTTCGCCTTGAAGTGGTTGCTGCCCAGGCTTCCTGATTTGGCGCAAGCGCATCCGGAAATCCTGCTTACCCTGGACAGTACCGATAGCCCCATTAACTTCTCGACGACAGACCCGGACGTGGCTATCCGCCTGGGCAGCGGGCATTTCCCTTCGCTGTTTTCAGAATTCCTGTTCCGCGAGCAGATTTTCCCTGTCGCCAGCCCAGCGTTGCTTGCACGCTTTGGCACGCCTCAAACGGCCGCCGAATTGCTGCGCTATCCACTGCTTACGCGCGATGGCGCAGCGTTGGTACCGAAATGGGAGCAATGGTTTGCCCAGGTGGGCGTCGAGGTCACGACCCTGAAGGAAAGCATTCGCTACGCAGATACCAATATGACCATCGAGGCGGCGCTTTTGGGACAAGGTATCGCGCTGGCACGCAGCGGGCATGTCGAAGCCGAGCTCAATGACGGCCGTCTAGAAAGGCTTTTCGAACTGCCGTGCGCATCGCCCCTGGCGTATTACTTCGTATGCCCCAAAGGAATCGAGGCTCAGCCTCATATCACCCGCTTTCGTCGTTGGCTGGTGACCCAGGCCCTGGACGCTCAGCACACTTATACATGAGGTTTTCCTCATGCAGGGATGAAGAGACTTCGCTTTTTCAGCGCGACTCGCTCGGTCTAGGATGATGCATGCCCTTACACATCATCTGCCTCGTCTTGTTCGCCGCGCTGCTACACGCCAGTTGGAATGCCATGCTGCGTGGGGGAGCCGACCGTTTGTGGTCCATGACCATCATGTGCATGGCGATAGCCTTGGCGAGCGCCATCGTGGCGGCGCTACTGGCGCCGCCGGCCCGTGCCAGCTGGTTCTGCGCCGGCCTCTCCGCTGTATTGCACGTGGGTTACAACCTGTTCCTGGTGCGCAGTTACAAGTCTGGCGACCTGGGCCAGACCTATCCCATCGCCCGCGGTGTGTCCCCGATCCTGATTGTCCTCGCCGCTTCGCTGTTCGCGGGCGAGCGCGTGGCGCCGAGTGGACTGCTGGGTATTGCGTTGGTGTCGACCGGAATCCTCTCGCTGGCTTATACCGGGCGCCGGCGGGCGCTGCCTGACTTGCCCTATCCACTGGGCACCGGTTTTTTCATTGCCGCCTACAGCGTTGTCGATGGCATAGGTGTGCGCCTCTCCGGGGCGCCAATGGCCTACACCGCCTGGATGTGCCTGTTGTGGGGCGTGATGATGCCCCTGGTCTATATCGGACTGCGAGATGCCAGGAGCCTCTTTGCCTTGCGGCCAGGTATCGCCGTGTCCTTCGCTGGCGGGCTGGTTTCATTGCTGGCCTACGGCGTCGTGATCTATGCCATGGCCCATGCCCCGATGGGGGCGGTGTCCGCCCTGCGCGAAACCAGTGTCATGTTCGCCGCTTTGATCGGGTACGCCTTTCTTGGCGAAGCATTGACCTTGCGCAAGCTGTTGGCCTGCGTCGTCATTGCCCTCGGTACGCTGGTGATCGGCTGACGCTGCTTTTTTCATTGGGCTGTGAGGATTGACCATGAATGACCGTTCGCAAAACCCCGTGATCCTGATCACCGGAGGCGGGCGCGGGATCGGGGCGGCGACCGCCCTGCTGGCCGCTGAGCAAGGTTACGATGTCGTGCTGACCTACATCGCCGATGAGGCGTCGGCGTTGGCGGTGGCAGCGCAAATCGAGGCCAAGGGGGGCCGTGCCTTGGCGGTGCGTGCCGATAACGCCGACCCAGCACAGGTCGCCGAACTCTTCGCCACCCTTGACCTGCGCTTCGGACGAATCGATGTGCTGGTCAACAACGCTTCGATATTGGCACGCCAATCTCGCTTGGAGGATCTTGGCTTCGAGCGCATGCAGCGAATCTTTGCGGTCAACACCTTGGGCCCGATGCTCTGCGCGCAACACGCGACCCGGCGCATGGCCTACCGTTATGGCGGGCGTGGCGGCGCGGTCATCAATATCTCTTCAGCGTCAGCCCGCCTCGGTAGCCCGAATGAATACGTGGACTACGCAGCATCCAAGGGTGCGGTTGAAACGTTTACGACCGGTTATGCCAAGGAAGTGGCCCGGGAGGGTATTCGTGTCAACTGCGTTCGACCCGGGCATATCTATACCCAGATGCATGCGAGTGGGGGAGAGCCGGGCAGGGTCGACCGGGTGAAGGAGACGATCCCCATGGGGCGTGGCGGCCAGCCGGAGGAGGTCGCGCGGGCCATTCTCTGGTTGGCGGGGCCGCAGGCTTCGTTCGTGACGGGTACCTTCCTGGATGTGACCGGAGGAAAGTAGACCGGCTATCGAGCTCTTCTTTCAAAAGGCGTGGTCTGGCACCGTGTCAAGGTGCCCAGATTCCCACATCGCGGGCATCCACCGACTTGGGCAACAGCCCGGCGGCGAAAAAGGCATCGGCGATTTTCTGCTGTTCATCCAGTTGGTCGGCTTTTACCGGTTGTACCTGGTAACTGCGATGGGCGTTGGCCGCTTCGACCGTTTCCACATCGAGATTGCCCCACAACGGGCCCAGGACCTGCGCCGCGTCGCGGGGATGGTGCTTGATCCAATCGCCAGCGTCCCGCAGTTGCTCGTATACCACCTTCAGCACTTCAGGGTGCGCCTTGGCGTAGGGGGTGCTGGTCAGGTAATAACGCTTGTAGCTGGCCAGCCCGCTGCCGTCAGCCAGGGTTCGCGTCGGTAGCTGCCGCTGCACACCGCTGAGGAACGGTTCCCATGTGACCCAGGCATCGACTTTATGATTCTCGAATGCCGCCCGGCCATCCGCAGGGGACAGGTAGGCTGGTTGGATGTCCGAGAACTTCAGGCCTGCCTGGTTCAGGGCCGCGATCAACAGGTAGTGGGCACCCGCCGCCTTGGTGACAGCGACTTTCTTGCCTTTCAAATCCGCCAGTTGCTGCAAGGGGGAATCCTTGGCCACGACAATGGCCTGGGCCGAGGGCGAGGGGGCTTCCTGTGCGAAGTAAGTCAGCTTGGCCTGCGCGGCCTGAGCGAATATCGGCACGGTATCGGCCACGTCGGCGCTGACGTCGACATTACCGACATTCAATGCTTCCAGCAGTGGCAGGCCGCTGGGGAACTCGTGCCAGCTCACGTCGATGTCTGCCTGGGCGAGCGCCTTGTCCAGTTTGCCTTGGGTTTTCAGCAGCGTAATCAGGGTCGATGATTTCTGGTAACCGATGCGCAGGGTTTCCCGAGCCTGGGCCGGGAGCGTAAGAGTGGACAGGACCAGTGCAACGACCAGGCCGGTCAGAGCGGGGTGATGCAATATCGCCAGGGGATGGTTGATGAGTCTTGACATGGCTTGCTCGACATTGACTAAGGGATGGATGAACACCACGGAATCCTATGGTTATAAAAACCAATTTATAAATACTTTTTGTGCATTAGCTTAGGCGTCTTTGCACTCGTCAAAACGGCCACTGCTGGCCAATTGCGCGGGGCCTCAGAGGTCGTAGCGCACCGACAACAAAAGGGTTCGCGGATCGTTGACGGAGTAGTAGCGAGCACCGCTTGCGGGCACATAACCGACCGCTTGCGGGTAGGCGCGGTCGAGCAGGTTTTTCACCGACAGTGTGGTCGTCCAGTGCCCGTCGCCGGAGATGTAGCGGGTGTTGGCGTTCCAGAAGGTCTGCTGGGGGATTTCCTGGACATCGTCGTTCAGCGCATTGGCATAGGACTTGGTCTGGAATTGCGCATCGGTGCCAGCCAACCAGGTGCCGGGCAAACCCGCCGGGATGGTGTAGTTGAGGCCGACACTGGTGTTCCAGCGCGGCGAGTACACCAGTTGCTTGCCGTTGGCATCGATCCCGGCGCCGCTGGCGTTTTCGAAGTCATCGTACTGGCTTTGCAGGTAGCCAAGGTTGAACGTCAGTTGCAGGTCGTTGGTCAGCGCACTGAGGGTTTCCAGTTCGACGCCGTAGGTGTGGGCCTGGCCCACGTTGGTCCGCAGGCTGACGCCCAGCGCCGGGTCATAAGCGTTGGTTTGCAGGTCCTTGTAGTCGTTGTAGAACAGTGCGAGGTTGGCGCGCAGGCGACGGTCGAAGAAGTCGCCCTTGAAGCCGGTTTCCCAGGTGGTCACGTCTTCGGGAGAGAATGCTTGCTCGGCGGCGGCCTGGGTCGGCGCGCGGTTGTCGTAGCCGCCGGCCTTGAAGCCTTTGGCGACGTAGGCGTACTGGTTGAGGTGTGGCGTCCAGGCGTATTCGAAGCCGAGTTTCGGGCTGGTGGATTGCCAGGATTTGCTGGAGTCGGCGCTGAAATTGGTGCCGGTGATCTGCCGGTCGGTGTTGACCACGTAGTTGGTGTAGTCGAAGTTCTTGTGTTCGCGGGTGAACCTTAGGCCGGCGATCAGCGACAGTTGTTGCGTGACTTTGTAACTGCCCTGGCCATACAACGCATAACTTTCGGTATTGGTCGTGCTGTATTGACCCTGGCCGATCACTCGGTTGCGCGCAATCGAGTAAGTCAGGCTGTCTCGCTCGGCATCGAATTTTTCCCGGTACAGGTACAGGCCGGTGCTGAAGCTGAAATCGTCGTAGTCGCCGTTGAGCTGGAACTCCTGGGTGGCATAGTCCTGCTTGTAGGTGATCAGGCTGTTCTGAATGAGGGCCGCCTGCCCGGAATTGTCATAGTCCACCGGTTGGTTGAAGGCTGAGTAGGCGGTCACCGATTTGAAACTCAGATGATCGTCGAGGGTGTAGATCGCCCGCAGCACCGAGCTGCCCTGGTCGAGACGGTTCTTCGGATTGAGGCTGCTGTAGCTCTTGAACTTGTCGAAGTGGCCGTCGGCATCGAAGGGGGTATAGCTGGTGGTGTCGCCGCGGTCGAAAGTGCCGGCCAGCGTCAGTTGCACATCCCAGGGCGAATCGATGGGGTTGAAACGCAACTTGCCGCGGTAGGACTGCAGGTCGACGTTATTCACGTCCTCGCCGCGGGTGGGGTTGGAGACGGTGCCGTCACGGGTCAGGCGAATCGCCGAAAAGCTGCCGAACAGGGCGTTGTCTACCAGTGGGCCGCTGATCAGCAGTCGACCGTTCTGGGCGTTGTAGTTGCCGGCGCCAAGCTCGAAGAAACCACGGGTTTCCTGGGTCGGGTCGCGGGTGATCACGCGGATCGCGCCGGCGCTGCTGTTGCGCCCGTAAAGCGTGCCTTGGGGGCCACGCAGGACCTCGACGCGCTCGACGTCGTTGAAGTCGAGCATCGAGGAAATCGCCCGTGGGATGTACAGGTCATCGGCGTAGACCGCCACGGCGGCTTCCTGGATCGGATCGGTCTCGCCGATGCCTCGAATCCCGTAGGTCTGCGCGCTGTAGGAGATCGACTGGCGGCTGAGGGTCAGGTTCGGGACCTGCCCGGAAAGGTCGCGGATGCTCTTGATCTGCTTGTCCTCGAGGGCGTTTTCATCGAACGCGGAAATCGCCAGCGGGGCTTTCTGCAAGTCCTCGCTGCGGTGTTCTGCGGTAACGGTGACAACGGGGAGGGCACCCTCCCTGGTGTTTTCTTCGGCGTGGGCCGACAGCCCGAACAAGGCCAGCGATACGGCCACTGCCAAGCGGTGTGAAGTGAAGGTGTCGTGCATGGTGAACCCCTGGTGTGGAGATGCTGCGTGGGTGTGGTCTTTTTTTGGGCAAAGCGTTGCCGTGGTCATGGCGGTGAACGCCATGGCGGCGGTGGCTCGGGCCGGTTTCAGGTTTGGGTGTGCAAGTGACCGTGGAGTGGTGTCGGCCGGAAAAACATAGCGTTCCGAGAGCCTCCACCTGGTCAGGGGTCGGTGATGGTTGTAACAGTATTTGTATAATAAGGCGCTGTAAAAGTCCGATTTGTTATAAGTTAATTATAAAAAATATGCATTAAGTTTATAGGCTAAATGCGTAAATCTGATGTTTTGGTTGTGCCCAGAACACACCCTGTGGGAGCGGGCTTGCTCGCGAAGACGGTGGTCCAGTCGACGCCCATATCGACTGACACTCCGCCATCGCGAGCAAGCTCGCTTGTATGGTAGGACTTGAAGGGGGGAGGAGGGACAAAGCTCGATTCTGACTGTTAGCCGCAGTACAGACCGTGGGAGATTTCACCCCTCCTCCTTTCACCCAAGCGCCGATAAAGAATGCATCTGGCCTAGACCGACGATAGGAACAAGCCTGCGCCTCTGGGTGAACCCTTCAAGTGTTCAAACCTTAGCCCGGAGGATTTTCAATGGCAATGCCGGTTTCTGTCGCAAAGCCGATCGTGGGTGTTGATGTCGCCAAAGATGAGTTGGTGATTTATCACGCACAAACAGATCGACTGGAAGCGCTCCCCAACACCAAGGCAGCGATCAA
>NZ_FOKH01000032.1:0-80459 GCF_900111955.1 Pseudomonas sp. NFIX10 | reverse complement strand
GGATAATCTCAAAACGCTTTTGGTTCTTGCGCGCCATGACAATTCCTCGCAGGATTGAATGACGCGCGCGGGGTACACGGTGGCGAAAGGATTCACTCTCTTATACGAGGTCACGGCCTGGCCGTGCCATCAACGACTCCACGCCGATACCGTGCAGGCCACTCTCCCTCTCGGGTGCTGTCACACCAGTGCTGGTTACGGCCTTTGCCCCGCGCGCGTTCTTCAACTGTAGAGGGATCCCTGTTTGCTGCGCGACAGCGCAGCGTCGAAGACGCGGCGGGATCTCCCTCGCCACAAAAATAGTGTCGTACGTACTTAGTTGAGTATTCAATGATCTCCAGGACCGCGGCCCATGCATGAGCATCCGCTACAACGCTTTTTCAGATCCTTGCGCGAACGCCCGGTGTTCGCGTGGGAGCGCTATCGGCAACGCGATGTGTTGGTGATCGATCATCCGTTGTGCCAGGCGGTGTTCAGTCGCCAGGGCGCGCAGTTGCTGCACTTTCAGCCGCGAGGCCAGAAGCCCTGGTTGTGGTGCGCGGCCAAATGGCCGCACGTCGGTGCGATCCGCGGTGGAGTGCCGGTGTGCTGGCCGTGGTATGGCCGCCATCCCAGCGAAAACGCCTGGCCGTCCCACGGTTGGGCGCGGTTGATCGATTGGAAGCTGCTCGACAGCCACAGTGATGAAGACGGTGTGCATCTGCACTGGCAACTGCAATTGTGCGACTGGCAAGTGGACCTGCACGCCGACCTGGGTGAGCGCATGGAACTGCGCTTGAGCACCGAGCACCAAGACAGCCAACCGTGCCAGTTGAGCCAGGCCTTGCACGCCTATTGGCGTATTGGTGACGTCGGTGAGGTAGCGCTGTCTGGGCTCGAAGGCGCCCAGGGTTACGACCAGTTGAGCCGTGCGGCTTGCCAGCAGGAAGGCGAGTTGCGGGTCGAGGGCGGTTGCCAGCGGGTGTTCCAGCATGAGGGTGAATTGCAGCTCAAGGATCACGCCTGGCAGCGCGAATTGCGCATCGACACCGGCGACAGTGCCGACACCGTGGTTTGGCATCCCGGTACGCGGCCGTTGCTGGGGGTGAGTTGGGATGAGGTCAGCGAATTCGTCTGTGTCGAAGCGGCCAGTGGCGGCACCGATAGCCTGTGTCTGGCGCCGGGGGAGCGGGCGCATTTGAGTTTGCAGGCGTGGGTGGGGGCTTGATGCAGGGGCAGGGTGGTAGGTGCGGCTGCTGGCCCCTTCGCGAGCAAGCTCGCTCCCACACTGGATCTTCGGTGTTCACAAAACCCTTGTGGGAGCGAGCTTGCTCGCGATGACGGACGACCAGGCAGTGAGGATCCTGGATCGAATCAGTTGAACTCATCCCCCACCGGATACCGGCTGGCATTCAGGCTTTCCTTGATCTTGCGCAGATGCGGCTGGAAGTCCACGCCCCGACGCAGGGTCATGCCGGTGGCGAGCACGTCCAGTACGGTGAGTTGGATGATCCGCGAGGTCATCGGCATATAGATGTCAGTGTCTTCAGGCAGCGGGATGTTCAGGCTCAGGGTACTGGCCTTGGCCAGCGGTGAGCCCTCGGCGGTCAGGCCCAGTACCGAGGCGCCGTTTTCCCGGGCGATGCGCGCCACTTCCACCAGCTCGCGGGTGCGGCCGGTGTAGGAAATGATCACGAACAGCTCGCCGGTATGGGCCACCGACGCAATCATGCGCTGCATCAGGACGTCGGCGTGGGCGGTCACTGCCAGGTTGAAGCGGAAAAACTTGTGCTGGGCATCCAGGGCCACCGGGGCGGAGGCGCCGAGGCCGAAGAAGTGGATCTGCCGGGCCTGGATCAGCAGGTCCACGGCGCGACTGATCAAATTGGGATCAAGGGCCTGGCAGGCGCTGTCCAATGAGGCAATGGCACTGCCAAAGATCTTGCGGGTGTAGGCTTCCGGGTTGTCATCGGCTTCTACCGCGCGGCTGACATAAGCGGCGCCGCTGGCCAGGCTCTGGGCCAATTGCAGTTTGAGTTCCGGGTAACCGCTGACGCCGAACGAGCGGCAGAAACGGTTGACGGTCGGTTCGCTGACCGACGCCGCCTGGGCGAGGGCGGCGATGCTGAAGCGGGTCGCCTGCTGCGGGTTGAGCAGGATGATCTCGGCCACCTTGCGTTCGGCCTTGTTCAGGTCTTCAAGGCGACTCTGGATCTGTTCCAGTAGGTTTCGCACGCGGTCCATACAAGATTCCTAGGAAGACGGGTCTTTGATACGACCCTTTGCGGTGGCCTATCCTACTGATGGCTCCGGCGGACCACCACTCGGAATCGGTATTTTCGGAAAATGTTGTGGTTATTACTACATTTTTCCTTGAGTGATACCTTGAAAAAAGGTATTTGTAGTTTAACTTGATAAAAGAACAAACATCATGCCTTCGATTACGGTTGAACCGTGCACCTTTGCCTTGTTCGGCGCGTTGGGCGATCTGGCCTTGCGCAAGCTCTTTCCTGCCCTGTACCAGCTCGATGGCGCCCAATTGTTGCACGAGGACACGCGGATCATCGCGCTGGCCCGTGAGCCTGGCGGTGAGCAGCAGCACCTGGCATTCATCGCCGCCGAGCTGCGCCGTTATGTCGGCGAAAAAGACCTGGACGAAGCCGTGCTCGAGCGCTTCCTGGCGCGTTTGACCTACCTGCACGTGGATTTCCTCAAGGCCGACGATTATGTCGCCCTGGCCGAAGCGGCCGGTTCGGCCCAGCAGGTCATTGCCTATTTCGCCACCCCGGCGGCGGTGTATGGGGCGATCTGCGAGAACCTGGCGAAGGTCGGCTTGAGCGAGAACACCCGGGTGGTGCTGGAGAAACCCATTGGCTCGGACCTGGAGTCGTCGCGCAAGGTCAACGACGCCGTGGCGCAGTTTTTCCCGGAGAACCGTACCTATCGCATCGACCATTACCTGGGCAAGGAGACGGTGCAGAACCTGATCGCGCTGCGGTTCGCCAACAGCCTGTTCGAAACCCAGTGGAACCAGAACTACATTTCCCACGTGGAAATCACCGTGGCCGAGAAGGTCGGTATCGAAGGCCGCTGGGGCTATTTCGACAAGGCCGGCCAACTGCGGGACATGATCCAGAACCACCTGCTGCAGCTGCTGTGCCTGATCGCCATGGACCCACCGGCCGACTTGTCCGCCGACAGCATCCGTGACGAGAAGGTCAAGGTGCTCAAGGCCCTCGCGCCGATCAGCCCGGAAGGCTTGACCACCCAGGTGGTGCGCGGCCAGTACATCGCCGGCCACAGCGAGGGCAAGTCGGTGCCTGGCTACCTCGAAGAACCCAATTCCAACACCCAGAGCGACACCGAGACGTTCGTCGCCCTGCGCGCCGACATCCGCAACTGGCGTTGGGCCGGGGTGCCGTTTTACCTGCGTACCGGCAAGCGCATGCCGCAGAAGCTGTCGCAGATCGTCATCCACTTCAAGGAACCGTCCCACTACATCTTCGCGCCCGAGCAGCGTCTGCAGATCAGCAACAAACTGATCATCCGCCTGCAACCGGACGAAGGGATTTCCTTGCGGGTGATGACCAAGGAGCAGGGCCTGGACAAGGGCATGCAATTGCGCAGCGGTCCGCTGCAACTCAACTTCTCCGACACTTACCGCAGCGCACGGATTCCCGATGCCTACGAGCGGTTGTTGCTGGAAGTCATGAACGGCAATCAGAACCTGTTTGTCCGTAAAGATGAAATCGAAGCCGCGTGGACGTGGTGTGACCAGTTGATTGCCGGGTGGAAAAAATCCGGCGATGCGCCCAAGCCGTATGCGGCTGGGTCCTGGGGGCCGATGAGCTCCATTGCACTGATCACGCGGGATGGGAGGTCATGGTATGGCGATATCTGAAGTGAAACTGCCCCAGGGCGTCAGCGCCCGTGAATTCAAGAACCCGGTGCTGCTGGCCGAAGGCCTGGCGCTGAACGTGGCCGAGCAGTTGCGCAATGCGATCGATGGGCGCGGCACGGCGACCCTGGTGGTGTCCGGTGGCCGCAGCCCGGTGGCGTTTTTCCAGCACTTGGCCAAGCAGCCGCTGGACTGGTCCAAGGTGGTGGTCAGCCTGGCCGACGAGCGCTGGGTGCCGGTTGAACACGCTGACAGCAACGCCGGCTTGCTCAAGCGTTACCTGTTGCAAGGCGCGGCGGCCAAGGCCCAGTTCCTGAGCCTCTACAGCGCCAGCGCTCACCTGGAAGCGGCTGCCGAGCAGGCCGATCGTTTGCTGGCCGAGCTGCCGCCCATCGACGTGCTGGTATTGGGCATGGGCGATGACGGGCACACCGCTTCGCTGTTCCCCGACAGTCCGAACCTGGCCCAAGCCTTGGACGTCAATGGCGCACGCCGCTGCTGGCCGATGCTGGCACCGACCGTGCCGCACCAGCGCTTGACCATGAGCCGCGCCTTGCTGGCTTCGGCGCAACACAAAGTGCTGTCGATTTCCGGTCAGTCGAAATTGACCACCCTGAACGCCGCGGTGGCAGGTGACGATGTCGCCGAAATGCCGATCCGTGCGTTTTTGCAACCTACGTTAGAGATTTACTGGTGCCCATGAACCAAGGATCAGCCGCTATGACAAACCCATCCCCGACCGTTTCCATGGCGGACAAAGTTGCCCTGATCGACAGCCTCTGCGCCAAGGCGCGGATCCTGCCGGTGATCACCATCGCCCGTGAACAGGATATCCTGCCGCTGGCCGATGCCCTGGCCGCCGGTGGCCTGACGGCGCTGGAAGTGACGTTGCGTTCCCAGCACGGCCTCAAGGCCATCCAGGTGCTGCGCGAGCAGCGTCCGGAACTGGTGACCGGCGCTGGCACGGTGCTCGATCGCCACATGCTGGACGCCGCCGAGGCGGCCGGCTCGCAGTTCATCGTCACCCCGGGCATCACCCGTGACCTGCTCGAAGCCAGCGTCTACAGCTCCATCCCCTTGTTGCCGGGCATCAGCAATGCCTCGGGCATCATGGAAGGCTACAGCCTGGGCTATCGCCGCTTCAAACTGTTCCCGGCCGAAGTCAGCGGTGGCGTCGCGGCCATCAAGGCCTTGGGCGGCCCGTTCGGCGAAGTGAAATTCTGCCCGACCGGCGGCGTGAGCCCTGCCAACATCAAGAGCTACATGGCGTTGAAAAACGTGATGTGCGTGGGCGGAAGCTGGATGCTTGATCCGGAGTGGATCAAGAACGGCGACTGGGCCCGCATTCAGGAATGCACCGCCGAGGCCTTGGCGCTGCTGGACTGATTGTTTTACCGAACCTCGTTGGGTGTTCTACGGTTTTACGGTGCGCTTGGTCGGCGCGCCGTTTTTTTTTGTCTCGCTTTTATTGTGCTGCGCTGCGATGGCTGAACATCGCCACAACTATGTCCGGCTCAAGTCGATCAGCGCCTGGGTCAACCGCTCGATATCACTCGCCAGGGTAATCAACCCTGGGGTAATGCGGATGCATGGCCCGACGCGGGTATGGCGCACTACGGTGAAAATCCCATGCTCATCGAGCAGTCGAGCGGCCATCGTCTGTTGGTCGGCCTGGTTGGTGAAGCGCATCGCCGTGATGCCGCAATAGAGCCGCCGGTCATCCGGGGTCATCACCTCGATGCCCGGCACATCGCGCACGGCATTCACCCACAGGTCGCGCAGGTAGCAGAGGCGCGCGCCTTTGGCCAAGGCACCGCCCAGGCTGCGGTGTTCTTCGAAGACCAGGGGCAGGGTGAGCAAGGCCGGGATATTGGGCGTGCTGTGGGGCGTGCGTGCGCGGATGTCGGTGGCAGGGTAGGTGTCTTCGTCCATGTCCGGGTCGATGTCGGCCAACCGCTGCGGGGCGATGTACAGGAAACCCTGGGAGAGCGGGCCGCCGATCCACTTCTGCAGGTTGAACCCGGCAAATTCGATCCCGAGCTTCTTCAGGTCGAAATCGATCTGGCCCAGGGCGTGGGCACCGTCGAGGATGATATCGACGGCAAACGCCCGGGCGTTCTCGGCAATGGTCTGGACCGGCATCACCAGCCCGGTCAGGTGGTTGACGTAAGTCAGCGCCATCAGCTTGAGGCGAGGGTAGCGAATGAACGCTTCGCGGTAAGTGCTCACCAGGCTGTCGAAACTGGCGGGGTGCTGGTGGACGATTTCGATCACCTCCGCGCCACGTTGGCGGGCCAGCCAGCGCATGGCGCTTTTGACCGAGGCATATTCCACGTCACAGATCAGCACTTGATCGCCCGGCTTGAGGCCGTTGTAGTTGCGAATCAAGGTTTGCAGGGCATCCACCGCGCTGTTGGCCAACGTCACGCTCTGGGGAGAGGCGTGGATCAGCCGGGCCACCTGGCGCCGAATGGCTTCGCCGTGTTCCCGGTCGAACTGCTGGCGCACATACACCGAGTTGCCGCGGTTGATGAACTCGATGTTGCGCTGGTACTCCTCCACCACGGTGCGGGACATGCGTCCGAAGTAGCCGTTTTCCAGATTGAGTGGCCCGGCGGGATCGATGTCGTAGCGGTCGACAAAGGTTCGCCAGAAGGTTTCATCGTGGGCGCGCAGCGTGTTCTCGGGCATGGCGGGTCTCAGTCAATGGCGAGGTTTGGGCAGGCCATGTTTGGCGCGCAGCGGGTCCAGCAGGTCGGACAAGCCGTTATGATCGATTTCCTGCATCAATGCCAGCAAACCGCCGAGTTCACCGTGGGGGAAACCCTGGCGAGCGAACCAGTTGAGGTATTGACCCGGCAGGTCGGCAAGGATTCGGCCCTTGTACTTACCAAAGGGCATTTGACGCGTGACGAGCAACTCGAGCTTTTCCGGATTCATGGCATTCGTCTTGATTCAAACCTGCCTTGAAAATACAGGCATTCTGCATGCAGGCCAAATGACAGATCATGCAAATAGCGCGGATACAGATTCTGGTGTGTTTATTAACTAATTGATTATTAAGCAGTTTTTTATGGTTTGATGGCTGGCATGGCTGATGCAATATCCCTTGCAGGTTTTTTATTCACCCGCAAAGGAACTGAAAAATGACTGACATCAACAAAGAATCCATCTCCGTCTTGAACGACCTGATCGAGACCTGCAAGGATGGCCAGGAAGGGTTCAAGACCTGCGCTGAAGACATCAAGCATCCAGAGCTCAAGACGCTGTTCGTCCAGCGCTCCGCCGATTGCGCCACTGCGGCAGCCGAGCTGCAAACCGCCGTTCGTTCGTTGGGCGGTGATCCGGAAACGTCTACCAGCGTCGCCGGTGACCTGCATCGTCGCTGGGTGGACGTGAAATCCATGTTCACCGGCAAGGACGAAGAAGCGGTGCTCAACGAAGCCGAGCGCGGTGAAGATCACGCCCTCAAGGCCTACAAAGAGGCCATCGAGAAGATCAACAAGCACAACCTGGTGGGCATTCGTGACCTGGTTGAGCGTCAGTACCATGGTGTGCAACGCAACCATGACCAGGTCAAGGCTCTGCGTAACCAGGCGCGTGCCCAGAGTTAAACACGCAGCCAACGCCCAAAAAAAACGCCAGCCTGCCTGGCGTTTTTTTGTTTGGGGCTCGGATTGAAGATGACATTGTTGTGGCGAAACAGGTTGGCGCACTCAGCTTCGATCAGAAAAAGTGTGTTGTTGAATCCATCAATAATCAGCTCTGGACTCTAATAGGTAGCTAGCTAATAATTGCGCCGCCTATCCCTCCACATTGCATCTATTGTTATTGGCGTCCCCCAAAGAGTTTTTCGCGTGCCCATTACTTTCCAGGCCTTGTTCGCCCCCGACCGCCTCGCTGTGCAGTTCGCCATCAAGACCGTGCTGGGCGCCGGGCTGGCGTTATGGCTGGCGTTGCGCTGGGGGTTGGAGCAGCCGTCGTGGGCGCTGATGACGGCGATCATCGTCGCCCAGCCATTGTCCGGGATGGTGGTGCAGAAAGGGTTGGCGCGATTGGTCGGCACGTTGGTGGGCACGGTCATGTCGGTAGTGTTCATGGGCCTGTTTGCCCAGGCGCCCTGGTTGTTCCTGCTGGCCTTGGCGCTCTGGCTGGGCCTTTGCACGGCCTGTTCGACGCTGCTGCGCAGTGCCTGGTCGTATTCATTCGTATTGGCCGGCTACACGGTGGCGATCATTGCCCTGCCGGCCATTTCCCATCCACTGGGGGTGTTCGACCAAGCGGTGGCGCGCTGTACCGAGATCAGCCTGGGCATCGTCTGTGCCACGGCGGCCAGTGCCTTGCTCTGGCCGTTGCGGGTCGAGCGGCAACTGGCCGGTCAGGCCCTGGCTGCCTGGGAGAGTGGCATGCAGGCAGCCCGTGCGACCCTGGCGGGCAATGCCCAGGCCCGTAAAGGGTTGCTGGAAATTCTGGGCAGGATCGTCGCGGTGGATGCCCAGCGCGAACATGCCTGGTTCGAAGGCCGCCGTGGTCGACAGCGAGCCCGGGCCATCAGCGGCTTGAGCCAGAAATTGTTGATGCTGCTGCGTATCTCGCGCTCGGTGCGCCGGCAGTGGAAACAGCTCGACCCCGAGGAAGCGGTGGCACTCCAGCCGTGGATGGACGAGGTGCAGCAAGCCCTCGATGCCGACAGTGCGACCCTGCAGGCCTTGCGCCCCCGGGTATGGGATGCGTCCCACGATCCGCAGATCAGCGCGGCGCAAAGTTACTGCCTGGCGCGGTTCGCCTTGTTGCTCGATACCGCCCTGGCCGCCTGCGCAGCCTTGACGGCGGTGCAGGAGGGCAGGGAGGCGGCGGATCCACCCCGCACCTTGACGCCCCATCGCGACGTGTCCCTGGCCATGGTCTTCGGCGCGCGTAGCGCCCTGGCATTCCTGGCGGTGGCCTGTTTCTGGCTGGCGACCGCCTGGCCCGCCGCATCGGGTGCGCTGGTACTGACGTGTGTGGTGTGCAGCCTGTTCGCCAGTCGCGAGAACGGCGCGCAGATCGGCATGAGTTTTCTGCGGGGCATCTTTTTGGCCGTGCCGACGGCGTTCGTGATCGGCGAGCTCGTGCTACCACAATGGAGCAGTTTCGCGATGCTGTGCATGGCCATGGGCGTGCCGTTGTTTTTCGGGGCATTGGGCATGGCCAAGCCGCAGATCTTCGCCACGGCGACGTCGTTCTGCCTGCATTTCGTGGTGTTGATTTCACCGCTCAATGCCATGAAATACGACGTCGCGGCGTTCTTCAACAACGCCCAGGCCATGATGATCGGCGTGGGCGCGGCGGTGCTGGCCTTCAATCTGCTGATTTTGCGCAACCCGGCCTGGCACAGCCGCCGTCTGCTGGCCGCGACCCTTCACGATCTGGTGCGCCTGACCCATCGCCGCCTGCCGGGGGCCGAGAGTTGGTTCGGCGGGCGCATGGCCGACCGGCTGTTGCAGCTCGCCAGGCATTACCCTGAACTGCCGGCGCAGTCGCGCAGCCGTTGGGATGATGGTTTGCTTGGCCTGGACATCGGCGATGAGCTGTTGCATTTGCGCCTGAGCCTGGCCGTCGCCCAAGTGCCCGATACCCGGGCGCAGCGCCGTTATTTCGAAGCGCTGGAGCAGGTGCTCGAGCGTGGTCCGGCCGGTGACCAGGCCGATGCGCTGGCCCCGGCGAGCGCCGAATTGCTGAACGTGTTGTCGACCCAGCCGCCCAGCGATGCATTGAAGCTGGCCCAGGGCGCGGTGGTGCAATTGCAAAACAGCTGGCGCGCCTGGTGCAGCCAGCACGAACCTGAACGACGGGAGCACAGCCATGGGCTTGCGTGAGTGGTCGATTGGTGGGGTGTTGCTCAGCCCGTTCCTGATTTATGTGGTGCTGGCGTTGCTGGTGACCGGCGCGCTGCGCCTGTTGCTCAGCCTGGTGCCGGCCGGGCGCTGGATCTGGCATGAAGCCTTGTTCGACTGCGCCCTGTATGTCTGTGTCCTGACTGTCATTACCGTGGTCCTCGGGCCGCTATAGGAGTTGAACATGCGTACTTCCGTACGTGTCGCCGTCACGCTGTGCATGGTGGCCGTGGCGATCTTCGCCGGCTTTCACCTGTGGCAGTACTACATGCTCACGCCCTGGACTCGCGATGCGCGGATCCGCGCCGACGTGGTGGTGATCGCCCCCGACGTGTCGGGCTGGGTGCGCGAGCTCAAGGCTGTGGATAACCAGCAGGTCAAGGCCGGTGATCTGTTGTTGAGCATCGACCGCGAGCGTTTCGAGGCGGCGGTCGAGAAGGCCCGGGCCGTGGTCCAGACACGCCAGCAGCAATTGAGCCTGCGCGAACACGAAGCCAGTCGCCGCGCCGCCCTGGGCCCCCAGGCCATCAGTGCCGAACTGCGGGAAAACGCCCAGATCAACGCTGGCATCGCCCGCGGCGAACTGCGCGAAGCCCAGGCCGAGGCCAAGGTCGCCGAGCTCAACCTCGCCCGCAGCCAGGTCCTGGCCCCCCGCAGCGG
This sequence comes from Pseudomonas sp. NFIX10, assembly GCF_900111955.1. NCBI lineage: Bacteria > Pseudomonadati > Pseudomonadota > Gammaproteobacteria > Pseudomonadales > Pseudomonadaceae > Pseudomonas > Pseudomonas sp. NFIX10. The sequence goes on along the minus strand of NZ_FOKH01000032.1, from coordinate 70,046 downwards.
CCACATCACCAACCTGCGCCTGGCCGAAGGCAACTACGTGAATGCCGGGCAGCCGGTCATGGCGCTGATCGACGACTCGACGTTCTATGTGCAGGCCTATTTCGAAGAAACCAAATTGCCCAGGATTCGTGTGGGCGATCCGGTCAAGATCTGGCTGATGAGTGCCGGCCATGCGCTGGAGGGGCATGTCGAAAGCATCAGTCGCGGCATTACCGACCGCAACACCAACCCCGATGCGCAGTTACTGGCGGAGGTGGAGCCGACCTTCAACTGGGTGCGCCTGGCCCAGCGGATCCCGGTGCGGATCAAGTTGGACAAGGTGCCGGAGGGCGTGAACCTGAGCGCCGGGATGACGGCGAGCGTGCAGGTGCGCGAAGACCAGCCATAACTTGTGGGAGCGAGCTTGCTCGCGATGGCGGCCTGACATTCTCCATCGAGGTCGACTGTCCGACCTCATCGCGAGCAAGCTCGCTCCCACAAAATCACGCAGAAGCTGTTAGCCAATGCTGATCGCCGGCAACGTCGGCAAGGTCACGGTCTGCTGCTTGCGCGGGGCGAGGATTTCGGCTTCGCCGTCCACCACCAGCTCGTCGCGCTGGTTGAACACGCGCGTGGCGATACGCACACGGAACTTCGGCATCTTTTCCAGGATCTCCAGGCGCACGGTCAGGGTGTCGCCGATTTTCACCGGTTTCTGAAAGCTCATCTGCTGGCCGATATAGATCGTGCCCGGCCCAGGCAGCTCGCACGCCACCGCCGCGCTGATCAGCGCACCGCTGAACATGCCATGGGCGATGCGCTCCTTGAACATGCTCGCCGCGGCGAATTCGGCGTCCAGGTGCACCGGGTTGTGATCGCCTGACATCGCTGCGAACAGCTGGATGTCGCGTTCCTCGACGGTCTTGCTGTAGCTGGCGGTCTGGCCGATTTCGAGGGCCTCGTAAGGGGTGTTGGTAACCTGGGTCATCTGTTTCAGATCCTGTGGAGTAAAGGAAAACGCTGCAAGCCTACTCGCTGCGTGGCGGCCGCTTGTGGTCCAGGGCCTGGGCAATCCAGGCCAGCACATCGGCGGTCACTTCATCGCGGTTGGTTTCATTGAACAATTCGTGTCGGGCCTGCGGGTAAATCGTCAACTGCAGGTGCTGGCTGCCGGCGTCGCGCAGGGCGCCGGCCAGATCCTTCAGACGCTTGCCTTCGCTCACCGGATCACATTCGCCACCGATCACCAGCAGGGGCAGGCCCGGATCGATCTGGGCGAGATTGGACGCTTTGCTGATTTGCTGCAAGCCGCCGAGCAGGTCGACCCACAGTTGATTGGTGCAGCGAAAGCCGCACAGCGGGTCGTGGACGTACTTGTCGACTTCGCCCGGATCGCGACTGAGCCAGTCGAAGGGGGTACGTGTCGGTTTGAGTTTCTTGTTGAAACTGCCGAACGACAGCCACTCGATCAAGGCACTGCGCCCCGTCGCACCCTGGCGCCAGCGTTCGAAGCGGGCGATCAGGCGAGCGCTGCGGTAGAGCGCCACCGGCTGGAAGTTCGAACCGCTGAGAATCGCCCCGTGCAGGCTGGCGCTATGATGCAGCAGGTATCCCTGGGCGATGTAGCTGCCCATGCTGTGGCCCAGCAGCAGGATGGGCGTATCAGGGTGCTGCTGGCCGATGTGATGGTTGAGGCTGGCCAAATCACCCACGACCTTGGCCCAGCCGTCTTCGTCGGCAAAGTGGCCGAGTATCGCTTCCTCGCCGGTCTTGCCATGGCCGCGCAGGTCCATCCCATAGACACCGTAGCCTGCGTCGCACAGCGCCTGGGCCAGGCGGGCGTAGCGGCCGCTGTGTTCGGCCATGCCATGGGCCAGCATGATCACCGCCAGCGGGGCGGTTTCGGGCAGCCACTGGTTGACGAACAGGCGGCTATGGTCGGTCGCGGTCAGCCAGAACGTTTGGTGGATCATGGCGATTCCTTTGCACGAAGTCAGACGCAGCGTCGCTGCATTGTATAGCGCATCCGTTGCGTCTCGCCTGATCAGGCCACGCCATGGCAAGAAGATTCACACAATCTATGACGCAGGTTGCCATATTTGCCTGATTGGCCATAGCTGCTAGTGTCCCAAGAGCTCCGCCTCTGCACGCGATACAGAGGTGGCCCGGACATGCTCAGGTAAAGAGGACAAAAACAATGCAGCCTGATTTCTGGAATGACAAACGCCCGGCCGGCGTGCCCTTGGACGTCGACCTGGGGACCTACAAGTCGGTGATCGAGGTGTTCGAGCGTTCCTGCAAGAAATTTGCCGACCGTCCGGCGTTCAGCAACATGGGGGTGACCCTCACCTATGCCGAGCTCGAGCGCTACAGCGCGGCTTTCGCCGGTTACCTGCAAACCCATACCGACCTGGCGCCTGGCGATCGTATCGCGGTGCAGATGCCCAACATCCTGCAGTACCCGATCGCCGTGTTCGGTGCCTTGCGCGCCGGGCTGATCGTGGTCAACACCAACCCGCTGTATACCGCGCGGGAAATGCGTCATCAGTTCAAGGACTCCGGTGCCCGGGCGCTGGTGTACCTGAACATGTTCGGGCAGAAAGTCCAGGAGGTGTTGCCCGATACGGACCTGCAGTACCTGATCGAAGCGAAGATGGGCGACCTGATGCCCACCGCCAAGGGCTGGCTGGTCAACACGATGGTGAGCAAGGTCAAGAAAATGGTCCCGGCCTATTCGCTGCCCCAGGCCATTTCCTTCAAGAGCGCCTTGCGCCTGGGACGCGGCCAGGGCATCAAGCCGCTGAACGTCAGCCTCGACGATATTGCGGTCTTGCAATACACCGGTGGCACCACCGGGTTGGCGAAGGGCGCGATGCTGACCCACGGCAACCTGGTGGCCAACATGCAACAGGCCCGGGCCTGTCTGGGACAGCTGGGCGATGACGGCCAGCCGCTGCTGCGCGAAGGCCAGGAGGTCATGATCGCGCCACTGCCGCTTTACCATATCTATGCGTTCACGGCGAACTGCATGTGCATGATGGTGACCGGCAACCACAACGTGCTGATCACCAATCCACGGGACATCGGCGGCTTCATCAAGGAACTGAAGAACTGGCGTTTCTCGTTGCTGCTGGGGCTCAACACGCTGTTCGTGGCGTTGATGGACCATCCGGATTTCAAGACCCTGGATTTTTCCCACCTCAAGGTCACCAACTCCGGCGGCACCGCGTTGATCAAGGCCACCGCCGAGCGCTGGCAGCAGATCACCGGTTGCGGAATTACCGAGGGCTATGGCCTGACCGAAACCTCACCGGTGGCGAGTGCCAATCCGTATGGCGGCAAGTCTCGGCTGGGCACGGTGGGGATGCCGGTGCCGGGTACGCTGATGAAAGTGATCAACGACGACGGCGTCGAGCAGCCCCTGGGCGAGCGCGGCGAGCTGTGCATCAAGGGGCCGCAGATCATGAAAGGCTATTGGAACAAGCCCGAGGCCACGGCCGAAGTGCTGGACAGCGAGGGCTGGTTCAAGTCTGGCGATATCGCGGTGATCGACCCTGATGGATTCGTGCGCATCGTCGACCGCAAGAAGGACATGATCATCGTCTCGGGTTTCAATGTGTACCCCAACGAGATCGAAGACGTGGTGATGGCCCATCCCAAAGTGGCCAACTGCGCGGTGATCGGCGTGCCGGACGAGCGTTCGGGGGAGGCGGTGAAGTTGTTCGTGGTGGCGCGGGATACCGGGGTCAGCCTTGAAGAACTCAAGGCCTATTGCAAGGAAAACTTCACCGGCTACAAGATTCCCAAGCACATCGTGTTGCGGGACTCATTGCCGATGACACCGGTGGGCAAGATCCTGCGGCGGGAGTTGCGGGATATCGCCTGAGGCGCCTGCCTCATGAAGCACTGTGGGAGCGAGCTTGCTCGCGATAGCGGTAGGTCAGTGACAGAGATGTTGGCTGATACACCGCCATCGCGAGCAAGCTCGCTCCCACCGTTTTTATATATTCGGGGTCATTATCCAAAGCTTAGAATTTTTACTCTAAAAATGACCATGAAATATTCATGAGTCATGTTTATGACTGTGGGGGTTGTTTTTGGCTCTAGGCGACCCTTGGCAAAGCTGCTACTCTCGGCGCGCTTTTGTGACTTCTCGGCCTTGATTCAAGCCAGATTCACCAATAAACACACACCAATAATAATCGCATCAAATGCGGTGAGAATTCGCGTTGCTGAGGAGTGGGCTTCCATGATCGAAGACTTTTGGAAGGATAAGTACCCAGCTGGGATTGCTGCCGACATCAATCCAGACGAGTATCCGAATATTCAGGCGGTGTTGAAGCAGTCCTGCCAACGCTTTGCCAACAAGCCGGCATTCAGCAACCTCGGCAAGACGATCACCTACGGTGAGCTCTACGAGTTGTCCGGGGCGTTTGCCGCGTACCTGCAACAGCATACCGATTTACAGCCGGGCGATCGAATCGCCGTGCAGTTGCCCAACGTTCTCCAGTACCCGGTGGCTGTGTTCGGTGCGATCCGTGCCGGGCTGATCGTGGTCAACACCAACCCGTTGTACACCGCGCGGGAAATGGAGCACCAGTTCAACGACTCCGGTGCCAAGGCCTTGGTGTGCCTGGCGAACATGGCGCACCTGGCCGAAACCGTGGTACCGAAGACGGGCGTCAAGCACGTCATCGTCACCGAAGTCGCCGACCTGCTGCCGCCGCTCAAGCGCCTGTTGATCAACAGCGTGATCAAGTACGTCAAGAAGATGGTCCCGGCTTATCACTTGCCCAAGGCCGTCAAGTTCAACGACGTGCTGAGCAAAGGCCACGGCCAGCCAGTGAACGAAGCCAACCCCACCAGCGACGATGTGGCCGTGCTGCAATACACCGGCGGCACCACCGGCGTGGCCAAGGGCGCGATGCTCAGCCACCGCAACCTGGTGGCCAACATGCTGCAGTGCAAGGCGCTGATGGGCTCCAACCTCAATGAAGGTTGCGAGGTGCTGATCACGCCACTGCCGCTGTACCACATCTATGCCTTCACCTTTCATTGCATGGCGATGATGCTGATCGGCAACCACAACATCCTGATCAGCAACCCGCGCGATCTCTCGGCGATGGTCAAGGAACTGTCGAAGTGGAAGTTCAGCGGTTTCGTCGGCCTCAATACGCTGTTCGTGGCCCTGTGCAACAACGAAGCCTTCCGCAAGCTGGACTTCTCGGCACTGAAAGTCACCCTGTCCGGAGGCATGGCCTTGCAACTGGCCGCGGCCGAGCGCTGGAAAGCGGTGACCGGTTGCCCGATCTGCGAAGGTTATGGCATGACCGAAACCAGCCCGGTGGCCACCGTCAACCCGATCCAGCACATCCAGGTCGGTACCATCGGCATTCCCGTGCCGTCGACGCTGTGCAAGGTGATCAATGACGCGGGCGTCGAGCTGCCATTGGGCGAAATCGGCGAGTTGTGCGTGAAAGGTCCGCAGGTGATGAAGGGCTACTGGCAGCGTCAGGAAGCCACCGACGAGATCCTCGACAGCGAAGGTTGGCTCAAGACCGGTGATATCGCGCTGATCCAGCCGGACGGCTACATGCGCATCGTCGATCGCAAGAAGGACATGATCCTGATCTCCGGTTTCAACGTGTACCCCAACGAACTGGAAGACGTGCTGGCAACCCTGCCGGGCGTGCTGCAGTGCGCGGCCATCGGCGTACCGGACGAGAAGTCTGGCGAGGCGATCAAGATTTTCATCGTCGCACGGCCGGGTGTCACGTTGACCAAGGAACAGGTGATGGAACACATGCGTGCCAACGTCACCGGCTACAAGGTGCCCAAGGCCGTGGAGTTCCGCGATGCCTTGCCGACCACCAACGTGGGCAAGATCCTGCGCCGCGAGTTGCGGGATGAAGAACTCAGGAAGTTGGGTCTGAAAAAGTAAAAGCTTGTAGACGAAAGCCCCGCTGATGCGGGGCTTTTTGTTGGGCGATGACCTGAAGCGAGAGCGCCTTTGTGGCGAGGGGATTTATCCCCGCTGGGCTGCGCAGCAGACCCAAAAAGTGAGGGCCGCTTCGCACCCCAGCGGGGATAAATCCCCTCGCCACAGGGAACCAGTGCTTGTCGGGTCCGGTTACAACCGGAATTGCGCAAAATCCAGGTTGGTGCCACCCGGCCGCATGTCCTGCAGGTAGGCGTCCTTGTCGGCGCTCAGTTCCAGGCTCAGGGCTGCCTTGCGTTTGCCCTGGTTGCGCACTTCCAGGCCTTCCATTTTTTCCCGCAGGAACACGGTCGGCACCTTCAAGTGCAGCAGCTCATCGGTGGCCGGGGTGTGCAGCAGCAGGTGGATCCATTCGTACTGACCGATGGCCAGGCGCGCCACCGGGATATCGAACCAGAAGATGTTGCGGTTGCGGTTCAATTCGCTGAAATGGCAATTGTTGACGCCCAGGACGGCGCCGCCCAGTTCCTGGTTCCTGCGGGCGATGGCCTGTTTTTTATCGAGTTTCATAACGTTCCTACGGGGTTGGAGCTTCAAGCCGCAGCCTGAATACGTGGGGCATTCTCGGGGGTTGATCGACAAACATAAAGTGCAACCTGCATTCGACGCTGAAATGTGTCGCTGAAAAAAAATGAAACTCCCCGCAAACGGCCTCGGTCAACCCTTAGTAAGGACTTTTCGTACCGTTGTTCACAGGAGAGACATCATGGGTAGCACGAGCGATAAAGTGAAGGGCGTTGCCAACGAAGCCGTTGGCAATATCAAGCAAGGCGTCGGCAAGGCCACCGACAATGACCGCATGCGCGCCGAGGGCGTGGTCCAGGAGAAAAAAGGCGAGGCCCAACAAGCCGTGGGCAAGGCCAAGGATGCGGTCAAGAAAGGCGTCGACAAGGCCTAACCCGCCTGTAGCAAAGCCAATGGAACGGTCATCCGCGGATGGCCGTTTTCATGTCGGTTCGAACTTGCACCGGGGAAACTGTTCCAAAGTCGCCAAACAGGTTACTTGTCTTGTATAACAACCCCATGAGTCGCCAGGCGACCTTCCTTTTTTGCGGCGAAAGGAGACGCACATGATGTTTCCGGCCTTGAAAGGCTTACCTTTGCATCGTGTGATGATGCGTACCGTGACCGAGTTCGTCGATGACGAGATGTCGACCTACGCCTCGGCACTGGCCTACCAGATGCTGTTTTCGCTGTTTCCGTTCATTCTCTTCCTGATTGCCTTGATCGGGTTCCTGCACCTGCCGGACTTCTTCTCCTGGCTGCGCCTGCAATCGGAGCTGGTGCTGCCGCCCCAGGCCCTGGAGCAGGTCAACCCGGTGATCGACCAGCTCCAGCAGTCCAAGGGTGGGTTGCTGTCCGTGGGTATCGTCATCGCCTTGTGGACCGCTTCGGCGGGCGTGCGGCTGATGATGAGCGCGATGAACGCCGCCTACGATGTGGTGGAAGGCCGTCCGGCCTGGAAGCGCTTCCCGCTGTCGATTTTCTACACGGTCGGCATCGCCGGCATGCTGTTGGCCGCAGCGGCGTTGATGGTGCTCGGGCCGCAGGTGATGGGTTGGATCGCGGCCCAAGTCGGCCTGGAGGAGTTCATCGTCACGCTCTGGACGATCGTGCGCTGGCCGGTGATCGTGTTCTTGCTGATGGTGGCCGTGGCGCTGATCTATTACGTGATGCCCGACGTCAAGCAGGAGTTTCGCTTCATCACGCCGGGGTCGGTGCTGGCGGTGGTGGTGTGGATCATCGCATCCCTGGGGTTTGCTTTTTACGTCAAGACCTTTGCCAACTACAACGCCATGTATGGCAGCATCGGCGCGATCATCGTGTTGTTGCTGTATTTCTATATTTCCTCGGCGGTGCTGTTGCTCGGCGCGGAAATGAATGCGGTGATCGAGCACATGTCCACCGAGGGCAAGAACCCGGGTGAAAAGAGCGCGGGCGAGCACGAAAAACAGCATGTGTCGGGCCTGGGGCGCGACCATTCCATCCCTCAAACCCATCCTGACGAAGCCCGACCATGATCCGTGAAATCCTGAAAATGGGCGACGAACGCCTGCTGCGCATCGCCCCGCCGGTGCCCGCCGAAATGTTCGACAGCCCGGAATTGTGGCAATTGATCGACGACATGTTCCAGACCATGGAAAGCGTCGGCGGCGTCGGCCTGGCGGCGCCGCAGATCGGCATCGACCTGCAACTGGTGATCTTCGGCTTCGAGCACAGCGAGCGTTACCCCGACGCCGAGGCGGTGCCCCAGACCATCCTGATCAACCCGCTGATCACCCCCCTGGGCCCGCAGATGGAAGAGGGCTTCGAAGGTTGCCTGTCGGTGCCGGGCCTGCGCGGTGCGGTGGAGCGCTACCAACACATCCGCTATGAAGGCTTCGATCCCAAGGGCGAGCCGATCGTGCGTTACGCGTCGGGCTTTCATGCGCGAGTGGTGCAACATGAATGCGATCACCTGATCGGGCGCTTGTACCCGTCGCGCATCACTGATTTCAGCAAGTTCGGCTTTACCGAAGTGATGTTTCCCGATCTGGACCCCACCACTGACGACTGATACCCACCCCTGAACCCGGTGGGAGCGAGCTTGCTCGCGATGGCGGTGTGTCAGCCGCCATTGATGCAGCTGACCTGACGCCATCGCGAGCAAGCTCGCTCCCACAATGGACTGCGTTGATCTCAAGGTTTTGCAGGCTCACACCCCATCGCAATCATCGGCTTGCTGCGGGCATACCGGCTCAGGCGTTCGGCCATCGCATAGGGCAGTTCAGGGTCGAAGCTGAAACCACGCCGCTCATAAAAGCCGCGCAAGTCCGGGTGACAGAACAGCCACACCGGCTTGTCCACACCGTTCACCGCTTCGGCGATCAATTGCGCGGCTATGCCTTGGACGCGGTATGCCGGGTCGACGAACAACCCCGTCAACCAATGCCCACCCGACACTGGCCGCAAGCACAGGGCGGCGACGATCTCATCGCGCCGTGCCACCCACAGCTGCGCGTCACGCACCGCTTTCATCGAGGATTGGTGAGCGCGATAGAACTTGTTCATCAGCGGCCAAAGCGATGCTTCGAGCGCTGCGTAATGGATTTCGGACATGGTTGGGTCGTGGCGCAGAAGGGGGAGGCAATTATAAAAGAACGCGAGTGCGGCGATAGGTGTATACCTGACTTCACATCCCGTATGACTGGAGTACGTATCATGGCCAAAGGCATGGATTCAAAAAAAGCGGCAAAGAAAAAACCGGCGAAGACTGCCGATGAGAAGCGCGCCGACAAAAAAACCAAGAAGGTGAACCTGTTCGGTCATTGAGCCGGTACCGCTTCGGCGGGCCTGAGGTTTGAGCTGGGCGGTCGCCCAGCTCAAACGCTTCGTGATGTGCCGAGGCTCAAAGCGAGGCGAGAAACATGTCCGTGGCCGAGGCTTTGTCGCCCGTGCGGCTCTCCTGGGCCTTTTCCACTTGGGCCATCGCCGACTTGTCCTGCATGCGCTGGGCAATCTCCTGGCTGACCGCCATCTGCTTCTCGGGCGGCATCGCCTCGAACTCTTCCTCGGTAATGCCCATCTCTTCGAGAATGCTGTCGCGCAGGCGCTCTTCGGGCGTCTTGCTCATGTAGTCCTTGAACTGCGCCGTGGCGGAGCCACCCAGTGCCGTGGTTTCTTCAGGCATTGATGAAGCCACGGTCTGCAGTTGCACGCGCGTCTTGGCGAACGCTTCATCCACCTTGTCGCTGATGGCGGTGGCGGCATTGACCTGTTGCGTGGCTCGTTGGGTGAAGGAGTCCTGGACCTGGGCACTGCCCTGGCTGGCCTGGGCCTGGACGTTATCGCGCAACGCCTGCAACGCGGCGCTTTGCAGGCCGCTGGCGGCTTCGGCGGTGGGATCCTCGCCCGGGCGTTTGAGTGGCAAGACCATCGCTTGCTGTTTGGCACTGACCAACATGATGAACACCTGTAGGTAATGGCTGAGCGATGGGCAGGAGCAATTCCCATGCCGCCTGCGCGATGGCCGTATTCCGAGGGGTGTGGACAAGTGCGCGGCGAGGGGGCGGCCAACCCTTGCCGTTCGACGGCATGGATCGACCGCTTGAGCATGGTGCTTCAGGTGCTTTCGCGAACCTTGAGCTCGAAACCCATGTCCACCACCGGCTGCGCGATGCGGTTGCCGGCCATCAACGTCAGCATCTGTTCGGCGGCGCGGCGACCGATGGCTTCCCGTGGGGTGCTGATGCTGCTCAGGCGCGGCACCATGTGGGCCGAGGCGGGCAGGTCGTTGAAACCGAGGATCGACACCCGCTCGGGGATCTTGATGCCGCAGCGCAATGCTTCGAGCAGGGCGCCATGGGCCAGGTCGTCGTTGCCGAAGAAGATCGCATCGACGTCCGGGTGACTGGCCAGCAATTGCAGGAACAGCTCGCCGCCCAGGCCCACCGATGATGGACGCGGCGTCAGTACTTCCAAGTCCGGGTCGTACAACCCGACGTTCTGCAAGGCACGCCGGAAACCCTCGCCGCGCAGCAGGGTGCGCTGGTCCAGCTGCGCGCCGATGTAGGCCAGGCGCTTGCGGCCCTTGGAAATCAAGTGCTCGGCCGCCGTTTCGCCAGCCTTGAGCTGGGAAAAACCGACGCAATTGAGCCCGGCACCGGGGTCCAGTTCCATCATGTACACGCACGGTATGTTGCTGGCCTCGATCATGCGCCGGGCGCTTTCGGTGCGGTCGAAACCGGTCAGCAGCAGACCCCGTGGCTGATAGGCCATATAGTTGCGCAACAGGTCTTCTTCCTCGTCCGGGGAGTAGTGGTAGTTGCCGATCACCACTTCGAACCCCTTGGGCCGTAGCACCCGATGGATGGCTTCCAGGGTGTCGATGAACAACAGGTTGGACAACGACGGCACCAGCACCACCACCGAATGGCTCTGGGCCGAAGCCAGGGCGCGGGCGGCGGGATTGACGACGTAATTGAGTTCCACGGCGGCCTGGCGGACTTTTTCCACCAGTTCCGAGGCGACGGTGCTGACGCCACGCAGGGCACGGGAGGCGGTGATAGGGCTGACACCGGCCAAGCGTGCGACTTCGTTGAGCGTGGGGCGACCGGTGGTGCGAGGATTCTTATCGTTTTTAGGGGCGGTCATCAGGGCGGCTTGCCAAACAAAAATCAAGGCACTAAGGTAGCGCTGTCTCGACGCCGCTGCAAATGCGTGAGCGGGGGTTGCCTGATCCCCCGTCCGTGGGTGTCGTGAACGAACATGCTGCAACCACAAAAATGACAAGAAGGCGTCGGCAACTTCTGCTTTTGCTACGGTGTCATAACTGGCAAAGGTAGCGCTGTCTGCGCGCTGAGGTGTTACATGAACAATCCCATCTCCGCCCTGGTCATCATGGGCGTTGCCGGTTGCGGCAAAACGTGCGTCAGCCAGGCCCTGTGCCAACTGAGCGGCGCCACCGCCATCGAAGGCGACACGTTCCACCCCGCGGCCAACATCCAGAAGATGAGCGCCGGTATCCCCTTGAACGACGACGACCGTGCCGGCTGGCTCGACAGCCTGTGCGACGAGTTGCGCCGTGTCGACGCCACGGGCGAGCGCCCGGTGCTGACCTGCTCGGCCCTCAAGCACAGTTATCGCGAGCGTCTGCGCAGCGCCTTGCCCGGCCTGGGCTTCGTATTCCTTGAATTGACCCCCGAAGTGGCCGCCGACCGCGTTTCCCATCGTCCCGGCCATTTCATGCCGTCGACCCTGATCGACAGCCAGTTCGCCACCCTTGAATCCCCTGTCGGCGAGCCCCTGACCCTGGCTCTGGACGCGTCCAGCCACAGCGTTGATGAACTGGCACAGCAGGCTTACGTCTGGTGGTTGGCCCACGGTTTGAAGCTGGCCAGCTGAGTTTCAAAAATTTGCGTCAGAAAGATAGCGCTGTCCCGACGACTCATAAATAACTGCTTCAATAACAACAACAAATCAGGAGACACCTCCCATGTTCGGCATGTCCCACGAGACGTTTCTACTGCTTGATGCAGTGGTCACGGTGATCGGACTCATCGTCCTCATCACCAAGTTCAAATTCCACCCGTTCATTGCGCTGACCATCGCCGCCGCGTTCCTCGGCCTGACGTCGGGCATGCCGACCGGCACCATCATCAAGGCGTTCCAGGACGGCTTCGGTGGCGTGCTGGGCTTTGTCGGCATCATCCTGGCGCTGGGCACGATGCTCGGCAAAATGATGGCCGAGTCGGGCGGGGCCGATCAGATCGCCCAGACCCTGATCCGCGCCTTCGGCAAGGACAAGGTGCAGTGGGCGATGATGTTCGCCGCGTTCCTGGTGGGCATCCCGCTGTTCTTCGAAATCGGCTTCGTGCTGTTGATCCCGCTGGTGTTCATCGTTGCGCGCCGCACCGGCGTGTCGATCATCAAGATCGGTATCCCGCTGCTGGCCGGTCTTTCCGCGGTCCACGGCCTGGTGCCGCCGCACCCGGGGCCGTTGCTGGCGATTGGCGTGTTTGGCGCCGACATCGGCAAGACCATTCTCTATGGCCTGATCGTCGCGCTGCCGACTGCAATCATTGCCGGCCCGATCTTCGGTACGTTCATTGCCAAGCACATCCCCGGCCATCCGAACCAGGAACTGGTGGACCAACTGGCCCGCGAGACGAGCGCCGCCGAGCTGCCAAGTTTCAGCATCACCCTGATCACCGTGCTGTCGCCGGTGTTCCTGATGCTGCTCAAGACCTTCGCTGACGTGGCGCTGCCGGACGGCAACCTCTTCCGCGCCTGGATGGACATGATCGGTCACCCGATCTCGGCTTTGCTGCTGGCGTTGTTGCTGTCGCTGTACACCTTCGGCTACAAGCAGGGCATCGGTTCCAGCCAGATGCTCAAATGGCTGGACGCCAGCCTTGCGCCGACCGCCGCGATCATCCTGATCATCGGTGCTGGTGGTGGCTTCAAGCAGATGCTGGTCACCAGCGGCGTGGGCGACGTGATCGGTCACATGGCGGTGAGTGCGCAGATCTCGCCAATCCTGCTGGCGTGGCTGGTGGCCGCGGTGATCCGTATCGCCACAGGTTCGGCGACGGTGGCGACCATTACCGGTGCCGGTATCGTGGTGCCGGTGGTGGGGATGATGCCGGGTGTGAACCGTGAGCTGCTGGTGCTGGCGACCGGTGCCGGTTCGTTGATCCTGTCCCACGTCAACGATGCGGGTTTCTGGCTGGTCAAGCAGTACTTCAACATGACCGTGGCCGAGACGTTCAAGACCTGGACCGCGATGGAAACCATCCTGTCGGTGGTGGGGTTGATCTTTATCCTGCTGCTGTCGCTGGTGGTCTAACCGGCAACACTGTAGTCAATGTGGGAGCGGGCTTGCTCGCGAAGGCGGACTGACAGTCAACAAATAGGTTGAATGTTATATCGCCTTCGCGAGCAAGCCCGCTCCCACACCGATTTCTGGTGATCAACAAATCCAGGGAAATACCCACATTGGGTTTTAGGTCAGGCGTTAGGTTTGCTTACCAACCCATCCGCCCTGAACATCCCACGGATCCCACGCACGGCCTGGCGAATCCGGTCCTGGTTCTCGATCAGCGCAAAGCGCACGTGATCATCCCCATACTCCCCGAACCCCACCCCCGGCGAGACACAGACCTTGGCCTCGGCCAGCAGCTTCTTGGCGAACTCCAGCGAGCCCAGGTGCGCATAGGCTTCGGGGATCTTGGCCCAGACGTACATCGACGCCTTGGGGTTTTCCACCATCCAGCCCAGTTCATGCAGCCCCTTGACCAGCACATTGCGGCGCTGGCGGTACTGCTCGGCGATGTCGCGCACGCATTGTTGGTCGCCTTCGAGGGCGGCGATGGCGGCCACTTGCAGCGGAGTGAAGGTGCCGTAGTCGTGGTAGCTCTTGATCCGCGCCAGGGCGTTGACCAGTTCCGGGTTGCCCACCATGAAGCCGATGCGCCAGCCGGCCATGTTGTAGCTCTTGGACAGGGTGAAGAACTCCACCGCGATGTCTTTCGCGCCTGGCACTTGCATGATCGACGGGGCTTTCCAGCCGTCATACACGATGTCGGCGTAGGCCAGGTCGTGGATCACCAGCACGTCGTACTGCTTGGCCAGGGCGATGACCCGCTCGAAGAAGTCCAGCTCCACGCACTGGGCGGTGGGGTTGGATGGGAAGCCGAGGATCATCATCTTCGGCTTGGGGATCGAGCCGCGAATGGCCCGCTCCAGTTCGTCGAAGAAGTCCACCCCTGGCACCAACGGCACCGAGCGCACCTGGGCGCCAGCGATCACCGCGCCGTAGATGTGGATCGGATAGCTGGGGTTGGGCACCAGCACCGTGTCGCCCTGGTCCAGGGTGGCCAGCATCAGGTGGGCCAGGCCTTCCTTGGAACCGATGGTGACGATGGCTTCGGTTTCCGGGTCGATGTCCACCTCATAGCGATCCTTGTACCAGCGCGAAATGGCGCGGCGCAGGCGCGGGATGCCTTTGGAGGTGGAATAACCGTGGGTGTCTTCGCGCTGGGCGACGGTGACCAGTTTTTCCACGATGTGTGGAGGCGTGGCGCCGTCGGGATTACCCATGCTCAAGTCGATGATGTCTTCGCCGCGCCGACGCGCAGCCATCTTCAGCTCGGCAGTGATATTGAATACATACGGGGGGAGTCGATCGATGCGCGCAAAGCGGCGCGGCGAACCTTGTTCGGCCATTGTTGCCTCGAGATACGTGAGCGCCCGGAACCGTCCGAGCGACGTTGGCCACTGCGGTGGCCTGCGGCGCAAGATAATCGGGCGGATGTCGGATTGTCCAGTAGCCGCGGCGAACTATTTTCGACGACACTGTCGCCCTGGCCGCGGCGCCATCGATGGTCGCAGCGGCTTGTTGAACCTGCCTCACCCAATCCTGATGGAATGAATGATGGAATTTTCCAGCGGTTTCCTGCTGAGCCTTTCGCTGTGCCTGGACATTGGCGTGGCCAATATCGCGATGATCACCCTGGCGATGCAGCGCGGCTATTTCCAGGGGTTCGCCCTGGGCCTGGGCACCTGCGTGGGCGATCTGATCTATGCCGTCCTGGCCATGGCCGGCATGACCGTGCTGCTGCAATACGAAGCGGTGCGCTGGGTGCTGTGGGTCGGCGGCTCGGTGCTGTTGCTGTACTTCGCGGCCAAGATGATCCACTCGGCGATCTATCACAACGCGGTACTGGCCGAGGCCGGTGAAGTGCAGGGCAACTCTTCGCGCCAGGAGTTCTTGCGCGGGATTTTCCTGGCCATGTCATCGCCCAGTGCTATCCTCTGGTTCGCGGCGGTGGGCGGTACGCTGATCGCCCGTTCGGGCGGCGGAACCTTGCTCAGCTCGGCGCTGTTTCTCAGTGGTTTTCTCGGCGCCGGGCTGCTGTGGTGCGCGGCCTTGTGCCTGGCGGCGACCCAGGGCGGCAAACTGTTGGGGGATAAATTGTTGCGTTATTCCTATTGGGCATCCGCCGCGATCTTCTGTTATTTCGCGGTGTACGTGATTGTTTCTGGTTACAACGAGTTTGTAGGAAGCGTCGCCGCCGGACCCCTGCCTGGCATTTGACAAGCGAAACGGCCCTGGCAATCACGGTTTGGCTTCTATACTGCCAAGCCCGACTTCACGTTTTGCTGGAGTGTTGCCGCATGGAAAAGCCCAAACGCGATTGCACAGCCGTACCACGCTTTGAACAGGGACGTTTTCAGCTCATCGCCGGCTTTGGTGCTCGGTTTACCCAGGACACCGCCCAAGACATCCCTTTGCTCTGGGAAAAGTTCCTGCCCTGGCTCGGCAAGGTGCCAGGGCAGAAAGATGAAGTGACCTACGGTGTGTGTTGCAACCCGGACGGGAAGGGTGGGTTCGAATACATCGCCGGCGTGGAAATCAGCCGGCTCGATGATTTGCCGGAGCAATACCGCTGGATCGAAATCCAGCCAGGCCATTACGCGGTCTTCGAACACACCGGGCCCTTGAAAAAGCTGCCGGATACGTTCCAGTACATCTGGAAAGAATGGCTGCCCCATTCCGGTTACGAAGCGGCGGATGAGCCTGAATTCGAGCGCTACAGCGAAGACTTCAACCCCAGGACCGGCCAAGGCACCCTGGAGATCTGGATTCCGCTCAAGCCAAGCTGATCGTCGCAGGTCCCCCTGTGGGAGCGAGCCTGCTCGCGATAGCGTCAGGTCAGCCACTTTGATGTTGACTGAAACACCGCTATCGCGAGCAAGTTCGCTCCCACATTCAGCGCTTATAGATCGTTGATTCCATTTGTCAGAACAGCAACCCCATCCGCCGCTCATAACCGATGCGGCCCTTGTAGGCCTCGCCACTGTCGACCCAACCCATTCGGGTGTACAAGCCGATGGCCGAGTCATTCGCCGCGTCGACCGAGAGCTCCAACCCGCGGATCTCCGGCCAGGCGGCCCGCGCCACGGCGGGCAGCGCCTCCAGGCACGCCTTGCCATAACCTTGGCCCTGGGCTCGGTGGTCGACTTGCAGGGCATGCAAGGTGGCACTGTGTTCGTTGGCCCAGGCGGGCAGTGCCGGCGGGCGCTTGAGCAGCAGAAAGGCCACTGGCACCTCCCCAGCCAATAGCGCAAAGCCTTTGACCCCCGGGCCGGGCCGGGACAGCAGCATGTGCAGGGCGCCATGGATATCGCCGGAGAACTTGATCTGTTCGGGGTGGAGTTCGATAGCGCTGACCTGTTCGCGTTGCAGCGCGGTCAGGTCTTCGTAGGGGATGAGTTGAGCGGTCACAGAAACGTCCAATGTTGCCGGCAGAATAGGACTGGGATTCTAGCCAATTTTTCTCCTTGAATTATTTTTGTTGGATGGTCGATTCGCTGTTTCTCCAAACGACAAAGGGTGTCTTCAACAAAAAAACTGCGGAGAACACCATGAATGCCCAAACCACTGAAACCGAAATCCAGGCCCTGATCGACACCTATCGCCAAGCCGTGATGGCCAAGGACATCGAAAAAGTCATGGCGCTCTATGACGAGAACATTGTCTCGTTCGATGCCATCCAGGCCCTGCAATTCAAGGGCAAAAGCGCTTACCGGGCCCATTGGCAAGCCTGCATGGAAATGTGCCCCGGCCCGCACAAGTTCGACTTTCATCAGGTCAAGATTACCCCGGCCGACACCATCGCCTTCGCCCACTGGTTGGCCTATTGCGGTGGTACCAACGAAAAAGGCGAGGAACAGGCCTGCTGGATGCGTGTGACAGCCTGCTACCAGCGTGTAGCCGGATAATGGCGGATCGTCCATGAACATTGGTCCGCTCCGTTCGACCCGATGGCCGGGACGGCGCTGTTCGACCTGCAACCCTGATCGTCGGTTTTTTTCGCCGAGCGTCATTCTGCCGTCCATAGTTGATCAGTCCGAACACGGAGCCTTCCATGAAGTACCTTTGCTTGGTGTATAGCAACGAACAGACGCTGCACAACTCGCCCGACAGCCCGGAGGACGCCGAGTGCATGGCCTATGCCGAATCGATCCAGGGCAGTGGGCGCATGCTGGCCGCCGAAGCCCTGGAGTCGGTACAGACCGCTACCACGGTGCGCATGCGTGGCGGCAAGCTGTCGATCACCGACGGCCCGTTCGCCGAAACCAAGGAGCAGCTGGCGGGCTTCTACCTGATCGACGCCAAGGACCTCAACGAAGCCATCCAGGTCGCCGGCCATATCCCGGCGGCCCGGGTCGGCTGCGTTGAAGTGCGACCGGTACGCCAACTGAACCCCTGAACAACAATCACAAACAGGATTTCATTCATGAATCTCACAACTGCCCCTTACGCGTTATCCATCAGCCGGGTCATCGCTCGCCAGACGCACGACGCCATGGGTTTCCCCGAGGGTTGGGGCCAGGGCCTGGACCGGCTTGAGACGCTGGTTGCCCAAGGCATGCCCGACTGATGTCGGTCGAAACGGTCAAGGCGCGGGTCGAGCAGGTTTATCGGCAAGACTCGCGGCGGATCCTGGCGACGCTGATTCGCCTGCTGGGTGATTTCGAACTGGCGGAAGAGGCCTTGCACGAGGCCTTTTTCATCGCGGTCGAGCGCTGGCAGCGCGACGGTGTACCGGACAACCCGCGGGCCTGGCTGGTGTCTGCCGGGCGCTTCAAGGCCATCGACAGTTTGCGCCGGCGCGCGCGTTTCGCCGCGTCCCAACCGATGTTGATCGCTCAACTCGAGGCGCTGGAGCAGGATCCGTGGAGTGACGAAGACGTGGAAGACGATCGCCTGCGGCTTATTTTTACCTGTTGCCACCCGGCCCTGGCGGCGGATGCCCAGGTGCCCCTGACGCTACGGGAAGTCTGCGACCTGACCACTGAACAAATCGCCCGGGCGTTTCTCGCCGCACCGGCGGCCATTGCCCAGCGCATCGTGCGGGCCAAGGCGAAAATCCGCGATGCCAGGATCCCCTATCAGGTGCCGTCCCGCGCGGAACTGCCGGAGCGGCTGGACAGCGTGCTGCGGGTGATCTACCTGGTGTTCAACGAAGGGTATTCGGCCTCGATGGGGGCCGAGTTGACTCGCGAAGACCTCACGCGCGAAGCCATCCGTCTCGGGCGTCTGCTGATGGAGTTGCTGCCCGAGGCCGAGGTCATGGGGTTGCTGGCGTTGATGCTGCTGCACGAATCCCGGCGCCCGGCGCGAACGTCGTCGACCGGCGAACTGATCCTGCTGGATGAGCAGGTGCGATCCTTATGGGATGCCGAGCTGATTGCCGAGGGCTGTGCGTTGGTGGAAGCCGCGCTGAAAACCCGACGGTTCGGGCCGTACTGCCTGCAAGCGGCGATTGCGGCGGTGCATGCCGAAGCGCCGACGGCTGAGCAGACCGATTGGCCGCAGATCGTCGGGCTTTACGATGTGCTGCTGCGGGCCGTGCCGTCGCCGGTGATCGAACTCAACCGCGCCGCCGCCCTGGCCAAGCGCGACGGACCACAGGAAGGGCTGCGCCTGGTTGACGGAATACTCGCCAGGGGGGATTTGACGGACTATCACTTGGCCCACTCGGCGCGGGCGGAGTTCTGTCGGCAGTTGGGGCGGGTGGACGAGGCGAGGGCCGCGTACCGACGCGCGCTCGAACTGACGCAGCAACTGCCGGAACGGCGGTTTATCGAAGGGCGGCTTGCCGGGTTGCAGCCATGAACCACAGTGACGCCCCTTGTGGGAGCGATGACTGATCTCGCATTTTCGAAACACCAGAAAGCACTGTGGGAGCGAGCTTGCTCGCGATAGCGGTAGACCAGCCTACATCAATATCGACTAATAAGACCCCCATCGCGAGCAAGCTCGCTCCCACAGGTTTGTGGCTTGGCTGGCTGCGTTAACCCGTAGCCAGCCGGCGTTGATCAGAACTCGTGATCAGCGTTGTCCGGGTTCAGGTCGCTGATGCCCAGTTTGCCCGCAGCCTGCTCGATCGAACCGGTCTGCTTGACCAGTGCGGCGATGGCGTCGCGCACGATCTGGTTACCGGCAGTGTTGCCAGCGGCGATCAACTGGTCGTAGTGCTCACCCTTGTTGGCATGATCGACCATGACCTGGATCTTGGCCTCGGTGTCGGCCAGGTCGGCCTTGAGCGCGGTGTCCGTGGCCGGGTCGGCCTTGGCGACCAGGGACGACAGGCTGGCGCCGGTCATCTTGGTGCCGTCGACACGGGTGTATTCGCCCAGGTACACGTTACGCACGCCCTTGGCATCGTAGAAATGCGAGTTGTGGGTGTTATCGCTGAAGCAATCCTGCTCGTCTTCCGGCGAGTTGGCTTCCAGGGACACCTTCATACGCTCGCCCGCCAGTTCACCCAGGGACAGGCTGCCCATGCCGAACAGCATCTTGCGCAGGCCGCTTTCGGCAGGTTCCGCTTCCAGGGTGGCGCGGTAGTTGTCGGCCACGTTCGGCTTCCAGTTGCCGACCATTTCTTCCAGGTCGCTGACCAGCAGCTGGGTCACGGACTTGAGGTAGGCACGGCGACGGTCGTTGTGGCCGCCAGTGGCGCCGGCACCTTCCAGGTAATCCGAAGCGGGGCGATTGCCGGCGCCCGGGCCGGTGCCGTTGAGGTCCTGGCCCCACAGCAGGAATTCGATGGCGTGGTAGCCGGTGGCGACGTTGGCCTCGGAACCGCCCAGCTCGTTCAGGCTGGCGAGTTTTTCCGGGGTGATGTCCTTGACGTCGACCTTGTCTTCGCCAACCTGGATTTCAGTATTGGCGATGATGTTGGCGGTGGCGCCCGGGTTACCCAAGGCGTGCTCGTAGGACTTGTCGACGTAGTCGATCAGGCCTTCGTCCAGGGGCCAGGAGTTCACTTGGCCTTCCCAGTCGTCGACGATGGTGTTGCCGAAACGGAACACTTCGCTTTGCAGGTACGGCACGCGTGCGGCGACCCAGGCAGCCCTGGCGGCTTTCAAGGTGTCGGCGTTCGGCTTGGCCAGGAACGCGTCGACGGCGGTTTGCAGGGTCTTCGCAGTGGATTCGGCATCGCTATAGACGGCATAGACGATGTCGGCATAGTGCGCGACAACGGCCTTGGCGGCGGCTTCGTCGACTTTGCCGGCGGCAGCAGGGGCGACCGGTGCCGAGGTGCTGGCGGCCGGCGTTGGCGCTTGCGGCGCGGCGGCCTTGTCTTTGCCTTCGCCGCAACCGGCGAGGGAAATAGCGATGGCCAGCAGACTGGCGGTAGCCAGGGGCATACGAATCATGGCGAACATCCTGCTTCGGTGATGGATGGGACAGGCGCGAGGGTGCGCAAAAACTGCGACATAATGCGAAAGATTTGCATTATGTGTAAAGGGTTATGCTTGTAAATATTTCTTATTTAATGAAGGGATCGGCAGCGTCCGTAGGAGCTGCCGATCGAAGCGAGGCTGCGATCTTTCCACTGCCAATCGAGTCTGGAGCGAAAGATCAAAAGATCGCAGGCTTCGCCAGCTCCTACAGGAACGTGGCAAAAGAGAGGAATCAGAGGATGGACACCTTGCTGCGCTCGGCCTGCTTCAGGTAAAGACCCAATTCCCGCGCCGGTAGCGGCTTGCTGTAGTAGTAGCCCTGACCTTCGTGGCAGCCCTCGGCGATGATGTAGGCTTCCTGCTCGACCGTCTCGACGCCCTCGGCAATGACCTGCATCCCCAGGCTCTTGCCCAATTGGATGATGGCCCGGACGATGGTTGCGTCATCTTCGTCGTCGAGCAGGTCCTGGACGAAGCTCTTGTCGATCTTGATCTTGTCCAGCGGCAGGCTCTTGAGGTAGCTCAGGGACGAATAGCCGGTGCCGAAGTCATCGATGGCAATCAGCGCTCCGGAGCGACGCAGGCTCAGCAGGTGCTGGGCCGCGGTGGTGATGTCTTCCATCAGGCCGGTCTCGGTGACCTCCAGCTCCAGGCTGCGCGGCGGCAGCCGGTATATCTGCAGGAGATTGTTCACCACCCGTGGCAGTTCGGCATGGTGCAGTTGCACGGTCGACAGGTTGACCGCCATGCGCAGGTCGAGGAAACCCTGGTCGTGCCATTCGCGCAATTGCCTGCACGCCTGGTCCAGCACCCATTCACCGATGGCGATGATGGTGCCGTTCTGCTCGGCCAGTGGAATGAACAGGTCCGGCGGCACCAGGCCGTGCTCGGGATGGTGCCAGCGGATCAGGGCTTCGGTGCCCACCACCCGCAGGTCGCGGTAGCTGATCTGTGGCTGGTACACCAGGGAGAACTGCTCGCGGGCCAGGGCCTCGCGCAGGTCTTTTTCCAGCTCGCGGCGGCGGCGCATCTCGCTGTCGACGCTGGCGATGTAGAACTGGTAGCGATTGCGCGAGCGACTCTTGGCCAGGGTCATGGTCTGCTCGGCTTTCTGTAACAGTTTCTCGGTGCTGTCGCCGTCTTCGGGGAAGAGGGTGATGCCGATGGTGGCCCGCAGGCGGATTTGCTGATCGTCGATGGCGAACGGTGCTTCCAGGTCATCGAGGATGCTCTGGGCCAGTTCGGCGGCCTCGTAAGGCTGTTCGATGTCGGCCTGGACCAGGGCGAACTGGTCGCCCCCCAGCCGCGCCAGTGCGCCGAGCCGCCCACTGTGGGCCCGCAGTCGATCGGCCAGGGCCAGCAGCAACTGATCGCCGGTCTGATAGCTGAACTGTTCGTTGATGCCCTTGAAATCATCCAGCCCCACACACAGCACCGCCACCCGACGTTGCAGGCGTCCGGCGTCCACCAGGATCTTGTCCAGTTGCTGTTGAAGTTGCTGGCGGTTGGGCAGACCGGTGAGAAAGTCGTACTGGGCCATTCGCAGCAGGCTGTTTTCAGCTTCGTGACGCAGGTGCGTGTTGCGCTCGATGGATTCGAGCAGTTGGTTGGCCGTGTTGATCCACAGGCCCAGTTCGTTTTGCTCGTGGCCGCGCAACTGCGGGATCTTGTGCGCGCTGGGGCGATCGGGGTTGATTTCGGTCAGATGCTCGATGATCCGCGACAACGGCTTGGTCAGCAACCAGTGATAGACCAGGTACAGCACCAGGCCCATGGCCAGGGCCCGCAGCATCCCGGAAATGAAGATGATCACCGAGCTGACGATGAAACCCTCGCCATAGGTGGCCGTGTCGAGGGTAATGCTCAGGTCGCCGTAATATTCGCTGTAGGGGCCACGTCCCACCAGTTGCGTAGTGAAGGTGCGCTCCTTGCCCAGGATCAGGTCGGTCAGCCAGCGGCTTTCGGAGTGCTGCAAGGGGCGGGCTTTTCCGGCGAGCATGGTTTCGCGGGGATGGCCGATGGAGGCCATGCGCACGGCTTGGTCCTGGAACAGGCCTTCGATCACTTGCATGCCCATTTCCCGGTCCAGGCTGTAGACGGCCTGGGTCGATGGATCGCGGAACATGTCGAGGATACGCTGGGCGTCACTGGCGACGGCCTGGTTGGTTTTGTAGGCATCGAACACGATCTGGGCGCAGCTCAAGACCATGCCAACGATCAATGCCGAGAGGAGCACGACCCGGAGCAACTTCACAGACAAGCTGTTCTTGAGTTCCAGCTTCAAAGAGTGGTTCCTTGTTCCGTGCGGGTAGCGTCAAGTTGCCATGAGTATTGGCAATCCTGTGATGTCAGTCAAAGGGACAATCAAACACAAGGGGTTTCGCTTGAAACCTGGCCGATGTACGTTTTTTTCAGAGTGATTGCTCTACGACCATTGTGTCGGTTGGAAGGCACCGCAACTTGAGGCCTGCCGGGATTTTTTCTTGGGTTCCAGACACGAGGTATTTGGCTTGCGATCAATTCTGTTGCGCAAAAAAAACCCGGCACGGCGCCGGGTTTCCTTTGTCTGGCATCGAGCTTAGGCAGTGAAGGCTTTGCCTTCGAACTGCTCGGCGACGAATTTCCAGTTGACCAGGTTCCAGAACGCTTCGACGTATTTCGGACGAACGTTGCGGTAGTCAATGTAGTAGGCGTGTTCCCACACGTCGCAGGTCAGCAGCGGGGTGTCGCCGCTGGTCAGCGGGTTGCCGGCGCCGATGGTGCTGGCCAGGGCCAGGGAACCGTCAGCCTTTTTCACCAGCCAGCCCCAGCCGGAACCGAAGGTGCCGATGGACGTCTTGCTGAATTCTTCCTTGAACTTGTCGAACGAACCGAATGCCTTGTTGATGGCTTCAGCCAGGGCACCGGTTGGTTGACCGCCGGCGTTTGGCGCCAGGCAGTTCCAGTAGAAGGTGTGGTTCCAGACCTGAGCGGCGTTGTTGAAGATACCGCCCGAGGAAGTCTTGACGATTTCTTCCAGGGTCTTGCCTTCGAACTCGGTGCCAGGCACCAGGTTGTTCAGGTTCACGACATAGGTGTTGTGGTGCTTGTCGTGGTGATATTCCAGAGTCTCTTTGGAGATGTGCGGCTGCAGTGCATCGTGTGGATAGGGCAGCGGCGGCAATTCGAAAGCCATGGTGATTCTCCTAATCAGGTCAGTTGCGGTGAGCGCAAGGCCGATCACGGGCGGCCAGACTAGCGCCGGGGAGTTTGTACTCTTTGCGGCGCAGGAGTCGGATCATAGCACCGGGGGTGCGGCATAACCACGCAACAACTGTGTGGAATAGAGGTTCCAGAGCGGTTTGGAATAATCAGCCGGCGACAATCAATTGCATCGCCACGGTAAACATCATCACCGCCACCAACAGGTCCAGGATCCGCCAGGTGCTTGGACGGGCCAACCAGGGGGCCAGCCAGGCGGCACCGATGGCCAGGGTGAGGAACCACAGCAGCGAGGCACTGGCCGCGCCCACTACATAGGCGCCGGGCACGCTCTGCTGGGCACCGAGGGAACCGATCAGCAGCACGGTGTCGAGGTAGACGTGGGGGTTGAGCAGCGTCACCGCCAGCGCGCTGAGCAACACGGCCCGCAGCGAGCGCACAGCCTGATTCTCACCCTGTTGCAGACTCTGCTTCGAACAGGCCCGGCGCAAGGCCAGGCTGCCGTACCAGAGCAGGAACGCCGCGCCGCCCCAACGGGCAATCGACAGCAGTAACGCACTCTGGGCCAGCAAGGTCGCCAAGCCGAACACCCCGGCGGCGACCAACAGGGCGTCGCAGGCGATGCACAGCGCCGCGACCGGCAAGTGGTGCTCGCGGCGCAGGCTCTGGGCCAGCACGAATGCGTTCTGGGCGCCGATGGCCATGATCAGCCCGAGAGCCACCAGGAGCCCGTTCACATAGCTTTGCCACATCGTTTTATCCCCGGTCAGTTGATGAATTGCTGGCCATTCTCCTGTGGCGAGTTGTATAAGAAAAACCAATATTGCTGATTGCTCATTAGGGAAACTGATGTTCGATTACAAATTGCTCTCTGCCCTGGCCGCCGTGGTCGAGCAGGCCGGTTTCGAGCGCGCGGCCCAGGTGCTGGGTTTGTCGCAATCGGCCATTTCCCAACGGATCAAGCTGCTGGAGGCGCGTGTCGGGCAGCCCGTTCTGGTGCGTGCCACGCCGCCAGCGCCCACGGAAATCGGCCGTCGGTTGCTCAACCATGTGCAACAGGTGCGGCTGCTCGAGCGCGACCTGCAGAGCCTGGTGCCGGCGCTGGATGAAGAGGGGCTGCCGGAGCGTCTGCGCATCGCCTTGAACGCCGACAGCCTGGCAACCTGGTGGGCCGCTGCCGTGGGAGATTTCTGCGCCGACCATCACCTGTTGCTCGACCTGGTGGTAGAAGACCAGACCGTGGGCCTCAAGCGCATGCGCGCCGGTGAAGTGGCGGCCTGTGTCTGCGCCAGCGAACGCCCGGTGGCGGGTGCTCGCAGCGTGCTGCTGGGGGCGATGCGCTACCGGGCGTTGGCTAGCCCGGCCTTCATCGCCCGGCACTTTCCCGACGGCGTGCGCGCCGATCAACTGGCGCGTACGCCGGCATTGGTGTTTGGCCCGGATGATTTCCTGCAGCATCGCTACCTTGCGTCCGTAGGCGTGGAGGGCGGTTTCGAGCATCATTTATGCCCCTCGTCCGAAGGTTTCATCCGTCTTGCCGAGGTGGGGTTGGGCTGGGGGCTGGTGCCCGAGCTGCAAGTGCGCGAACAGCTGGAGCGAGGCGTGCTGGTGGAATTGTTGGCAGATAAACCGATCGATGTGCCGCTGTACTGGCATCATTGGCGCAATGGTGGGCAGTTGCTTGGCTTATTGACTGAGCGATTGATCGCAGCGGCAAGCGGCACGCTGCAAGCGGTAAGTGAAAAGCGCTTGGCTTGAAGCTTGTGGCTTGTAGTTCGAATCTGATTTTTTAGGAGCATGCATGAAGATTTTGGTCACCGGCGCAAGCGGCTTCATTGGCGGGCGCTTTGCGCGTTTCGCCCTGGAGCAGGGCCTGGATGTACGGGTCAACGGTCGCCGGGCCGAGAGTGTGGAACACCTGGTGCGTCGCGGTGCGCAGTTCGTCCAAGGCGACCTGAACGACCCTCTGCTGGCCCGCGACCTGTGCCTGGATGTCGAGGCCGTGGTGCATTGCGCCGGCTCCGTGGGGCTGTGGGGCCGCTACCAGGATTTCCACCAGGGCAATGTCCAAGTCACGGAAAATGTCGTCGAAGCCTGTCTCAAGCAGAAGGTGCGCCGCCTGGTTCATCTGTCCTCGCCGTCCATTTACTTCGACGGCCATGACCACCTCGGGTTGACCGAAGAACAGGTGCCCAAGCGCTTCAAGCACCCTTACGCCGCCACCAAGTACCTGGCCGAGCAGAAAGTCTTCGGCGCCCAGGAGTTCGGCCTCGAAGTGCTGGCCCTGCGCCCGCGTTTCGTGACCGGTGCCGGTGACATGAGCATTTTTCCGCGCCTGCTGAAAATGCAGCGCAAGGGACGACTGGCCATTGTCGGCAACGGGTTGAACAAGGTGGATTTCACCAGTGTGCAGAACCTCAACGAAGCGTTGCTCAGCAGTCTGCTGGCCACCGATTCAGCCCTGGGCAAGGCTTACAACATCAGCAACGGGGCACCGGTCCCGCTGTGGGACGTGGTCAATTATGTGATGCGCCAGATGGAAGTCCCACAGGTCCGACGTTATCGTTCCTACGGCTTGGCCTACAGCCTCGCTGCCCTGAATGAAGGGTTCTGCAAGTTATGGCCAGGCCGTCCCGAGCCGACGCTGTCGCGCCTGGGCATGCAGGTCATGAACAAAAATTTCACCTTGGATATCAGTCGCGCCCGGCATTATCTCGATTACGATCCGCAGGTCAGCCTGTGGACCGCCCTCGATGAATTTTGCGCCTGGTGGGGTGTCCAGACAGCCCGCTGATCGGCCCATCATGAACCGAGTGCCAGGTTCGGGGTCAATCGGTGCGGCGGGCGAGGGGGTTATACTCGCCGCATCAAGCCATTATCGGTTTTCCAAAGGTCGAACCATGCCCATGCGTAACGATGCCAATGACGACTTCGACGATGTTCCGAGCCTGCGGATGCGGGCCGACATTCCCGATGACGATGATTTCATGCCCAGCCGCCAGCCTCACGTGCAAGCGCGCTCGGCGCCCGTTGCCGCGGCCAAGGTCAAAGGACCCAGCACCGGGCCGCTGTGGGCATTGGTCGGCGCGCTGCTGTGTGCATTCGGTTTCCTGGCCTGGTGGAGCTTCCAGCAGATTTCCCTGATGGAGCAGCAACTGGTGGCGACCCAGGAAAGCTTCGCCCGGATCAGTGAGGATGCGGCAGGGCGCTTGCAGGACATTTCCGGCAAGGTGGTCGCCGGGCAGTCCAACGTCATGAGCGACAGTGAAGCCTTGAAGCTGCAGATCAAACAGTTGGACAACAAGCTGCAGGAACAGGGGCGGCAATTCGACGGCAAGCTGCAGGAGCAGTACAAACTCCAGCAGGCCACGTTCGGTCCATCTGCCGACCTGGACAAGGAACTGGCCCAGCTCATCGCCCAGGCCTCGGAACAGCAGAACACCAACACGCAGTTGCAAGCGTCCAACAAGGAGCTCCAAGCCCAGGTCAAGGCGCTGGCGGCAGAAGTGACCGCCCTGAAGAGCCAGGGCGAGGGTGGTGCCTTGGATGCCCAGCTCAAGAGCATCGGCGCTGACATCACCGCCCTGAAAAGAGCCACCTCCAACTCCGCCATCGACCGCCTGGAACAGGAGGTGATCGTGCTCAAGAGCCAGCAGGACAAGGGCGGCAACACGGCCGAGTTTGACGCTTTCCGCGGCCAGGTCACCCGTAACATCAACACGTTGCAGGCGCAGATCCAGAACTTGCAGCAGCAACTGCGCGCTGGGGCTCAATAAGCCGTTTGTGCGCGCATCATTTCTGGATGTGCCGCCGCTATCGCGAGCAAGCTCGCTCCCACACCGGAGGGTGCTGACCCTGTGGGAGCGAGCTTGCTCGCGATGACGTCCTGTCAGTCAATATCAATGCCACTGGCTCACCCAGGCTCCCCAGCAATTCCCTGAATACTCCAACATCACCCCACGCCGTCTACGCTCTTGAAACACCAACAAGAACGAGGGGCGCACGCATGGGGTTTTTTCACAGGATGGCCTGGCTGGGTGCAATGCTCATGCTGGGGCTGGCTCAGGCCCAGGCGGCCACTGCGGACGATGGCCAGGCGGCCCGGGCGTTGCTGGAGAAGGCCTTGGCCTATTACCACGACAACGGCGACAAAGCCTTTGCCGCGTTCAGTCGTCAAGGAGAATTCGTCGACAAGGATCGCTACGTGTTCGTGGTGGACACCCAAGGTGTGATGCTCGCCAGCGGCGGGCCGTCCTCGGCGTTGATCGGGCGGGACGTGTCCGACGTGCTGGGGCCGGATTTGCGCAAAGCCTTCAAGGACGCCTTGAAAACCCCCGAGGCCAGTGGCATCCAGCAAGCCGAGTACCGCTGGCAGAACTGGACGGACGGCAAGGTCGAGCGCAAGCATGTGTATTTCCAGCGTGTCGGCGAGCGAATCCTGGCTGTCGGCTACTATCTGCCCCGGGCTTCCGCCGAACAGGCCAGGGCGTTGCTGGACAAGGCCTCGAATGACCTGCTGAAAAACGAGAAGGCCACGCTGACGGCGGTCAACTCCCTCAAGGGCGGTTACCTGCAGGATGACTTGTATGTCTTTGTCGTCGACCTCGATACCCGGCGCTATGTCGGCCATGGCACCAATTTGCGCTTGATCAATACCGACTTCGCCAAGGTCAAGGACCCGGATGGCAAACCGGTGGGCGAGCCGATCCTGGCGTTGATCGGCAAACAGGGCGAGGGAGAGTACGAGTACCGTTGGAAGAATCCGGTGACCGGCAAGGTCGAGGATAAACACGCGTACCTGAAGAAGGTCGGGCATTTCCTGGTGGCGGTGGGGTATTACAGTCCTTGATGCCAAGGCTAAGACTAAGGCTAAGGCTGGGGCTGATAGGGCATTGTGGCGAGGGGATTTATCCCCGTTGGCTGCGCAGCAGCCCCAGAATCCACCATGCGCCACGATTGTCAGTTGGAACGCAGAGGGCTGCTGCGCAACCCAGCGGGGATAAATCCCCTCGCCACGTTGACCGTGTTCCCAGTCCAACATCTCTGTGTTCGGCAGGTTTGCACAAAAAAGGCCCGCATCGCTGCGGGCCTTTTTCGGACTACTGTGGCGATCAGCCCGCCACCAGTACCCGAATCGCCTCCAGGCGCAACGCCGCCTTCTCAAGCATCGCCAAGCCTTGCTCGCGCTGTTGGCGCAGGGCCACCAGCTCGCTGTCGCGCACGGTCGGGTTGACCGCTTGCAGGGCGGTCAGGCGGGCCAGTTCCTCGTCGGTATCGGCGGCCAGGCGGCGCTGGGCCTCGGCCACGCGTTCGGCGTGACGCGGGGCGATCTTCTCTTCGCCAGCGTTGATCCGTGGCGTGAGCTGGTCGCGCTGGGCCTGGATGAACTTGTTGGCGCTGGCGCGGGGCACGCTTTCGAGTTGGTCGTTCAGGGTTTCGAACGAGACCCGGGCGGCCAGGTCGTTGCCATTGGCGTCCAGTAGGCAGCGCAGGGCGGCCGGCGGCAGGTAGCGGCCCAGTTGCAGCGAGCGCGGGGCGACCACTTCACTGACGTAAAGCAGCTCCAGCAACACGGTGCCGGGCTTTAGGGCCTTGTTCTTGATCAGCGCCACCGCGGTGTTGCCCATGGAGCCGGACAACACCAGGTCCATGCCACCCTGCACCATCGGGTGCTCCCAGGTGATGAACTGCATGTCTTCGCGCGACAGCGCCTGGTTGCGGTCGTAGGTGATGGTCACGCCTTCGTCGTCGCCCAGTGGGAAGCTGGCGTCGAGCATCTTTTCGCTCGGCTTGAGGATCAGCGCGTTTTCCGAATGGTCCTCGCTGTCGATACCAAAGGCGTCGAACAGGGTTTCCATGTAGATCGGCAGGGCAAACTGGTCGTCCTGCTCGAGAATGGCCTCCACCAGCGCATCGCCTTCACCGGCGCCGCCGGAA
Organism: Pseudomonas sp. NFIX10; assembly: GCF_900111955.1. Taxonomy (NCBI): domain Bacteria; kingdom Pseudomonadati; phylum Pseudomonadota; class Gammaproteobacteria; order Pseudomonadales; family Pseudomonadaceae; genus Pseudomonas; species Pseudomonas sp. NFIX10. The sequence continues at coordinate 40,192 of NZ_FOKH01000032.1, read as the reverse complement.
TTGAGTTCCAACAGACGGTCGCGCCCGGTGTGCAGCTCGGCTTCCAGGCGCTCGCGTTCGGCGCGGGCCTCGTCGATCAGCGCTTGCCACTGGCCATCGTCGGCTTCTTCCAGCAAGGGCAGCAGGCGCGGGCCGAACTGGTGCTGCAAGGCGTTGCCGGTCGGGCAGGTGTTGAGGAAGGCATTCAGGGCTTCGTGATACCACTGGAACAGCCGCGCTTGTGGGCTGGTTTCCAGATAAGGCACATGCAGCTCGATGGTGTGCTTCTGGCCGATCCGGTCCAGACGGCCGATACGCTGCTCCAGCAGGTCCGGGTGCGCCGGCAGATCGAACAGCACCAGGTGATGGGCGAATTGGAAGTTGCGGCCTTCACTGCCGATTTCCGAGCAGATCAGCACTTGGGCGCCGAACTCTTCGTCGGCGAAATAGGCCGCCGCACGGTCACGCTCCAGGATATTCATGCCTTCGTGGAACACCGTGGCCGGGATGCCGGAGCGCACGCGCAAGGCATCTTCCAGGTCCATGGCCGTTTCGGCGTGGGCACAGATCACCAGCACCTTGGTGCGCTTGAGCATCTTCAGGGTGTCGATCAGCCACTCGACCCGCGGGTCGAAACGCCACCAGCGCTCCTCTTCGCTGGCGTCCGGCTGGGCCTGGAAGCTGACTTCCGGGTACAGCTCGGCGTGATCGCCCAACGGCAATTCGAGGTATTCGTCCGGGCAAGGCAACGGGTAGGCGTGCAGCTTGCGCTCCGGGAAGCCCTGCACGGCGGCGCGGGTGTTGCGAAACAGCACGCGGCCGGTGCCGTGGCGGTCCAGCAGCTCGCGCACCAGGCGGGCACTGGCTTCGGCATCGCCATCATTGACGGCGGTCAGCAAGGCTTCGCCTTCATTGCCCAGGAAACCCTGGATGGTCTTGTGGGCTTCGGGCGAGAGGCGGCCTTTGTCCAGCAACTCCTGCACGGCTTCGGCCACCGGGCGATAGTTTTCGCTCTCGGCGCGGAAGGCCTTGAGGTCATGGAAGCGGTTCGGGTCCAGCAGGCGCAGGCGGGCGAAGTGGCTGTCCTGGCCCAACTGTTCCGGGGTCGCGGTGAGCAGCAACACGCCTGGGATGGTTTCGGCAAGTTGCTCGACCAGGGCGTATTGCGGGCTGACCTGGTCTTCGTGCCACACCAGGTGGTGGGCCTCGTCGACCACCATCAGGTCCCAGCCGGCGGCGAACAGCGCGTCCTGGGCTTTCTCATCGTCCACCAGCCACTCCAACGCCACCAGGGCCAATTGGGTGTCTTCGAACGGGTTGCTGGCATCGCTTTCGATGAAGCGTTCTTCGTCGAACAGCGCGACCTGCAGATTGAAGCGCCGGCGCATTTCCACCAGCCATTGGTGCTGGAGGTTTTCTGGCACCAGGATCAGTACGCGGTTGGCGCGGCCGGACAGCAACTGACGGTGGATGACCAGGCCGGCCTCGATGGTCTTGCCCAGGCCCACTTCGTCGGCCAGCAACACCCGCGGCGCAATGCGGTCGGCCACTTCACGGGCAATGTGCAGTTGATGGGCAATGGGCTGGGCACGTACGCCGCCCAGGCCCCAAAGCGAAGACTGCAACTGGCGACTGGTGTGTTCCAGGGTGTGGTAGCGCAGGGAGAACCAGGCCAGCGGGTCGATCTGGCCGGCGAACAGACGGTCGCTGGCCAGGCGGAACTGGATGAAGTTCGACAGTTGAGTCTCGGGCAGGGTGACGACTTCGTTCTGCCCGTTGAGGCCGTGGTAGACCAGCAGGCCATCGACGTCATCGACTTCGCGCACGGTCATTTTCCAGCCTTCGAAGTGAGTGATCACGTCGCCCGGCGAAAACCGTACACGGGTAAGTGGCGCATTCCGTAGCGCGTACTGGCGGGTGTCGCCAGTGGCCGGATAGAGCACGGTCAATAAGCGGCCGTCCTGTGCCAGAACGGTGCCTAAACCCAGCTCGGCTTCGCTGTCACTGATCCAGCGTTGCCCCGGTTGATACTGCTGCGCCATGCTGCCTGACTCCCGCCTTGAAAAAGCCGGTTATCTTAACGGAAGGATCCTTCAGACCAAAGGATTTACGTACGCTGATTCATTACCAACGGCACGGAACTTACGCTTGCCCAGCGATCAAACAAGCTCGGCCCTGGTGAACGGTGCAATTGCCAACTGGGTCACAAGTTTCGGACCGGCGGTTCAAGCTGCCACTTTAGCCGCCGACAACCTGAAGACAGGAGAACTTTATGTTGCCACCCATGCTCCCTTTGAGCGCCGTACCCATCACCGCTCAACAGGATCCGGTTCGCCAGCGACCGGACATACCGCCCGTGGTCCCGGTGCAGCAAAGCTCCAATGAAAGCACCATCGACCTGCAAAAACGCGACCCGGAAGAGACCGCGCTGCTGTTGCGCGAGGAGCAGCGTCGCCAGCAGGAGCGCGATCGACGCCGCCGCGAGGCCGATGAAGACCCGGAGGTACACCTCGCCGTACCGGGTACCGAGCTCAACGCCGACAACACCGTGCCAGTGGTGCCGCTGATAGACGACGAGACGCGCCAGGGCCTGTGGGTCGATATCCAGATCTGATCCAGGCGCCTGCCTGCACGCACAGGCTGGTCAACGCCGCCAACAGCCCGCATCATGGGCGCATCCGCAATTCACTGCACGATGCCCACACGCCATGAGCCAAGACGACAAGCTGATCGACCTCAGTGCCGAGCGCGCCAAGCGCGTTCACGACCTCAACGAAAAACGCCTCAATGAAGTCCGCCAGGCTTTCGAGCAGGCCATGCCGTTGGGTAAGCCCAAGAAAAAGCCGAAAAACAAACCGAAAAAGCGCTGAACCCCCTCGATCCATTGATGCAGATCAGTTATTTCCCCGCCTTTGCGCCCCGTCGCGGGCGTTATTGACCCCGGTCAATTTTCATCCAGGCCTGATTGGTTACCTTGAACCCATCGCAACAGGGGCAAGACCAGGAGGTCGGTCATGTTTTTCGATAATGTGGTGTTTGCCGGGGTGTTGACGGTCGGCCTCATGTTCGTGTTTTTCGCAGGTTTCGGATTATTCATCTGGAAAGACGCACACAAGCGGAAAAAACCGTAGGTCTTTCCGGCTACAACGAGCACGCAAGGCATTTTGGGCGACTTCGGTCGCCCTTTTTTTTGGCAGATTTTTGCTGTTCAACGCAAAACAACTGTGGGAGCGAGCTTGCTCGCGATGAGGGCCTGTCAGTCGACATCCACGTTGGCTGATACACCCCTATCGCGAGCAAGCTCGCTCCCACATGGGGTGGGTGTTTTGGGCATAAAAAAAGGTGCGAACCGCAAGGGTCGCACCTTTTTCGTCAGCCGCTGGAATCAGCTGCCCAGGGCCTTCGATGCCAGCCAGAACAAGCCGGCCGACAGGGCCACCGTCGCCGGCAGGGTCAGCACCCAGGCCAGCAGGATGTTGCGCACGGTGCCACCTTGCAGGCCGCTCTTGTTGGCGACCATGGTGCCGGCCACGCCCGAGGACAGGACGTGGGTGGTGGAAACCGGCAGGCTGAAGATGTTCGCCGCGCCGATCATGCACGCGGTGGTGATCTGGGCCGACATGCCCTGGGCGTAGGTCATGCCTTGCTTGCCGATCTTCTCGCCGATGGTCAGCACTACGCGCTTCCAGCCGATCATGGTGCCCAGGCCCAGCGCCAGTGCGACGGCCAGGATCACCCAGAACGGGGCGTATTCGGTGGTGGCGGTCAGGTCCTTGCGCAGCTTGTTCAGGTCGTCTTTCTCACGAGCGGCCAGGCCCGGCAACTTGCCAACCTTCTTCGCCGTGTCGTCCAGGCAAAGCAGGTAGCGACGAACCTCGATGCGTCGTTCCGACGGCAGCGAATGGTAGTCCGCCACGCCTTTGAGCGTGTCGAGCAGGGCATTGATGGTCGGTTCGGTCTGCTGCGGGTTGCAGCGGAATTTCTCCGGCAGATCGCCTTCCACGCTTTTGCCCAGCGCCAGGAATTCACCCAGGGACTCGTTGTTGCGTTGGTAGAACTGGCTCAAGTGCAGCGTCGCGTCTCGGGTCCGCTCGATCTGGTAGGTGGTGCTGCCCAGGTCGAGTACGAACTGCGCCGGTACTATACCGATCAGCACCAGCATGATCAGGCCGATGCCTTTCTGGCCATCGTTGGAACCGTGGACAAAGCTGACGGCCATGGCCGAGATCACCAGTACCAGGCGATTCCAGAACGGTGGGTGCTTCTTGTCGTCGACCTGGCGGCGCTGTTCCGGTGTCTTGTGCATCTTCGACAGCGGGCGCCACCATTTCAGGCCAATCAGCACCAGGGCGGCGATCAGGAAACCGGCCATGGGCGAGAACACCAGGGAGGCGCCGATATCGATCGCCTTCTGCCAGTTCACCCCGTCGGCCAACGGGATATCGTTGATCAGCGCATTGGCCAGGCCCACGCCGAGGATCGAACCGATCAACGTGTGGGAACTGGACGCCGGGATACCGAAGTACCAGGTGCCCAGGTTCCAGGTGATGGCCGCTGCGAGCAGCGAAAACACCATGGCCAGCCCGTGTCCGGTGTTCACATTGATCAGCAGCTCCACGGGCAGCAGGTGAACGATGGCGTACGCCACCCCCACGCCGCCCAGCAGCACGCCGAGGAAATTGAACACACCGGAAAAGAACACCGCCAGGTGAGGCGGCATGGCTTTGGTGTAGATAACAGTGGCAACCGCGTTAGCGGTGTCATGAAAGCCGTTGATGAACTCGAAGGCGAGGACAAAAGCCAGGGCGAGCAAGAGGCTCACAAGCACCCAAGCATCCAGTCCGCTGAATAAATCGATCATGAAGGTTTTCTGACCCGGTCGTAAGGGGGCGCGATTATGCCAGAAAACCTCGGTAATCGATGCACTGCCTGCTCACCGGTAACATTCTTCAACGAAATAATTTGTAGGAAAGCCTCAAACCCGAGGTTTTCCGCGGGGTGTGTAACCCCTTGATTCAGGAGCGCAAAGCGCATCCGACCAGGATCGCCGCCAGCTATAGGACGCCTCGAGGAATTGTATGAAATATCTGAAAAGGAGGTCGGCCAAGCCCCTTCCCGATCGTCGGACGGGGAGTGGATGGCGGCCCGCTCATGGCGGGCGTGCGCTATGGCCTCCGGCCAGGGTGGCGGCCGGAGACCTCTTCACAAGAACGTCGGCCCCGGAGCGTCACTGCTCTTCGGCTTTGAGTTCTTTTTCCATTTTCTGAAGTTCCTGGGTGAAGGCCTGGTCCTGAACGGTGGCGCGCTTACGCCAGGGTTTGCGTTCCGGTTCAGGTTGCGCGGCGTAGGTGGTGACTTCTCCGCCGTAAACTTCCTTGTAACGTTGTTCCTGGCGCTCAAGTTCCGCGCGCAGTTCGTCTTTCGTCACAGTTTTACCTAAATTAATTGAAGTTGAATCTGGTGATACGCACTGCATGTGGACATGCAGACGGCCACGGCACCAGAGCTGACAGCTGACGTAGCATCAGGGCTTCGCGTTGTTGCCAAACAGGGGAAGCGACCATGAAGGTGCCTCGGGCACCAGGGTCGCGACCACGATGCCTGCGTACGGGAACGGTCGATTGGCCGTACCGTCGCTGTTTTGCATTATAGCGGCCCAGCCGAATAACACTATCGGGAAAAAGTAAAAGGCGTTGTTGTTGTGTGAACTCATGTTTGTATGTGCAACTTGTACGGTCGCTCGCAGAAGATACCGGCTAGTGCCGCTATCCAGATGCCGTTCCCGCCGACTAGTTCAATATGGCTAACATCGTCAGGTCAAACCCTGTGTTGTTTCCCGCAAACTTACTATCGATCACGTCCGCGGCAGGCCGCTTATTCGGCGCCTGGCCTGATTGCGATTATCGGTCGATGGTTCGATAATCGAACGATCTTGGCCGGCGGCCCTTGCTTGCCCATCGGGCAGCCGCTTGAATAGCCGTCACTCCCGGGGAAGGATCAGACATGAACGACCAATTGCGCAATGCCTTCACTTCAGTCGCGCCACCGATCGTCGCCTCGCCGGCCAAGCGGATCCAGGCCCTGACCGGTGATCCCGATTTCATGACGTCCCTGGCCCGCGGGTTGGCGGTGGTCCAGGCCTTCCAGGAGCGCAAGCGGCACCTGACCATCGCCCAGATCAGCCACCGCACGGAAATCCCCCGCGCCGCCGTCAGACGTTGCCTGCATACCTTGATCAAGCTTGGCTACGCCACCACGGATGGGCGTACCTATTCGCTGCTGCCTAAGGTGCTGACCCTTGGTCACGCCTATCTGTCCTCCACGCCCCTGGCCGTTTCTGCCCAGCCGTACCTGGACCGCATGAGCGAGCAACTGCACGAAGCCTGCAACATGGCCACGCTCGAAGGCGACGACATTCTCTACATCGCCCGCTCCGCCACCACCCAGCGTCTGATTTCGGTTGACCTGTCGGTGGGCGGACGCCTGCCAGCCTATTGCACCTCGATGGGCAGGATTCTCCTGGCAGCCCTGGATGATGCGTCGCTGCGCGATTACCTCGATCACGCCGACCTGCAAGCCAAGACCAGCCGCACGTTGCACACTCCCCAAGCGTTGCTCGAGTGCCTGCAACAGGTGCGGCAACAGGGCTGGTGCATCGTCGACCAGGAACTGGAACAGGGCCTGCGTTCGATTGCCGTGCCGGTGTACGACGCTTCCGGTCAAGTGGTGGCCGCGCTCAACGTCAGTACCCATGCTGGGCGGGTCAGTCGCAATGAGCTGGAACAGCGCTTCCTGCCAGGCCTGCTGGGGGCCAGTCGCGACCTGAGCGCGCAACTGTTCACTTAAGCTGTTCGATAAACGCACACAGTCGGCGGCGATGAATTGACGGTATTTGTCTGGGCTCATTAATGTCGCGCAGCGTCATCCGGCGTGTTTCGCCGGTCTCTGATCGTTCGCCTGCGTTTCTTGCGTGGAATAAAAATAAAATGAACCAGCCTCAGACCTCCGTAGGCCACTGCCTCGATGTGCAGTCCTTCATCAATGCCCAACCCATTTCGCGCTATCAGTGGCGGGTGGTGATTCTCTGTTTCCTGATTGTGTTCCTCGACGGCCTCGACACTGCCGCCATGGGGTTCATCGCCCCGGCCTTGTCCCAGGACTGGGGCATCGATCGCGCCAGCCTCGGCCCGGTGATGAGCGCCGCGCTGATCGGCATGGTGTTCGGTGCGCTGGGCTCTGGGCCGCTGGCTGACCGCTTCGGGCGAAAAGTCGTATTGGTGGGCGCGGTCATGCTGTTTGGCGCGTTCAGCCTGGCGTCGGCCTACAGCACCAACGTCGATCAATTGCTGGTATTGCGTTTCCTGACCGGCCTGGGCTTGGGCGCCGGGATGCCGAACGCCACCACCTTGCTCTCGGAATACACCCCGGAACGCAAGAAGTCCCTGCTGGTGACCAGCATGTTCTGCGGCTTCAACCTGGGCATGGCCGGCGGCGGATTCATCTCCGCCAAGCTGATACCGGCGTTTGGTTGGCACAGCCTGCTGCTGATTGGCGGGATCCTGCCGTTGATCCTGGCAGTGGTGTTGCTGTTCTGGTTGCCGGAGTCGGCGCGTTACCTGGTGGTGCGCAATCGCGGTACCGACAAAGTGCGCAAGACCCTGGCACCGATCGAGCCACACACGGTGGCCCAAGCGGCGAGCTTCAGTGTGCCGGAACAGAAAACCGTGAAAGCTCGCAACGTGCTGGCGGTGATTTTCTCCGGCACCTACGGCGTTGGCACCTTGCTGCTGTGGCTGACCTATTTCATGGGCCTGGTGATCGTCTACCTGCTGACCAGTTGGCTGCCGACCTTGATGCGCGACAGCGGCGCGAGCATGGAACAGGCCGCGTTTATCGGCGCGTTGTTTCAATTCGGCGGCGTGTTGAGCGCCGTCTTCGTCGGTTGGGCAATGGACCGGTTCAATCCGCACAAGGTCATCGGCCTTTTCTATCTGATGGCCGGGTTGTTTGCCTACGCGGTGGGGCAGAGCCTGGGCAACATCACTTTGCTCGCCACCCTGGTGCTGGTGGCCGGCATGTGTGTCAACGGCGCGCAATCGGCGATGCCTTCCCTGGCGGCACGTTTCTACCCCACCCAGGGCCGGGCCACCGGTGTCTCGTGGATGCTGGGCATCGGTCGCTTCGGGGCGATCCTCGGGGCCTGGATGGGCGCGACCCTGCTGGGCCTGGGTTGGAACTTCGAGCAGGTCCTGACGGCCCTGGTCATTCCGGCGGCCCTGGCGACCACGGCGGTGGTGATCAAAGGCATGGTCAGTCATGCGGATGCGACATGAGCCAGTGCTTAAACCTGTAAGCAACCTGTGGGAGCGAGCTTGCTCGCGATAGCGATGTGTCAGCAACTGCTGCCTGTCTGATCCACCGCCATCGCGAGCAAGCTCGCTCCCACAGGGTGATCTCTGTGTACTGGAATAAATCGATAGCCAAACAACAATCTGTTCGATAAACGAACACTCAGTCGATTATCGGATTGTTTGGCCTTTTCCCGAAGCTTAATCTTCCAGTCACTCCGGCGCTTAACCTCGCGCCTTTTTTCTTCATGTCGGTCTACTGGAAAACGGGAGCCTGCCCCATGGCTGAAATCCTTTCGCTGCACGACGCGGTGAAGCAATTCGTCAACGACGGCGATACCGTCGCGCTCGAAGGCTTCACTCACCTGATTCCTACGGCGGCGGGTCATGAAATCATTCGTCAGGGCAAGAAAGATCTGACCTTGGTGCGCATGACACCTGACCTGATCTATGACCAGTTGATCGGCGCCGGTTGTGCTCGCAAATTGATTTTCTCCTGGGGCGGCAACCCTGGCGTCGGGTCGTTGCACCGCTTGCGCGATGCCGTGGAAAAACAATGGCCGCACCCGCTGGAGATCGAGGAGCACAGCCACGCCGACCTGGCCAACGCCTACGTCGCCGGCGCCTCCGGCCTGCCATTCGCGGTGTTGCGGGCCTACGCCGGCTCCGACCTGCCGAAGGTCAACCCCCTGATCAAGAGCGTAACCTGTCCCTTCACCGGTGAAGTATTGGCCGCCGTGCCTTCGGTGCGCCCTGATATCACGGTGATCCACGCCCAGAAAGCCGACCGCAAGGGCAACGTGCTGCTGTGGGGCATTCTCGGTGTGCAGAAAGAAGCCGCCCTGGCCGCCAAGCGTTGCATCGTCACCGTGGAAGAAATCGTCGACGACCTGAATGCGCCGATGAACGCCTGCGTGCTGCCGACCTGGGCGCTGAGCGCGGTGTGCCACGTACCGGGCGGCGCCCATCCGTCCTACGCCCACGGCTACACCGAGCGTGACAATCGTTTCTACCAGGCGTGGGATCCGATCGCCCGCGACCGTGAGACGTTTACCGCATGGATCAATGAATACATCCACGGCACTCGGGATTTCAGTGAATTCCAAGCCAGACTGGCAGCCGCTTCGCAGGTGAAACCATGACCTACTCCACCAACGAAATGATGACCGTCGCCGCGGCGCGTCGCTTGAAAAACAATGCCGTGTGCTTCGTTGGCATCGGCCTGCCGTCGAAAGCGGCCAACCTGGCGCGGCTGACCTCGTCGCCAGACGTCGTACTGATCTACGAGTCCGGCCCGATCGGTGCCAAACCCAGCGTATTGCCGCTGTCCATCGGCGACGGTGAGCTGGCGGAAACCGCCGATACCGTCGTACCGACCGGTGAGATTTTTCGCTACTGGCTGCAGGGCGGGCGTATCGACGTCGGTTTCCTTGGCGCGGCCCAGGTCGACCGTTTCGGCAACATCAACACCACGGTGGTGGGCGACTACCATCAGCCGAAAGTCCGCCTGCCGGGTGCCGGTGGCGCACCGGAAATCGCCGGCTCGGCCAAGAGCGTGTTGATCATCCTCAAGCAGTCGGCGCGTTCGTTTGTCGACAAGCTGGATTTCATCACCTCGGTCGGCCATGGTGAAGGTGGCGATTCGCGCAAGCGTCTCGGTCTGCCGGGCGCAGGACCTGTGGGCATCATCACCGACTTGTGCATCATGGAGCCGGAAGCCGGCAGCCATGAATTCGTGGTCACCGCGCTGCACCCCGGCGTGACCCGCGAGCAAGTCATTGCGGCCACCGGGTGGGCGATCCGTTTCGCCGACCAGGTGCAAACCACCGCCGAGCCGACCGAGGTGGAGCTGCGTGCACTGCGCGACCTTGAAGCTCGCACCGCGGCGGCCCACGGCCAGGCACCGGGAGAAGCCTGATGCGCGACGTTTATATCTGTGATGCGATTCGAACCCCCATCGGTCGATTTGGCGGCGGTTTGTCCGCGGTCCGCGCCGATGACCTGGCGGCTGTGCCGATCAAGGCGCTGATGGAACGCAACCCATCGGTGGACTGGAACGCGGTGGACGAGGTGTTTCTCGGCTGCGCCAACCAGGCGGGCGAAGACAACCGCAACGTGGCGCGCATGGCGCTGCTGTTGGCGGGCCTGCCGCAGAGCATTCCCGGTGTGACCCTCAATCGTCTTTGCGCCTCGGGCATGGACGCCATCGGTACCGCGTTCCGCGCCATCGCCAGCGGCGAGATGGAACTGGCGATCGCTGGCGGCGTGGAGTCGATGTCCCGTGCGCCGTTCGTGATGGGCAAGGCTGACACCGCGTTCTCGCGCAACATGAAATTGGAAGACACCACCATCGGCTGGCGCTTCATCAACCCGTTGATGAAAGCCCAGTACGGTGTGGACGCGATGCCGCAGACCGCCGATAACGTGGCCGATGACTACGCCGTGTCCCGCGCCGACCAGGACGCTTTCGCCTTGCGCAGCCAACAGCGCACGGCGGCGGCCCAGGCGGCAGGTTTTTTCGCCGAAGAAATCGTGCCGGTGCGCATCGCCCATAAAAAAGGCGAAACCGTGGTCGAGCAGGACGAGCACCCGCGCGCCGACACCACGCTGGAAACCTTGAGCAAACTCAAGCCGGTCAACGGGCCGGACAAGACCGTCACCGCCGGCAACGCGTCGGGTGTGAACGACGGCGCGGCGGCATTGATCCTGGCCTCGGCCGAGGCGGTGAAAAAACATGGCCTGACGCCTCGCGGCAAAGTGCTGGGCATGGCCAGTGCCGGCGTCGCGCCCAGGGTGATGGGCATCGGCCCGGTACCGGCAGTGCGCAAACTCACTGAGCGCCTGGGCCTGGCGGTCGCCGATTTCGACGTGATCGAACTCAATGAAGCGTTTGCCAGCCAGGGCCTGGCGGTGCTGCGTGATCTGGGGCTGGCGGACGATGCGCCGCAGGTCAACCCGAACGGCGGCGCCATCGCCCTCGGTCATCCGCTGGGCATGAGTGGGGCGCGGTTGGTGCTGACGGCGCTGCACCATCTGGAAAAGACCGGCGGCAAGAAAGGCCTGGCGACCATGTGTGTCGGCGTCGGCCAGGGTCTGGCATTGGCCATCGAACGCGTCTGACGCGTCGCTCTACTAATAAGAAACCGAGGAATGCTTCATGACTGACAAGCCTGGTTATCGTCGCCCCCAAGCGGGCACCCAGCCGGAGTATCTGCACCCGCCGTACCAGTCCACCAACCTGCGCTCGCCGTCCAAGCCATTGGTGTTCCTGCCGCATTCGTTGTCGGAAATCACCGGCCCGACTGTCGGCGCCGACCGCGTGCAGGAAAAGGACCACGACCTGACCGCCCAGCATGCTGGCGAGCCACTGGGTGAGCGGATCATCATTCACGGGCGCGTGCTGGATGAGCACGGCCAGCCGGTGCCAGGCATCCTGGTGGAGATCTGGCAGGCCAATGCCGCCGGCCGCTACAACCATGACCGTGACAACCATGACGCGCCGCTGGACCCGAATTTCACCGGCACCGGTCGCACCGTCACCGACGCCGACGGCTGGTATCAGTTCCAGACCATCAAGCCCGGCGCTTATCCGTGGGGTAACCACCACAACGCCTGGCGCCCGGCGCATATCCATTTCTCACTGTTCGGGCCGAGCATTCTGACGCGCCTGGTGACGCAGATGTACTTCCCTGGCGATCCGTTGCTGGAATACGACCCGATCTACAACTGCGTGCCGGACACGAGTGCCAAGGAACGCCTGATCGCCCGTTTCGACCTGGAAAAAACCGTCCCTCACTACGCCCTCGGTTACCGCTGGGACATCGTCTTGCGCGGCCGCGATGCCACGCCGATGGAGAAATAAGATGACCCTCACCGCTACCACGTCCCACACCGTCGGCCCGTACTACCACATCGGCCTGACCTGGCTGAACCGCGAAGACCTGACCGTCGCCGAAACCCTCGGCCAACGCGTGGCGATCACCGGGCAGGTGGTCGATGGCAACGGCCAGTTCGTCAACGACGCGATGCTGGAAGTCTGGCAGGCCAACGCCGCCGGCAAATACGCCCACCCGGAAGACGACCAGGACAAACCCCTGGACCCGCATTTCGAAGGCTTCGGCCGGGTGCCGGTGGATGCCGAAGGGCGTTTTCGCTTCACCACCATCAAGCCGGGCACCGTGCCAGGACTGGGTGCCACGACCCAGGCACCGCACCTGGTGGTGCTGGTGTTCGCTCGCGGGTTGGTCAAGCACTTGCTGACGCGCATCTATTTCGACGGCGAACCGGCCAACGAAACCGACCCGCTGCTGGCCTGCGTCCCCGAAGAACGTCGCGGCACAATCGTGGCCAAGCCTGATGCGTCGGGCGTGTACCAGTGGAACGTGATCCTTCAGGGCACGGATGCCGAGACGGTGTTCTTCGATTACTGAATGTTGACGGGCGATGATCGTTCCCACGCTCCGCGTGGGAATGCAGCCCGTGACGCTCTGCGTCACATCCAGAGTCGAACGCGGAGCGTCCGTTGAGGCATTCCCACGCGGAGCGTGGGAACGATCGTCGTCCTTGGGTGCGAGCTTGCTCGCGATGGCGGCGCTACAGGTGCTACTGCTTGAAAGACTGTTTGTGGAACGGGTCTGTTACGAAGTGTGTCTAGACTTTGTCCATTCCCCAACGAGTGAATAATCCATGGCCACCCCAATCATCAGCCACTACACCGGCGAAGAACGCAGCAAGCGCATCTTCGCCATCGTCGGCGCTTCATCCGGCAACCTGGTCGAATGGTTCGACTTCTATGTCTATGCGTTCTGCGCGATCTATTTCGCGCCGGCGTTCTTCCCGTCCGACAACCCGACGGTGCAACTGGTCAACACAGCCGGTGTGTTCGCCGCCGGGTTCCTGATGCGACCCATCGGCGGCTGGATTTTCGGCCGGGTGGCGGACCGTCACGGGCGCAAGAATTCGATGATGATCTCGGTGCTGATGATGTGTTTCGGCTCGTTGCTCATTGCCTGCCTGCCCACCTACAAGGACATCGGCGTCTGGGCGCCGGTGCTGCTGTTGTTCGCGCGCCTGCTGCAAGGCTTGTCGGTGGGCGGCGAGTACGGCACCACCGCCACCTACATGAGCGAAGTCGCCCTCAAGGGCCAGCGCGGTTTCTTCGCCTCGTTCCAGTACGTGACGTTGATCGGTGGGCAACTGCTGGCAGTGTCGCTGGTGGTGATCCTGCAACAGTTTCTCAACGAAGATGAACTGCGTGCCTACGGCTGGCGGATCCCGTTCGTGGTCGGCGCCGTGGCCGCACTGATTTCGCTGTTCCTGCGGCGGTCCCTGAAAGAAACCAGCAGCAAGGAAATGCGTGAGAACAAGGACGCTGGCAGCATCGCGGCGCTGTTTCGCGACCACAAGGCCGCGTTCGTCACCGTGCTGGGCTATACCGCCGGCGGTTCGTTGATTTTCTATACCTTCACCACATACATGCAGAAATACCTGGTGAACACCGCCGGCCTGCACGCCAAGACCGCCAGCTACATCATGACCGGCGCGCTGTTTCTGTACATGTGCATGCAGCCGTTGTTCGGCATGCTGGCGGACAAGATCGGCCGACGCAATTCCATGCTCTGGTTCGGTGCCCTGGGGGCGTTGTGCACGGTGCCGATCCTGCTGACCCTCAAAAGCATCAGCAGCCCGTTCCTGGCGTTTATCCTGATCACGTTGGCGCTGGCGATCGTCAGTTTCTACACCTCCATCAGCGGCCTGGTGAAAGCGGAAATGTTTCCACCCGAAGTCCGGGCGCTGGGGGTAGGGTTGGCCTACGCGGTGGCCAATGCCGTGTTCGGCGGCTCGGCCGAATACGTCGCCTTGAGTCTGAAAGCCCAGGGCATGGAGAACGCCTTTTATTGGTATGTCACGGTGATGATGGTCGTGGCGTTCCTGTTCAGCCTGCGCCTGCCCAAGCAACCGGCGTATTTGCATCACGACCTTTGAATCCACCTGATCATTTGAGGCTTGTTTGAGTCATTGTGGCGAGGGGGCTTGCTGTGGCGAGGGGATAGATCCCCTCGCCACAGCAATTTCTCTCGCCACAGGACATCTACCTTCCCAAGGACTGTTTATGAGCGAACGACCGGGCAATCAGCTGTTCGATGCCTACTTCACCGCCCGCGACATGCGCGAGGTGTTCTGCGATGCGGGCCGGGTCCAGGCCATGCTTGACGTCGAAGCCGCCTTGGCCCGGGCCGAGGCGCGGGTCGGGGTGATTCCGCAAAGTGCCGTGGCGCCGATCGAGCAGGCTTGTCGTGCGCAGCTGTACGATTTTTCGGCACTGAGCGAAGCGATTGCCAGTGCCGGCAATTCGGCTATCCCGCTGGTCAAGGCGTTGGGCAAGCGCATCGCCGCCGAGGATGCCGAAGCCGAGCGCTACGTGCACCTGGGCGCCACCAGTCAGGACGTGATGGACAGCGGACTGGTGCTGCAACTGCGCCAGGCGTTGGGCCTGGTCGAGGGCGAGCTGGCGCAACTGGCCGCCATCCTGGCCCGACAAGCCGAACGCTACGCCGCCACACCGTTGGCCGGACGCACCTGGCTGCAACACGCCACGCCGGTGACCCTGGGGATGAAAATCGCCGGTTGGCTGGGGGCGATCACCCGCAGTCGCCAGCGCTTGAAAGAACTCAAGCCACGCTTGCTGGTGCTGCAATTCGGCGGCGCCTCCGGGACGCTCGCCGCGTTGGGCGACCAGGCGCTGCCGGTCGCCGAAGCCTTGGCCGCCGAACTGCAACTGTCCCTGCCGGAGCAGCCGTGGCACACCCAGCGCGATCGTTTGGTGGAGTTTGGCGCGGTACTGGGGTTGGTCGCCGGCAGCCTGGGCAAATTGGGCCGCGACATCAGCCTGTTGATGCAGACTGAGGCCGGTGAAGCGTTCGAACCCTCCGCGCCCGGCAAGGGCGGTTCGTCCACCATGCCCCACAAGCGCAACCCGGTGGGCGCGGCGGTGTTGATCGGCGCGGCGACGCGAGTACCCGGTTTGTTGTCGACGCTGTTCAGCGCCATGCCCCAGGAACACGAGCGCAGCCTGGGCCTGTGGCACGCCGAATGGGAAACCTTGCCGGAAATCTGCTGCCTGGTCTCCGGCGCCTTGCAACAGGCGCGGCTGCTGGCCGAAGGGCTGGAAGTGGATGCCGCGCGCATGGCCCGCAACCTGGAACTGACCCAAGGGCTGGTGCTGGCCGAAGCGGTGAGCATTGTCCTGGCCCAGCGTGTCGGGCGCGACACGGCGCATCATTTGCTGGAGCAATGCTGCAAGCGCGCCGTGGCCGAACAGCGGCATCTGCGCGAGGTGCTGGGAGACGAACCCCAGGTCACCGCTCAGCTATCGGCAACCGAGCTTGATCATCTGCTCGACCCGGCGCACTACCTCGGCCAAGCCAAGACCTGGGTCGCCCGAGCCGTTGCCGAACACTTTGCCTTGAACATTTGAAAGGAGATTGTTGTGGGATTCGTCAAACTCGCCGAGGGCGATCTGAATTACCTATTGGACGGGCCGCAAGACGCCCCGGTGCTGATGCTCTCCAACTCACTGGGCACTGATCTGCACATGTGGGACGAGCAGGTCGCGGCCTTCAGCGAACACTTTCGCGTGCTGCGCTTCGACACGCGCGGCCATGGTCAATCGCTGGTCACCGAAGGCCCCTACAGCATCGAACAGCTGGGTCGCGACGTGCTGGCGATGCTCGATCAGTTGAGGATCGACAAGGTGCATTTCTGTGGATTGTCCATGGGCGGGTTGATCGGCCAGTGGTTGGGGATCAATGCTGGCGAGCGCCTGCACAAACTGGTGGTGTGCAACACCGCCGCCAAGATCGGCGACCCGTCGGTGTGGAATCCGCGCATTGAAACCGTGCTGCGCGACGGCAAGGATGCGATGGTGGCGCTGCGCGATGCTTCGATCGCCCGCTGGTTTACTGCGGATTTTGCCGAAGCTCATCCTGCGAAGGTGAAGAAAATCACCGACATGCTCGCCGCCACTTCGCCCCAGGGCTACGCAGCCAACTGTGCGGCCGTGCGTGATGCCGATTTTCGTGAGCAATTGTCGTTGATCCGTGTGCCGCTGTTGGTGATCGCCGGTACCGAAGACGCGGTGACGCCGCCGTCGGGGGGGCACTTCATCCAGGCGCGGGTCAGCGGGGCCGAGTATGCCGAGTTCCATGCCGCGCACCTGTCCAACGTCCAGGCCGGCGCTGCGTTCAGCGCGCGGGTGCTGGATTTCCTGCTTGATTCCAGCCGCGCCTGAGGAGTTTTTTTGTGGACGAGAAACAACGTTACGATGAAGGCATGCAAGTACGCCGCGCGGTACTGGGCGATGCCCATGTCGACCGCAGCCTCGATGCCCTGACCGAGTTCAACAGCGAATTCCAGGAGATGATCACTCGCCATGCCTGGGGCGACATCTGGACCCGCCCGGGCCTGCCGCGCCACACCCGCAGCCTGATCACCATCGCCATGCTGATCGGCATGAACCGCGCCGAAGAACTCAAGCTGCACCTGCGCGCCGCCGCCAACAACGGCGTGAGCCGCAGCGAGATCAAGGAAATGATCATGCAGAGCGCCATCTATTGCGGCATCCCGGCAGCCAACGCCACCTTCCATCTGGCCGAATCGGTCTGGGATGAGTTGGGCGTCGAATCCCGGGCTTAAGGGCGTATCTCATTCCCTGTGGGAGCGGGCTTGCCCGCGAAAGCGGTGGGTCAGTCGGCGAGGATGCTGACTGTGCCGCCGCCATCGCGAGCAAGCTCGCTCCCACATTGGATCTTCAGTGAGCACAAATTTTGTGCGCGGCACTGATCCGCTGTGGGAGCGAGCTTGCTCGCGATGACAGTGGTACAACCTCCATCCATGTTTGCCTTCTACAGCAGGCTGATCGGATAGCTGACGATCAACCGATTCTCATCAAACTCGTTGGTGCTGTAGTCCCGACGCATCGTCGAGTTACGCCACTTCACATTCAGGCTCTTCAGTGCGCCGCTCTGCACGGTATAGGCCAGCTCACTTTCCCGACCCCACTCCTTGCCATCGTCGACCGTGGCGGTGTGCACGTTGTCACCGCTGATGTAGCGGTTCATCAGAGTCAGGCCCGGCACGCCGACGGCGGCGAAGTTGAAGTCGTGGCGCAGTTGCCAGGATTTTTCCTTGGCGTTGTCATAGCTGGAGTTGTAGCTGTCGTTGGCCAGGGTGCCGCCGCTGGTGCCGTTGACGCGCATCCAGGCGTCATCGCCACCGACTTTCTGCAGGCCGACGTAGAAGGTGTTGCCGCCGTATTTGGCCGAGAGCATGGCGAACGCGGTTTTGTTGTCCAGGTCGCCGGCCAGGGCGCTGCCGTCTTCCTTGCCGATGAAGTAGCCTAGGTTGGCGCCCAGGGTCCAGTCGCCGATGGGCTGGCTGTGGGTCAGGTTGAAATATTGCTGCTGGTAGATGTCGGACAGTTCCGCGTACCAGACACCGACCTGGGTGCGTTTTTCATTAAAGGCGTATTCACCGCCACCGAAATTGAAACTGTCGGAGGTGAACGCACCGCGGCCGTTCATGGACATGTCTTCCATGCTCGCGTCATTGCGCGGGCTGTTGCCACGGAACTGGCCGCCGTAGAGGCTCAGGCCGTTGATTTCGGTGGAGGTCACCTGGCCGCCACGGAAGGTTTGCGGCAGGGAGCGGCCGTCGTCGGAACGCAGGATCGGCAGCACAGGCATCCATTCACCGACCTTCAGTTCAGTCTTTGACACCTTGGCCTTGAGCGCCACGCCCAGGCGTCCGAAGTCATCGGCCGGACGCCCGTCGTCGTGCACCGGCAACAATTGCGTGCCCGCCGTGCCCTTGCCGCCATCGAGCTTGACCGAATACAGGCCCAGCACATCCACACCGAAACCAACCACGCCTTGGGTGAAGCCGGACTTGGCGTCGAGGATGAAGTTCTGGGTCCATTCCTCGGCCTTACCCTGGGCGTTGTTCGGGTTCGTGAAGTTGCGGTTGAAGTAGAAGTTACGCAGGTTCAGCGTGGCCTTGGCGTCTTCGACAAACCCCGATTCCGCCGCCAGGACGGGCAGGGCGGTACTGGTCAGGGCGACGGCAATGAGGCTGGGGAACAAGTGCTGTGAGGGCTTCATGGACGTTGTCTCTATTTTTTGTGGGCGAAGCGGGTCGTTGCCACAACCTTGGGCTGCAGACGGAACGGTGGATAACAGGGGCGCTGATCGAGAATCAGCCGGGCGCGGCGGGGCGTAGAGGCATGGCATCGAACCTGATGTTATTGGTTTTGTGCGAGCGATGGTGAAGGGCAGGGCGGGATGGCTTCAATTGGCGATTGCGGGTTTTGGGCGATTATCGAACGGCAAAATGGCTGATCAAATGGCCCAACACTTGCGGCAAGGAATATTCACAAATCTCATATCCACCGCTCCCACAGGACTGTGGTCGATCTCCAATTTTCGACTCCACACCAACCCAGCGTGGCGAGGGAGCTTGCTCCCGCTGGCCTGCGAAGCAGGCCCCTGCGTTCCTTCAGGCAAACCGCAGGGTCAGGTCTTGCGACTGCTGCGCAGCCGAGCGGGAGCAAGCTCCCTCGCCACGGGATTTGGGGTGTCTGGGCTGACGTCATCGCGAGCAAGCTCGCTCTCACACAGGTGCCGCTACATTCCTGAATCCTCGTCTCACCATAATTCTCTGTGGGAGCCGAGCTTGCTCGCGATAGCGGTGGATCAGCTTGCACCGATATTGAATGGTCCGACGCTTTCGCGGGCAAGCCCGCTCCCACACGGTTCTGCGTCGTTCATGGATCTTTCGTCCACCACAAATTCCTGTAGGAATGAGCTTGCTCGCGATAGCACCAGAACATCCAACGAAGGTGTCGACTGAGCCCTTTTTACCGCAGATGCTGGCGATAAAAGGAAGGCTTTCGCGTAAAAATCAGGATTGCTTGAATCCCGGTTTTCCATTGGCGGCGCGCCAGTTTTTAATTTCGTTTACTACTGCCTCAGGATTATCTTTTCCTGCTTCAGGATAGTAGATTAGGTCGGCTTTATAGGGGTGCTCTGTAATTCTTATGAACTCCAATACAGCTTCGGTCTGCTCATTTTCCGAGTCATGCTGCGATTCGAAAATTTTTATAACAAAAGCTAAAAATTCAGACTCGGTCATGTCTGTTAGTAATCGACTCATTGCATTTTCTCTCTATGAATTTCTATATGGCGCTTGGGGGTGGTGATATTGATGTTGTCCAGGCCAAACACCTCGCCGCCTTGAGACAGATATTTCTTGTGATGCAGTTCATACCTGATACGTGCTCCAGCGTATTCAGTCCGTACAACAAAAGGTGCATTACCTTTCCTCATCTCTACACGGTTGGCTGAGCTGAATTGTTGAGCAATAATCGGATCGTTAGCAACTGCTTTCCAGAATGTCTTTCTAAAATTCTTGAAATTTCTAAATTTTTTTCCTCTCAACTGACGCGCGATTTGTAATGGAATGGGGGCTCCTTCACCTTCTGATGCAGCTTCCAGCCACACTCCTAACACTGGAGCGCCAACACCCCACGAAACCCCAGGATCTTCTCTCCGATCTCTGAACATAACGTACAGAGGCGGTAGACCTGAGTCGATTGGGAAAACAAAAACATAGTCATCAAAACTGCTTTCGGCGACCTCAGGAAATGAATCGATTCTTCCCACGATGGGCGTTACTGAGGCACCTGTATAAATAAGCGGCGAAGGTGATTCGGTGGGAAGTTTCGTGGAGACGTCACCGGGTTTAACAATAGGGATCCATGTCAAGGTTGTTGACGGCGCGTTTTCAATCGTGGCGGTGTAAATATTTTGCTGGGCATCATAGGTAGCCGCCATAACCCTGACTTTGGGAAGATTGGATAGGCCGTCGGCTTTGACCACGAGAAGTTCTGACTGGCCATCTGCTGCGTTTCTGGAACTTAGGCGCACAGGTAAGTCAATCGTCTTACCGGCAGCGGCTAGGGCGTGCAGATCGCGGTCTTGCAACGGCACCAAATCTGAAAGGGGTGTACTAAAGGCAAAACGCTCCGGTAACTCGCCGTTTGCCAACTTTGGCGAATAAACCAGCGCAGCAATCCCTACAAAAAAACCAGACGCGGTGCCCGCCAAAACATCTGCCAACGATGCAATTGCCAGTTGGATAGCTCTGCCCAAACCTGAAGCTGCGCCTTCAACCGCTGCAATCGTTCCGGCTGATGTAACGATCATCGGCTGGGTAGCAGCCACAGCTCCAGCTATATGGAACTGATTGGCTTTGGCAAGATCAGGTTCGCGGTTGAGGCGCCCCGCGTGCAACCCAGGCACGCGAGCTTGATGGTTAATCTCCTCCGTCAAAGCATCGATACGCTGTTTGGTAGGCGATTCAAGGAGACTAGTGTTGTGGGTTCTGGTGGGAAAATGGTCGAGCCTGATTCGTTCTTCTATGTTGCTTTTATGTTGAGGCGGATTTTCGTTGAATATTTCTTCAAGATCGTGCCGTATTTCCATAGGCAGGGCAGCGTCTTTGTGTCGGATCGTAGTTATGGAGGGAATCAGACTTTGCTGCACTGTGACAAGAGAAGGCGTGAGTCCCTGTTGGTTAGATAACGTATCGATGTGCTCCTGAAGATTCTTTCGTTTTTCAGCATCAAACGTTGTACGGGCAGAGGTCATTGCTTGTAATTTTTCATTCAGAATTCTGATTTCTTCGGTCAGGACCTTCGCTGTGTAAGCTGCGGTGATGGACCGTAACCATCTGTTGTAAACATCTGTTGATGGCTCTCTGCTCCCTTGAAGTATGTTTACGAAGTCAACTGCATTTTTCTTGATGCTTTTATGGAATGGATCTCTTGCAAAGAAAGTGGTGGCGGTGACCAAGCTGTTCTGCAGCTCGCTTCGTTTACGTGCGATGATCTGATCAATAACCTCTTTTTCAAGAGCGTGTATTCCCGCGGCTGCTCCGATAGCCGTGACTATTTCATGGTCAAGTTTTGCTTTCAGAATTCCTACGTAGGAATTGTAGGACTTTTCTAAATGATCTTGTTGGGTGGCGATGGTGACGACCACCGCCATAGTCAAGGATTCGGATTTAATATTTTTTTCTTGAAGAAATTCTGAATTTCTGCAATTTCTACGACTGTTCCACTCTATGGTAAGGGTCTCGAAATATAGCCGGGTGACTGCGTGGACAGAGGCGGATGCGATGATGGCAGCTCGGGTTTTATAATCGTTGGAGGCAGTTCAATTTGTAGAGGCGGTCCTTTGGGGTTCTGCATAAGCCTTCCTGGCATTGAAGTAGAGGTAGGGCTTAATAAATTAGTTTTGCTTGTTCCGAGGGACAACCTTAAAAGTTCGTCGGAAAATTCTTGGTGATTGTCAGAACGTCCTACGCTTCAGTGGTTTTTTCTTGTAGTTCTTTTCTTCATCCCTACTTGAGCAATTCGTTTAAGGGAGGGAAAAGTTTGCGGTGGATGTCTGACAGACGTGCCGATTTTTCCGACAATCTTTTAGGGTTGCCGTTAGGACGTCGCATCCTTAGCCTGTTGTAGTCGCTGCGCATCCAGCGACCGGGACTGCAAGCCCGCCGAATTTGTTAGGCGCCTAGCCGCGCCCCTATAATCCATGGCGACTTTTGGATGCCATCGTTTTATGGTGGCTGTGTGCGGGAGACCTTCGGGTCTGCCGAGGTTGCCTAACGACTCGGTCTTGCAGACCCGCATACAGCTGCCACCTATCATCTGCAAGTGATGCTGGCGGCTCTCATTTTCGTTAGGAGTACTACCATGATCAAAGAAACACCTAATCCCCCTGCGTCTGGATCCACCTGCCCCTACAACGACCCCGATCCGGAAAAGCTCCAAGAGGCCGCAGACCGAGCCCTCGATTTCCATCTGGGCACAAATTCCGATCCCAAACCAAAGCCCACATCCAAATCCACACAGATTTTCACCGTCATCGATACCATCGACACCGAGTGCCTATTGGCGAACCTCAGTGAAACCCTGGCCTCGGCCAATGCCATGCTCGGTGACCTGACGTTCGACCTGAACGGCTCGCGGCGGCATGTCGTGCTTGGCGTGGTGCAGATGATTGAACTGAGTGAGCTGTTGGTCAATCGAGCGTTGGATATCGTCGATCCGCGTTAACCTGCCGCCTCGGTTCATTAGGCTTTTTTGGGGTTGCTACGCAACCCAACGGGGATAAATCCCCTCGCCACAGGTTGGCGTCAGGCCTTGGGTGAACAAAAAGCCCACCTTCTGGTGGGCTTTTTGTTCAGCGTTCAAGCACGATCAGAACAGCCGGGTCTTGGGCGCCTCTTCCTTCACCGGCTCGTTCTTGCCCGTCTCGGCATTCCAACCACCGCCCAGTGCCTTGTACAAATTGACCTCGCTGGTCAGTTGCGCAAGGCGGTCAGTGATCAGCGACTGTTGCGCGCTGAACAACTGGCGCTGGGCATCAAGGAAGGTCAGGTTGCTGTCGACGCCGATGCGGTAGCGCCGCTCGGCCAGGCGGTAGTAGTCCTGGTTGGCGGCGACGAAATCGGTCTGGGCCTGCAACTGTTCGTTGTAGGTCTGGCGCGCGGCCAGGCCGTCGGAGACTTCCTGGAACGCGGTTTGAATCGACTTCTCGTAATTGGCGACATTGATGTCTTTCTGGATCTTGGCGTAGTCCAGGCTTGCCCGCAGGCTGCCGGCGTTGAAGATCGGCAGGTTGATTTGCGGTGCGAAGGACCAGGTGCCCGAACCGCCCTCGAATAGGCCGGACAGGTCCGGGCTCAAGGTGCCGGCGTTGGCCGTCAGGCTGATGCTCGGGAAGAACGCGGCCCGCGCGGCGCCAATGCTGGCGTTGGCGGCCAGCAGGTTGCGTTCGGCCTGGAGGATGTCCGGACGACGTTGCAGCAGGTCCGACGGCAACCCGGCCGGCACTTCGCTGAGCAGGTCATCGCTCAACGGTTGCGGGTTCAGGTTGGCCGGCAGGCCGGTGCCCAGCAGTAGGGTCAGGCTGTTTTCGTCCTGGGCGACCTGGCGAGTGTAGCGGGCCAGTTGCACACGGGCGTTTTCCACAGCGGTACGCGCCTGGCTCAGGTCCAGGGCCGAGGCCACGCCGACTTCGGCGCTGCGCGAGGTCAGCTTGAAGCTTTGCTCATAGGCCCCGAGGGTGTCCTGGGTCAGCTTGAGCAGTTCCTTGTCGGCCTGCCAGGTCAGGTAGGCATTGGCGACGTTGGCCACCAGGCTGATCTGGGTGCTGCGGCGGGCTTCTTCGGTGGCGAAGTAGCTTTGCAACGCTTGCTCGCTCAGGCTACGGACCCGACCGAACAGGTCCAGTTCATAGGCGCTGATGCCCAGGGTGGCCGAGTAGGAACTGCTGATGGACGCTTCACCGCTTTGCGAAGCCCGGGCCGGCAGGCGCTGGCGGCTGCCGGAACCGGTGGCCGAGACCGCCGGGAACAGATCAGCGCGCTGGATGCGGTATTGCGCGGCGTAGGCATCGATGTTCAGCGCCGCGACGCGCAGGTCGCGGTTGTTTTCCAGGGCGACCTGGATTAGCTGTTGCAACGCCGGGTCATGGAAAAACTGCTTCCAGCCTTGCTCGGCGGCGGCTTGGCCGGGCGCCTTGGCTGCCTCGTAGGCCGGCCCTTGCGGGTACTGCGCCGCGACCGGTGCTTCGGGCCGCTGATAGTCGGGGATCAGCGAGCAACCGCTGAGCACGACGGCGGCGATGGTCAGGGAGAGGAGCGACTTGCTCATTGGCCAGCCTCTTTAGAAGTTTCAGGAGTATCGTCCTGGTCCGCATTTTTGCGGCGACCTATCGACGACACGGTCACGAAGAACAAGGGCACCCAGAAAATCGCCAGGATGGTAGCGGTCAACATGCCGCCGATCACACCGGTACCAATGGCGTGCTGGCTGCCCGAGCCGGCGCCGGTGGAAATCGCCAGCGGGACCACGCCGAGGACGAATGCCAGCGAGGTCATGATAATCGGCCGCAGACGCATCCTACAGGCTTCGATGGCGGCTTCCACCAGCGTTCGCCCTTGTTCGTGGAGTTCCTTGGCGAATTCCACGATCAGAATGGCGTTTTTCGCCGCCAGGCCGATGGTTGTCAACAGGCCCACCTGGAAGTACACATCGTTGGACAGGCCGCGCAAGCTGGTGGCCATCAAGGCACCGATGATCCCCAGTGGCACCACGAGCATGACCGCGATCGGAATCGACCAGCTTTCATACAGCGCCGCCAGGCACAGGAACACCATCAGCAGCGACAAGGCATACAACGCTGGCGCCTGGGAACCCGACAGGCGTTCCTCATAGGACAGGCCCGTCCAGGAAATACCCACGCCGGCCGGCAGCTTCTTGGCGATGGCTTCGACTTCGGCCATGGCTTCACCGGTGGAATAACCCGGTGCCGGAGTACCGAGGATCTCCATCGCTTCCACGCCGTTGTAACGCGCCAGTTTCGGCGAGCCATAGACCCACTCGCCCTTGGCGAACGCAGAGAACGGCACCATGGTCCCGGCGCTGTTGCGCACGTACCACTTCTTCAGGTCCTCGGGGCTCATGCGCGAGTTCGGCTGGCCCTGGACGTACACCCGCTTCACCCGGCCACGGTCGATGAAGTCGTTCACGTAGTTACTGCCCAGTGCAATCGACAGGGTGTTGTTGATCTCCGAGAGCGTGATGCCCAGCGCGCTGGCCTTCTCGTCATCGATTTCCAACTGGTATTGCGGTTCATCGTTCAGACCGTTCGGACGTACCTGGGCCAGCACCTTGCTCTGGGACGCCATGCCGAGGAACTGGTTACGGGCTTCCATCAGCTTGTCGTGGCCGATGCCGGCACGATCCTGCAGGAACACGTCGAAACCGGTGGCGTTACCCAGTTCCATCACCGCCGGCGGGGCGAAGGCGAACACCATGGCGTCGCGGAAGGTGAAGAAGTGTTGCTGGGCGCGGCCGGCGATCTTGAACACGGTGTTGTCAGCGTTACGCTCTTCCCACGGCTTGAGCATGATGAACGCCAGGCCCGAGCTTTGGCCGCGACCGGCGAAGTTGAAGCCGGTCACGGTGAATACCGAGGCCACACCGTCGCCCTCGCCACCGTCCTTGCTGGGGCGCAGCAGGAACTCGCGCATGTTGTCCACCACCACCTGGGTGCGCTCGGCACTGGAACCGGCCGGTGTCTGTACTTGGGCAAACAACACGCCCTGGTCTTCTTCCGGCAGGAACGCCGTGGGGATGCGGGTGAACAGCCAGACCATGCCGACCACGATGATCACGTAGGCCAGCAGGTACGGGGCCTTGTGCTTGAGCATGTTGCCCACGCCACGTTCGTAGCTCTTGACGCCACGGTCGAAGCTGCGGTTGAACCAGCCGAAGAAGCCGCGTTTCGGCGTACCGTGCTCGCCTTTCGGAATGGCCTTGAGCATGGTGGAGCACAGGGCAGGGGTGAAGATCAGTGCCACCAGTACCGACAGGGCCATGGCCGAGACGATGGTGATGGAGAACTGCTTGTAGATCACACCGGTGGAACCGCCGAAGAACGCCATTGGCAGCAGTACCGCCGAGAGCACCAGGGCGATGCCCACCAGGGCCCCCTGGATCTGCCCCATGGATTTCTTGGTGGCTTCCTTGGGCGACAGGCCTTCTTCGCTCATCACCCGTTCGACGTTTTCCACCACGACGATGGCGTCGTCCACCAGCAAGCCGATGGCCAGCACCATGCCGAACATGGTCAGGGTATTGATGCTGAAACCGAATGCCGCGAGGATCCCGAAGGTGCCCAGCAGTACCACCGGCACGGTCATCGTGGTGATGATGGTGGCGCGGAAGTTCTGCAGGAACAGGAACATCACCAGGAACACCAGCACGACCGCTTCGACCAGGGTCTCGACCACGCCCTTGATCGACTCGCTCACCACCGGGGTGGTGTCGTACGGGAACACCACTTCCAGGCCTTGCGGGAAGAAAGGCTTGAGGTCGTCGACGGTCTTGCGCAGGGCCTTGGCCGTGTCGAGGGCGTTGGCGCCGGTGGCGAGCCTCACCGCCAGGCCGGAAGCCGGGGCACCGTTGAACTGGGCGTTGATGCTGTAGTTTTCACCGCCGAGGGCGACATCCGCCACATCGCCGACACGCACTTGCGAGCCGTCCGGATTGACCTTGAGCAAGATGGCCTTGAACTGCTCGGCGGTCTGCAGACGGGTCTTGCCGATGATGGTGGCGTTCAGTTGCTGGCCGGGCACGGCAGGCAGGCCGCCGAGCTGGCCGGAAGCGATCTGGACGTTCTGCGCTGAAATGGCCGTGCTCACGTCCACCGGGGTCAGGTTGAAGTTGTTCAACTTGGCCGGGTCGAGCCAGATCCGCATGGCGTACTGGGCGCCGAAGACCTGGAAGTCACCGACACCGGCGGTGCGCGAAATCGGGTCCTGCATGTTGGACACGATGTAGTTGGACAGGTCTTCCCGAGTCATGCTGCCGTCACGCGACACCACGCCGATCACCATCAGGAAGTTTCGCACTGACTTGGTGACACGGATGCCCTGTTGCTGCACTTCTTGCGGCAGCAATGGGGTGGCCAGGTTCAGCTTGTTCTGGACCTGGACCTGGGCGGTATCGGAGTTGGTGCCCTGCTCGAAGGTCGCGGTGATGGTCATGCTGCCGTCGGAGTTACTTTCCGAGGACACATAACGCAGGTTGTCGATACCGTTGAGTTGCTGCTCGATGACCTGCACCACGGTGTCTTGCACGGTTTGCGCGGACGCACCCGGGTAGGTCACCTGGATCGCAATGGCCGGCGGTGCGATGCTCGGGTACTGGTTGATCGGCAATGTGAGGATCGAAAGGGCCCCGACCAGCATGATCACCAGGGCGATCACCCAGGCGAAAATCGGACGGTCGATAAAAAATTTCGACATGGTTTACTCCCCTTTGCCGCCGGCGGCTTTATCAGCTGCCTGTGCGGGGGCCGGGTTCTTGGTGCCAACGTTGGTGGCTTCGGTGGCCTTGACTTCCACGCCTGGCCGTACGTACTGCAACCCTTCGGTGATCAGGCGATCGCCGGCCTTGAGCCCGTCTTCGATCAGCCACTGGCTGCCGACGGTGCGGCTGGCCTTGAGCTGGCGCAGCTCGACCTTGTTGTCCGCGCCCACCACCAGGGCGGTTGGGGTGCCCTTGAGGTCGCGGGTCACACCTTGCTGCGGTGCCAGGATCGCCGCGCTGTTCACACCGGCCTGCAATTGCGCGTGGACGAACATGCCCGGCAGCAGGGTGTGGTCAGGGTTGGGGAACACGGCGCGCAAGGTCACGGAGCCGGTGGTCTGGTCAACCGACACTTCAGAGAATTCCAACTTGCCTTCGTGCGGATACTGGCTGCCGTCTTCCAGGGTCAGCTTGACCATGGCCGCGTTCTCGCCGGCCTTTTGCAAACGGCCGCTTTCCAGTTCGCGGCGCAGTTGCAGCAGCTCGACCGAGCTCTGCGTCACGTCGACATAGATCGGGTCCAGTTGCTGAATGGTTGCCAGGGCATCAGTCTGGCCGTTGCTCACCAGCGCACCCTCGGTGACCGAGGAGCGGCCGATGCGACCGGAAATCGGTGCGTAGACCTTGGTGTAGCGCACGTTGATCTGGGCGGTTTGCAGGTTGGCTTCCGATTCCAGGCGATTGGCCACGGCGGTATCGTATTCCTGACGGCTCACCGCCTGTTCATCCACCAACTGCTTGTAGCGGTCGGCAATCGACTTGGTGGAGCGCAGGTTGGCCTCGGCGCTCTTGAGGGTCGCTTCGTAGACCGCAGGGTCGATCTGGTACAGCTGCTGGCCGGCCTTGACGTCGGCGCCTTCCTTGAACAGGCGCTTGAGAATGATGCCGTTGACCTGTGGCCGTACTTCGGCGACGCGGAACGCGCTGGTGCGGCCCGGCAGTTCCGAGGTCAAGGTGAAGGGCTGGGTCTTGAGGGTTACGACGCCGACCTGAGGAGGGGGCGCTGCCGGGGCAGCCTCTTCCTTTTTGCATCCGCTGAGCAGCGATGCCAGGGCGATGGCGGTAACCAGAGCAGTAACAGCTGGCTTAAATTGCATGGAAATCCTCGGGTCCAGGCGCGCAAGGGGCGCACTCGAAGGTGGAAGGTAAAAAACAGCAGTAATTCAATTAGTAGGATGCTAAGAAATATACTTACGTACACGGTTGTTTGTAAACAGCCAAATTGCGTAATATCCGGATTTACAAAAGCCTGACAAAGGGCACGGGTAGATCGGGGGCGCGCTTCAAGCGACGTCGCCCCATATTCTGTTCTGCTGATTCTTACGCATTGCTGACGCAATCCTGATTGAGGTGTTTACTGCCATGGTCCGTCGTACCAAAGAGGAAGCCCAGGAGACTCGCAGCCAGATAGTCGAAGCGGCCGAAAAGGCGTTCTTCGAGCGAGGCGTGGCCCGCACCACTCTGGCGGATATCGCGACGCTGGCCGGCGTGACGCGCGGTGCCATCTATTGGCATTTCAGCAACAAGGCGGACCTGCTCCAGGCCATGCTCGATACCTTGCATGAGCCGCTCGATGACTTGGCCCGCGCCAGTGAGAATGAAGAGGAGCTTGACCCGCTGGGCTGTACGCGCAAGCTGCTGGTGCAATTGTTTCAACAAGTTGCCCTGGACCCGAAGACCCGACGCATTAATGAGATTCTGTTCCATAAGTGTGAATTCACCGATGAAATGTGCGACCTGCGCCAGCAGCGGCGCCAAGTCAGTCTCGACTGTAATGTGCGTATTGCCTTGTCGTTGCGCAATGCGATGAATCGCGGCCAGCTACCGGCGGACCTGGAGCCGGAAAGGGCGGCGATTGCCCTGCATGCCTATGTCGACGGTATTCTTTATCAGTGGCTGCTGGCCCCCGATAGCTTCCCCCTGGCCGGTGAGGCTGAGCGCTGGGTGGATATCGGGCTGGACATGCTGCGCCTGAGCCCTAGCCTGCGCAAATGAAACAAAATGAGTAATTGCTTCAGCTTGTTTCGTGACAAGTGTTCAAAATAGCTTTTATAAACTGAATGCTGTCGTGGTTGAAAGGCAATCATGAACAAATTTTGTAGGGGATTTGTTTCGTGACCGGCAGTGACTCCGTCGGCTCCCGATCCCACGGAGTCAGCTTGCGGGAGAACCGCAGGCTCATGTCAACGTCTTGGCGGGGCCGCAGGCTCACCGACCTGGTTCGATAATGAGGCGAACGGTGTAATTGAAGGGTGGCTCAAGCATCTTCCGGGAAATTTCCGAGCGGCACGTGTATTCGCCATTGCCGGTGTAAGTCGTGTTGCTCTTCCACGTCGGCTTATAGCTGGGTTCCAAAGCGCCAGGCACGATGGAGACTTGCAAGCGGGTGTGCATTTGACATTCAAAGTTGAAATGGCTCATTTCATAATTAAGGACCAGTTCGACAGGTTTGACTTTTTTTAATGTCGGGCGCCAGCCAGGTCCGGGATAGGTGTAATCCCTGAAGTGCTCGATATGGAATCTATAAGTTGATTTCGGATCGATGTCATGGGCGCTCAAGGAAAAATCCTCGGCCTGGGGTGGGTCGGTTAGCAGGTTGTTCATTTTCATTGTGCCGCGGGTGTTGTTGGCAATCTCCACGGTTACTTCGGTATTGGCCTGGCTGTGGGCAACCATGGCGGGGCCCAGCAGGAGGGCGATAATGAAGTTTTTCAGGATGTTCATGGTGAGGCATCTCTCATAAATACACGGCTCGCTGGCGTTCGCCTGCAAACTGATGGTGTTTGGTTAGTTGGTGTTGCCGGAGTGTTCAAGTTCTTAGTATGGGGTTGAATGAGCTGTAAGTTTCAATCCTTTGTTTAAGTGAGTGGTGCGTTCGAGCGTTATTATTAGCGCCGTTGCGTGATTGAATCCATGCCAGATGAAAGTTGCCTTGTTATTTAATGTTGCTGTTCGCGATGACTGAGTGTGGTTGAAGTTCTGCAGGTATAAAAAAGCCCCGGCTCTTTCGAGTCGGGGCTTTTTTATAAAGCGGCTGGTGCGAGCTTACATCACGGGGTAATCAATGTACCCCACTGGGCCTTTCCCATAGAACGTTTCAGGATGCGGCTCGTTCAACGGCGCATTGGCCTTCAGGCGTGCCGGCAAGTCCGGGTTGGCAATGAACGGAACCCCGAAGGCGACCGCGTCAGCCTTGCCAGCTGCCAGCCAGGCGTTGGCGCTGTCCTTGGTGAAGCGTTCGTTGATGATGTACGGGCCGCCGAAGGCTTGCTTGAGTTGCGGACCGATGCTGTCATCGCCTTCCTTCTCACGGGAGCAGATGAAGGCGATGTCGCGCTTGCCCAGTTCACGGGCCACGTAGCTGAACGTCTCCAGACGGTTTTCGTCGCCCATGTCATGGGCGTCGGCCCGTGGTGCCAGGTGCACGCCCACTCGGCCGGCGCCCCAGACTTCAATGGCTGCGTCGGTCACTTCCAGCAACAGGCGGGCACGGTTTTCCAGGGAACCGCCGTACTGGTCGGTGCGCTGGTTGGTGCTGCTTTGCAGGAACTGGTCGAGCAGGTAGCCGTTGGCGCCATGGATTTCCACACCGTCGAAACCCGCGGCCTTGGCATTCTCGGCACCGACACGGTAGGCGTCGACAATGTCGGCGATTTCAGCGGTTTCCAGTGCGCGCGGCGTCGGGTAGTCGGCCAGCGGACGGACCAGGCTCACGTGGCCCTTGGGCTGGATCGCGCTGGGCGCCACCGGGGTTTCGCCATTGAGGTACGACGGATGGGAGATCCGGCCCACGTGCCACAGTTGCAGGAAGATCTTGCCGCCAGCGCCGTGGATCGCCTTGGTGATATTGGCCCAGCCGCGCACTTGGTCGTTGGACCAGATGCCCGGGGTGTCCGGGTAGCCCACGCCCATCGGCGTGACGGAAGTGGCTTCGCTGAGGATCAGGCCGGCGGAGGCGCGTTGCACGTAGTACTCGGCCATCAACGCGTTGGGGACGCGGCCTGCGTCGGCGCGGCAGCGGGTGAGTGGAGCCATGATGATGCGGTTCTTCAGCTCGATGTCGCCGAGTTTGATGGGGTCGAAAATAGTCGCCATGAAGATAAAACCTCGAAAGTGGAAGGATTAAAAGTCAATGAGTGGCCGGGGCCAGGTCGGCATTGCCGCCCTGGCGGAAAGTGATCAGGGTGACCAGCAGCGCCAGTACGGCCAGCGCGCCGGCGGCCAGGGGCACGGAGGTCAGGCCCAGGCCATGGTCGATGACGCTGCCGCCGACCCAGGCGCCCAGGGCGTTGCCGATATTGAAGGCGCCGATGTTCAGGGTGGACACCAGGTTGGGTGCATCTTTGCCAAAGGTCACCACGTTGACTTGCAGGGCCGGCACGGCAGCGAAGCAGGCGGTGGCCCAGAGGAACAGGGTGATTTCACTGGGGATCAGCGCCACGCTGGTCCAGCTCAGTACGGTGGACACCACGGCCATGGTGAGGAAGACGCCCATCAGGGTGTTCGCCAGGCTCTTGTCCGCCAGCTTGCCGCCGATGATGTTGCCCAGGGTCAGGCCCAGGCCGATCAGCACCAGGGTCCAGGTCACGCCACGGGGCGACACGCCGGTCACTTCGCCCAGCAACGGGGCGACGTAGGTGAACAGGGTGAACACCGAGGCGGAGAACAACGCGGTCATGCTCAGGGACAGCCACAGGCCGGCGCCTTTGAGCGCTACCAGTTCCGAGCGCATGTCGAGTTTCTCTTCATCGCGCTTGGCCGGCAGGAAGCGGATCAGGCCGATCAGGGCAATCACACCGATGACGGTCACGGCCCAGAAGGTCGAGCGCCAGCCGGCTTCCTGGCCCAGTGCGGTGCCCAGCGGTACGCCGAGCACGTTGGCCAGGGTCAGGCCGGTGAACATCAGGGCCACGGCCGAGGCGCGCTTGTTGGGCGCCACCAGTCCGGCGGCCACCACCGAACCGATACCGAAGAACGCGCCGTGGCACAGGGCGGTGACGACCCGGGCGAACATCAGCACGTTGTAGTCGCTAGCGATGGCGCAGAGCAGGTTGCCGACGATGAAAATCCCCATCAACACCACCAGGGCGGCCTTGCGGGGCAGCCGGGCGGTGGCCAGGGCCATGAACGGTGCACCGATGGCCACGCCCAGGGCGTAGCCGGTCACCAGCCAGCCGGCGCCGGGAATCGACACGCCCAGGTCGGCCGCCACATCGGGCAACAGGCCCATGATGACGAACTCGGTGGTGCCGATGGCGAAGGCGCTCAGGGCCAGGATCAGGAGTGAGAGGGGCATGATGGGTCCTTGTCGGGTCAGAGCTCTTGGCTCATTTGCTTAAGGAACTGCTGGATCACTTCCTCGTTGCGTTTGAAGAAGTGCCATTGACCGACCTTCTGGCTGGTGATCAGCCCCGCCCGTTGCAACACCGCCAAGTGCGCAGACACCGTGGATTGCGACAGGCCGCAACGCTGGTCGATCTGCCCGGCGCAAATGCCGAACTCGTGGTTGTGCAACTGCTCGGGGAACTGGACCTTGGGGTCTTTGAGCCAGTTGAGGATGTCTCGCCGTACTGGGTGCGCCAGGGCTTTTATTATTTCGTCGAGGTCGAGGGTCATGGGTGGCAAGCTCAGGGTGAGTAAAACGCTATATCGCGATAGAGCGAACCTTAAATCGTTATTTCGCGATACACCAATATGGATTTGATCTGAATGCCGAACAAATCGCTATATCGGGTTATAACGATATGGGCGCAGGGGTGCTAAGCTGCGGGCCATGAATTATCTCGCGCACCTGCACCTCGGCGGCCCTGGCCGGGAACAACTGCTCGGCAGCCTCTACGGCGACTTCGTCAAAGGGCCGTTGCAAGGGCAGTACGATCCGCAGATCGAAGCGGCGATTGCCCTGCATCGGCGCATCGACATGTACACCGACCGCCATCCCTTGGTGGACATTGCCCTGTCGCGTTTTTCCACGGTGCGACGGCGCTATGCCGGGATCGTGCTCGACGTGTTTTTCGACCACTGCCTGGCCCGGGACTGGGCGTTGTACGGCGAAGGACCGCTGGTGGATTTCACGTCCCGTGTCTACCAGGTACTGCGCACCGAACCGCAGTTGCCAGGGCGCCTGGCACAGATCGCGCCGTATATGGCGGCGGATGACTGGCTGGGGTCTTATCGGGAATTCGACGTGCTGGGTCAGGTACTGCGCGGCATTTCCCGCCGCCTGTCCCGACCCGAGGAACTGGCCGGGGCGATGGCGGAGTTGATCGAGCTTTATGAGCCGCTGAGCGAAGACTTCGGCTTGTTCTACCCTCAGCTTCAGGATTTTGCCCAAAACCAAGTCACGCCGCAGATCTAATTGTGGGAGCGAGCTTGCTCGCGATAGCGGTCTATCAGCCAGCTCATTTGCTGAATATTAAGCCGCTATCGCGAGCAAGCTCGCTCCCACAAGGGATCTCCACAAGATCCGGTTCAAGCCGCGATGGCAGGCCGCATCGGCGCTTGCTGTTTCTCGGGAATCGTCCCGAACAACGCCTTGTGCACCGCCTGTTGCGCCTGGAATGCCAGGGCCGCGCGTTCCTGGCCGTGGCAGGCGATGGGTTGCAGCAGGTGAATATGCACGTCGCCCCGATCATGGGCGAACAGGCGCATCAGGTGCGACAGCAGATCATCATCGCCAATGAACGGTGCCAACGAATCCGGCTCACCGTTGCGCAGGTAACGGATCGCCACCGGCTGCAATGCGACATCGGCATCGATGGCCGCCGACAACAAGCGACCGTGGAAGGTACGCAGGGATCGGCCATCGGTGGTGGTGCCTTCCGGGAACATCAGCAGCGGATGGGCCTGTTCCAGGTGGCGGCTCATTTGTTTGCGGATCAGTTGGCTGTCACCCGACCCGCGCCGGATAAACAGGCTACCGGCCTTGGCGGCCAGCCATCCGGCCACCGGCCAGGTGCGCACTTCGGCCTTGGACAGGAATGACATCGGCGTGAGCATGCCCAGCAACGGGATGTCGGTCCAGGACACATGGTTACTGACCCACAGCATCGGCCGTTGCGGCAGTTGACCATGGACGGTGACTGAAAAGGGCAGGGCGTGGCTCAGCCGCGCCATGAAGAACCGCGACCAGCGCTGGCGGCGGACCATGGAGTTGGCAACCCCCAGGCGTTCGAACAGGCCGAACACGCTGGCCATGCTCAGGCCCAGGGTCACCACCAGCAAGACTCGCGCGATACGCGCGTACACCCGTAACCGGCTCATTACACGGCTGCCTTGAAGTGGCGGGCGTAGCGCGGGCAGAGTTCGTCGCGCTTGAGCAGGATGAACACATCGGCCACCTGGAAGTCCTCGTCCCAGCACGGCTCGCCGCAAATCTTCGCGCCCAGGCGCATGTAGGCCTTGAGCAGCGGTGGCATTTCGGCGATCACGTTGGACGGCACGTCCAGGGTCGGCAATGGTTTTTTCGGCACGGCTTGCAGGTGTTCGGTGCACAGGTAGCGTTCGCGCAGGCGCTGCATGATTGCCTGGGCCTGGATGCCGCCATCCTGCATCGGAATGCTCGCGCAGCCCATCAGGTAGCTGTAGCCGCCTTCGTTCAAGACTTCGGCCAGTTCGCCCCAGAGCACCGCGATGGTGCCGCCGTTGCGGTAGGCTGGGTCGACGCAGGTACGGCCGATTTCCAGGATCGGGCCCTTGAGATGGACCAGGCCGTGGAGGCTGAATTCTTCTTCGCTGTAGAACCGGCCCAGGCTGCTGGCGGCCTGGTGGTCGAGCAGGCGCGTGGTCGCCACGAGGCGGCCAGTGTTCAGGTCGCGTACGCCGATGTGGGCGCAGTGAACATCATAGTCATCCATGTCCAGACCCACTTCCGCGCCTTTGAGCTTGGCGTTGAATTCGCCGCTGAAGACGTTGAAGCGCAGGGCCTGGGCTTCTTGCAAGGCGTGGGCGCCGATCAGGCGTTCGGCTTGCAGGCGGCGTTCATTGCCGGTGTCGCTGATGCGGGCGATCTGGGTCATAGCGAATCTCCGTGCGGGCTGTTCAGTTGCAGCCTGTCGACTTTCTTTATGCAGCCATGTTGTGCAAAGTCAGGCTATGTAGCCCCGGTGTCATCGCCATGAAGCTTTGGTGATGCTTATATGACAGCCTTCAAGGAGCCCCTCTCATGCCCTGGCACACCCTGATCGAACGTGGCGAGCGCCTGCCCACTTATCCGAACCTGGCTGAAGGTTATGCCGCGTTGCTGCAACGCCTGGGGCCGGTGACGCCGTTCGAGTTGGCCGTGGTCGGGGCTCGGTCGATGGCCACGCCGGGGCTGGCGTTCCTGGTGGGGTACCAGGCGGCGCTGCGGGTGCTTTGGCCGAGCGCGCCCCAGAGCCTTGGCGCCCTGTGCGCCACCGAACAACGCAGCCTGCGTCCGGCGGACATGCAAACCCGCCTCGACGACTTGCGCCTGAGCGGGCGCAAGGATTTCGTCACCGCTGGCGACGCCGCCGAGTGGCTATTGATTGCCGCTCGCAGCGAAGCGCCCGGCGAAACGCCACGGCTGAACCTGGCCGTGGCCTATGCGGGCGAGCCCGGCGTGACCTTGGAAAAACTCCCCGCCATGGGCCTGATGCCGGACATCAGCCATGGCCGCGTGCGGCTCGAAGGCGCGCTGTGCGAGTTGCTGGCCGGTGATGGCTGGGACGCCTACGTCAAACCGTTCCGCACCCTGGAAGACCTCTATGTTCTCAGCGCGATGACGGCCTGGTTGTATGGCGTCGGGCAGGAATGTGCCTGGCCTCAGGTGTTGCAACTGCGCCTGCTGGCGTTGCTGGCCGGCTGCGCGGAGGTGAGTCGCCACAACCCTTCCAGCCCTGCCGGGCATGTGCTGCTGGGCGGGTTGTTCGCCCAGTTCCAAGGGCTCGACGGCGAACTCGACGCTGCCCTGGCTGCCGGGCCCGCGGCCTGGCGCGAGATGTGGACGCGGGATAAAAGTGTGATGGACCTTGCGGCGGGGGCCCGGGCCAAGCGGTTGGCCAAGGCGTTGGGATAGCCCTCCAGACGACCATCCCTTGTGGGAGCGAGCTTGCTCGCGATGGCGGCGTGTCAGCCAACATCACTGTTGCTGATCCGGCGCTATCGCGAGCAAGCTCGCTCCCACAGGGGGCATACAAACTCAAATTGTCATCAAGTCTGCATAGGCTCTGAAGGTTAAACCCTGCGAGCCCCAAGCATGTCCAAAGGCTGGTTCCTGATCCCGCTGCTGATACTCAACCTGAGCGTCCAGGCCGAAGACTGGCCCGGCGAGCAATGGCCAAGCGGCCCGACCCCGAGCGGGCCGGCCATCGAAGCCTTGGAACACTACGCCTTCCCGCTCCGGGACGATGCCAGCCGTGAGGGCATCCGCACCGATGCGCTGCTGGTGATCCAGGACGGTCGACTGGTCTATGAACGCTACGCCGGACCGACCACCGCCCAGACCCCACACCTGACCTGGTCCATCAGCAAAAGCCTGCTGGCGACGGTGTTCGGCGTGGCCTACGGTGAACAGCGCTTTGCCCTGGACGATCCGGCAGCCAAGTACTACCCACCCTTGAACCGGCATCCGGGCCTGACCCTGGCCGATCTTTTCCACTGGGCGTCTGGCCTGGACTGGCAGGAGGACTACGAATACGCGCCGCTCAAGTCCTCGGTGGTGGCGATGCTCTATACCCGCGGGCGTCATGACATGGCGGCGTTTACCGCGCGGCATGAAAGCTTCAGCCCCCCGGGGCAGGCGTTTCGTTATTCCAGCGGTGACAGCAACCTGTTGGCGGCGGCCCTGAAAAACATCGTCGGTGCGGCACGTTATCCCGATTATCCCTGGACGGCCCTGTTCGAGCCCCTGGGCATCCGCCACGCGACTTGGGAAACCGACGCCAGCGGCACGTTCGTGGGATCGTCCTATGCCTACCTCACGGCGCGGGACCTGGCGCGTGTCGGGTTGTTGATGCAACGGGACGGCCGCTGGGGCGAACGGCAACTGATCCCCAAGGATTGGGTCGCGTTCAGCCGCGAACCGTTCGTGCACTTCCAGGCCGGCCAGGACGAAGCCGTGCCGGGCGGGCACTGGTGGCTCAACCGCGGCGCCGATCCGGGGCTCCACCCCTGGCCCGATGCGCCGCCGGATACCTTCGCCGCACTGGGCCATTGGGGCCAGGCGCTGTACGTCATCCCCAGCGCCAGACTGGTGATCGTGCGCTACGGCGACGACCGCGACGGGAGCTATCGCCATAACGAACTGCTCAAGCGTGCCATGGCGGCGTTCGTCGGGAAGGGGCAGCCATGAGGCGCAAAATCTTGCTGACCTTGCTGTCGGCGCTACTTATTGCCCTGTTCAGTTGGGTCTGGCTGGAGCGGGTGGCATTGCGGGCCTTCCCCGACATCATCAGTGCCTACACCGCCAAGGAATACTGCTCATGCCGCTATGTGATGCAGCAACCGGTCGAGTATTGTCGGGGTTATGTGAAGCAGTCAGTGCCCACCCGCGATTTTCTCGAAACCCCTGAAGCCAAGCGCGTCACCGTCAGTGGATTGGGGCGCAGCCACAGTGCGCAATGGTTGGGGGAGCGGCAGGGGTGTCGGCTGGAGCCTTGAGATTGGCCTGCAACGACCGCTGTTGTGGCGAGCAGGTACAGTTGTTGAAACAGACTGTTTGCAAGCGCCCTCGGCCCGGTTAAGGTTCGCCACAGGTTTATCTGCCCCCCGAGTGTGTATGTTCAAGCGGTTTTCCCCTCACGCGGTCGCCAGCTTGCTGCTGGCCTGCGCAGCGCTGCCGGCCCAGGCCGACTGGTACCTGGACGGCGAGTCGTCGCGGTTGTCGTTTATCAGCAGCAAAAACGGCAACGTTTCCGAGGTCCAGCGTTTCCTGGTGCTGCACGGCCAAGTCCAGCCCGACGGCTTGGCGCGCCTGGAAGTGGAGCTGGAATCCATCAACAGCGGCATTCCCCTGCGGGACGAGCGCATGCGCGCCGAGTTGTTCCAGATCAAGCAATTCGCCGAAGCCACCGTTACCGCCAAGATCGACCTGGCGCCGATCCAGGACCTGGCCAACGGCGCGCAGTTGGAGTTGCGCCTGCCGCTGACGGTGAACCTGCACGGCAAGCAGCATGAGTACCCCGTCGAACTGCTGGCGACGCGCCTGGATGAACGCCGCTTCCAAGTGGTGACCTTGGAGCCGGTGGTGCTCAACGCGGCGGATTTCGATCTGGCGCCGGGCCTGGAAAAGCTGCGCCACCTGGCCGGGCTGTCGGCCATCAGTCTGTCGGTGCCGGTGAATGCGGTGCTGATCTTCACGGCGCGCTGACATGAGCGGCCCGGTCTTTCCCTGGCGTGAAGGCAATCGCTTCGAGCTGTTGATCGACGGCCCACAGTTCTTCCCACGCATGCTGGTGGAAATCGCCCGTGCCCAGGAGCAGGTCGAGCTGGAGCTGTATCTGGTGGAGGCGGGGGCCTGCGCCGAGGCGATGGTCCAGGCACTGGTGCAGGCCGCCGAGCGGGGCGTTCGCGTGCGCTGCCTGTTCGATGACTATGGCAGCCTGGCGTTTACCCTGGCCCTGCGTAAACGCCTGACCGAGGCCGGGGTGGAGTTGCGTTTCTACAATCGCCTGAGCTGGCGCCGCTGGGTGCGCAACCTTTATCGGGATCACCGCAAGCTGCTCTTGGTGGACCAACGCCTGGCCGTGGTCGGTGGCACCGGGGTGACCGATGAATTCTGGAACCCTCTCGACGACCACAGTGACTGGCATGAGGTGATGGTGGAAATCGTCGGCCCGCTGGTGCTCGACTGGCAGTTGCTGTTCGACCGCCAATGGCTCGCCAACCGACATCGTCGAGCCTGGAAACCGGCGTCCAACTTCGGCCTGCCGCGCCTGCCCCGCGTCCCGCCAGCGGGCGAGGGCATGGGCCGGGTGGCGTATGCCGACGCCCGCCAGCACCGCGACATCCTGCAGTCGCTGTCCCGGGCATTGAACAGCGGCCAGAAGCGCATCTGGATGGCGACGCCGTATTTCCTGCCGACCTGGAACGTGCGCCGCTCCTTGCGCAAGGCCGCCGCCCGGGGCATCGACGTGCGCCTGCTGCTGACCGGCCCGCGCACGGATCACCCGTCCGTGCGCTACGCCGGGCACCGTTACTACCCGCGATTGCTCAGGGCCGGCGTGCAGATTTTCGAGTACCAGCCGTGTTTCCTGCACCTGAAGATGGTGTTGGTGGATGATTGGGTCAGCATCGGCTCCTGCAATTTCGATCACTGGAACCTGCGCTTCAACCTGGAAGCCAATCTGGAAGCCTTGGATTCCAGGCTCAGCAGCGCCGTGGCGGCCAGTTTCGAACGGGATTTCGCCCAGAGCCTGCAAGTCAGCCTCGACGCCTGGCAGCGCCGACCGCTGTGGAAGCGGTTCAAGCAGCGGGTGTGGGGGTTGGTGGATCGGGTGGTGGTGAATCTGTTGGATCGGCGCGGTTAGCTCGAGCACCCAGATACAACTGTGGGAGATTCTATGGTGCAGGGCTACCCCCTAAATGCCTTTCGGTAAGTATTCGCTCTGATTCTTCAGCAGGGCGAATACCACTCGGGCAAGCTTGCGGGCCAGTGCTACTAATGCTTCGGTTGTGCTGAGTCCCCGGGCCCTTAGTGCCTCATAAAAACCCTTCCATGCCGCTGTGCGCCTCGCCGACATCGCGGCGTTATGCATCAATCGACGGGCCTCTGGGTCACCTCGCTTAGACAGGCAGCGGCGTCCCTTCTTTTTCCCTGAGTCCGATATACGCAGGTCTAGGCCCAGAAAAGCGATGAAGGCATCGGCATTTCTGAAATCCCCACGCTGAAACGACGTGAGCA
>NZ_FOKH01000035.1:0-75953 GCF_900111955.1 Pseudomonas sp. NFIX10 | reverse complement strand
CGGCCCTATCGCGAGCAAGCTCGCTCCCACAGTGGCCTGTGCCCGGCCTATCATCGCTTTGGGGCTTCGGCGGTGTGCAGCTAAGATGGCCGCAGAGAAACCACAGGAAGACAGGCGTGATGCAATCGCAATTCGATCCGTTGGTTCATATCGATTGGAAAACACCGGGCAGCGACTTGCTCGGGCTGTTGCAGCATTACTATCCCGACATCGGTGTGTTTGCCGGTCCAGGGTTCGAGGCGTTGTTGGATGAGCTGTCCAACGAGATGCCCGAGGTCTGTTTCGAGGCGCTGGCGCCGGTGTTGGCGGGTCAGGGTTATGACTTGTGGAACCTGGACGCCGGTGGCGATGATTATCGACCGGTGATTGTCCCGGTCGCTCAGCGCGAGGCCTTTGCCCGGCACTGGCAGAGCCAGCGCGACGAACCGAGGTTCACGGCGAGTTTGATCGAGCCGCCCAAGCCTGCCGCCGTCGAACGCAAGCTGGCCAAACCCAAGCGCAGCAAGGTGAAGTGGCTGCAGGAAGTCCATGACTATCCCGGCGCCACCTATGTGCACGAATACAACTACCGCAACGGTTGGGCCGCCATCACCGAGCAGGACGACGACCAGTGGTTATGCTTTCTGATCGATTACAACCAATGGCCGCCCGCCGAGCAGGACATGCTCGAACACCGGGCCGATGGCGTGGACGGCGCGGACCTTCAGCTCATCGATGCCGATGCCCGGCGCAGCCTGTGGAAACGTCGGGTCATACGCGGCGATTACAGTGCGGACGACCGCTACCAATACGAAATTCGTCAAGGCGATGAGATCGCGGCGTTCGGGCCTGCCGGGGTGCAATGGCCGGAGTTTGAACAGCCTTGCGTGGTGGTGGGCTCGGAGATATTCGAACGTCAACGTATCTACGAACCCGAGCATTTGACGCGGGTCTGGCGGATCACGGCGGACAGCAGCGAGGTGATTTTCGAGTACGCGGATGAACTGACGATCCTGCCCATCGGCCCTCGCCGCTTGCTGTTCATGCAGCACAACGGGCCGAAGTGCTGGGTCTGGAATCAAGACCCTCCACAACCAGCCATCGTCGCCCGGGCGATGCCTGCCGAGGGCTATAAACTCAGGGCGTCAACGGCTTACCTGGGGGGTGACGAGATTCTGCTGTTCAGCGAAGGCACGCGGCAGAACGTCGAGCATTCGGATTATCAGGAGACGGTGCTGTTGGCGTGGCGCTTCAACGTCATGACCGGCGCCAAGACCAAGGCGACGCTGGACGGTTTCGGCAGTGAACTGCGCCAGGACACGCGCTTGCTCGTCACCCAGCCCAAGCAAGTCATCACGTTGCGCACCTTTCATGGGCAGCTTCATGTTGCCCGGGGGCACGGGGATTGGTGGGTGTGGAATTACCGGACGAATACGTTCGGCACACAGACCTTGGCGTGGTTTTGGAATCAGCGCAGCCATGAGGTGGTGAAGCTGTCTTCCAAGGATATTGCGCAGGTAAAGCCGGAGATTCGTTACTTGGCGGCGCAGGATCGGTATCTGGCGTTCGACACGGAGTTTGTCGCGCGGTTGCCGGTGTTTGAGCAGATGGTTGAGGCCAAAGGGTGTGAGGGATTGGTTTTCGAGTGATGGATCTCTGCCGCCCTCAGAAAAGCAGGTTCCAAATCTTGGCAGTACCAGCGTAGCAACCCCATTGAGGCGGGAGGTCAGAAACCAATATCCATCTAGAAAGATCAAGAATTTTGCACGCTATCAAAACCTCTAATACCGTGCTGAAATCCTGATACGGAAGAATGACTATGCCCGCCCCCCACCAAGACCACGATCTCCCCCGAAAGGCGTGATCTGATCGAGCTCAAAGTCTACGTAGAGAACGTGCTGGGCCTGAAGCTGCGCTTAAAACCGTGGGAGCACGTCAAGATCCTTCCGTATGCGTTGCGTGACCGCTACGAATTTTTCGTCACGGAAATCTTCGGGGCCGGCTGCCTCATTCTCAAGGAACGTCCACAGCGTGAAGCCAGCGTTGCGGATGTCGCCAAGCATATTCAGGCTATCCACAACTTTCAGGCATATAAAAAGCTGCCCGAGACCGGCGACTTGATGATTTTCGTCACAGACACGCTTCCGAGTTATGACCGCAAGCGGCTGGTGGAGAAAGGCGTCCAGTTCATCGTGCCGGGCAATCAGCTTTTTCTTCCGGCCTTTGGCATGGACTTGCGTGAGTATTACCGCCAACGCCTGGAAAAACCTCAGGTCCTGAGCCCCGCCACCCAAGCCATGCTGATTCAATTCCTGATCAAGGGATGGCACCACCAGCTCCTGACCTCTCGCGCTACCTTCGAGAAGTCCTTTACCTACGCAAAAATGACCGTCAGCAGAGCGATCAAGGAACTGACCGACTTGGACATTGTTAAGCCTGGAAAGGAAATGGGTGAGGCCGCGATCCTGTTTCACTTGTCCCCAAAGGAGACTTGGGAGATGACCAAGGAGTCCATGCGTACGCCGGTCAAAAAAGCACTTTGGCTCAATGCAATTCCCCAGGTTCTTGATGACACCCCAATGTTGCTGGCCGGAGAAACGGCCCTGGCTGAAATGAGTCTTCTCGCTGCCCAAAAGTCCCTTGCTTTGCAATGACCGCAGCGCAGTTCGAGCATGTCCGGGAGCTTGCTCAAACTGAAAAGAATGCAGCCTACGGGGAAGAATTCGGCGCATGGGGCTCAACTTCGAAAACGGCCAAGTCGAAACTCGAGACCACCGCGCCCTACCTCGAAGTACCGCCAAACCACGCCGCATGCTGCATTCAGTTTTGGAGTTATGAACCACCACGCAGCAACATCGCCACGGGGACGGTAGACCCCTTTTCGCTCTATCTGAGCCTCAAGGATGACCATGACGAGCGCGTGCAAATGTGTCTCGATGAAATGATGGAGAACGTGAAATGGTAGTGGGTGTAGATCGGTTTCGAGAATATTTCAGGGACTTCCAGGACAGCTACGTTCTGATCGGCGGGGTGGCCGCTTCAATTGCCATGGAGGGACTGGGTGAAGAGTTTC
This sequence comes from Pseudomonas sp. NFIX10, assembly GCF_900111955.1. Classification (NCBI taxonomy): domain Bacteria; kingdom Pseudomonadati; phylum Pseudomonadota; class Gammaproteobacteria; order Pseudomonadales; family Pseudomonadaceae; genus Pseudomonas; species Pseudomonas sp. NFIX10. The sequence goes on along the minus strand of NZ_FOKH01000035.1, from coordinate 72,901 downwards.
GACTGACCAAGGATCTGGATATCGTCCTGGTCGTCGAGGCACTGGATCGTGCGTTCGTCGGGCAGTTCTGGAAGTTCATCAAGGACGGCGGCTATGCCATTCGCCAGAATGGTGACAGCAGTGGGGACTCGCCGGTTTTTTATCGTTTCCAGAATCCTGAGGACAAATCCTTTCCCGTTCAGGTCGAGCTGTTTTCCCGAGTGCCGGATGGCCTGGAGCATGAAGAAGCGGCCAGAATGACCAAGGTCCCCGTTGAGGAGCAAGCCGCCAGCCTGTCTGCGATCATTCTTGATGATGAGTACTACGCCTTTCTCCTGGCCGGCGTGGATCACACCCAGGATATCAGCCACATCGGTGCTGATGCCTAACCAGCCCACTGGAGATTCGGCCGGGTGCTTTATTCTGAAGTGCTTGTCGACCCTAAGCTTGCTTATCCTTTCCATTCCAAACCGAACAATGAGGAGAAACACCGATAGATGCGCACGTCTCCGGAATGAGCCTATCGACTGCATGTCGATGAACTTTAGCCACCAGGATGCCGGGCGGGGGAAGAGCTGGTTCGCGATGCGGCCGGTCTAACCTGTGTTGAATGTGCTGGCGTCATCGCGAGCAAGCTCGCTCCCACAGGGGATTGTTGTTGCGATGCCATTCCAGCATGAATGGCTAAGGTGAAGTAACCCTGGCGTCCATCACTGAGCACATGAGGCCCGTATGAAGAACTTCACGATTCAACGCATCGACCACATCGTCCTGCGCGTAAAGGACCTCGAGCGCAGCCTCGCTTTCTACACATCGGTGCTCGGTTGCGAGCTGAAGAAGCGCCGGGACGATCTTGGCATGCTTCATCTGGGCACCGGTGTTTCGATGATTGACCTGGTTGCCGTGGACGGCCCCCTCGGTCGCCAGGGTGGACCGGCGGCCGGAAAGCAGGGGCACAACGTCGATCACTTGTGCCTGCGTATCGAGCCGTTCGATGAACCAACCCTTCTCGCGCATTTGGCGTCAGCTGGCCTGACCGTTGAGAAAGCGCAGATGCGCTACGGCGCGGAGGGCAAGGGCTGGTCGATCTACTGCTTCGATCCGGACGGCAACCAGCTCGAGTTGAAGGGGCCGGCGCTGGAGCCTTGAGCCTCAGGGGGCTGTGAAAGGCGTACGGTCAGTTAAAACCCGCTCCCACCCAGCAGAAGCCCAATGGTTTGCCCGCCGGAACACGTCACCCGGCGGCGGATGATTTTTCTCCTAGACTTGACGTTGTCTGCAGTACGCCGGGCTCAGAAGAGGCCCGTACGATGAATGTAAAGGCAAAGGGAATTTCGCAATGCTCAAACCTGTATGGAAAGCGTTCGCCTGCACTCTGGCTTTCGGCGTGTGGGGCACGGTCATGGCGGCTGAGCCGATCGTCATCAAGTTCTCCCATGTGGTAGGCGACCAAACGCCCAAGGGCCAGGGCGCGTTGATGTTCAAGAAACTGGCGGAAGAGCGGCTGCCGGGCAAGGTGAAGGTCGAGGTCTACCCCAACTCCACGCTGTACGGCGATGACAAGGAGATGGAGGCCCTGCTTCTGGGAGAGGTGCAGATCATTGCGCGGTCACTGGCCAAGTTCGATCAGTACACCAAGACCGTGCAGCTGTTCGACTTACCCTTTCTATTCGACGACATCGCCGCAGTAGACCGTTTCCAGCAAAGCCCCGAGGGTCAGAAACTGCTCAAGTCCATGGAAAGCAAGAACGTCACCGGCCTGGCCTATTGGCACAACGGCATGAAGCAGCTATCGGCCAACAAGCCATTGCGTACCCCCGAGGATGCCCGTGGTCTGACGTTCCGGATACAGACCTCCGCGGTGCTTGAGGAACAGTTCAAGGCGGTGGATGCCAAGGCCAAACCGATGATTTTCTCGGTGGTGTACCAGGGGCTGCGTACCGGCCTGGTCAACGGCACGGAAAACACCTATTCGAACTTCTACAACCAGAAGCTCAATGAGGTGCAACAATACGTCACCGAATCCAACCACGGCATACTCGACTACATGTTGATCACCACGTCGGACTTCTGGAACGGCCTGCCGCCGGATATCCGCAGCGAGCTGGAGAAGATCGTGGTCGAATCCACTGCCCATACCAACCAGGAAGCGGAACGCTTCAACCAACAGGACAAGCAGCACGTCCTGGACGCCAAGACCACCGAGATCATCACCCTCACACCGCAAGAGCGCAGTGTCTGGCGCGAACGAATGAAACCGGTATGGGCGAAGTTCGAGACAGAGATCGGTCCGGACCTGATCAAGGCGGCCGAGGCCTCCAACAGCGCCCAGTGACATCGCCAGGCTTGACACTTTCCTGTGGCGAGGGCGCTTGCTTCCTCGCCACAACAGTGCCCGCCGCCCTATCCCCAGTCGCACAGCACATTGCGTTATGATCCCCGCCTCTCCCTGAACAGAGCTTTTTCCGCTGATGCTGTCGTCCACCCCCGATATCACCCTTGCCCTGCCCCCTGTCCTGGTCGGCCCGCTGTTGCGGCGGCTGGAGCCTGCGCGCCTGGTGATGTGGTTGGTGGGCACGCGAGCGTTGGCGTTGACGCTGCGCATTGACGGTGTCGGCGACCTGGCACTCGATGCATCACGTTGCACCGTGGTGCCGGTGGGGCAGCGGGCGTTTGTGCACTTGATCGATGTGACGCTCGACGCCCCTCTGCCCCAGGACGTGGCGATTGATTACGACCTGCTGGTGGACGGTGCGCCCATCGCCGAGTGGGCGCCGCATCTGTTGTATGACGGCGCGCAGTGCCCGAACTTCATGCTGCATTCGCGCATCGAACAATTGGTCCACGGTTCCTGCCGCAAACCCCACTACCCGGCCAACGACGGCCTGCTCTGTGTCGACCGTCTGCTCGCGCAAGACCCGGCGCAACGCCCGGCACTGTTGATAATGAGTGGCGACCAGGTCTATGCCGACGACGTCGCCGGGCCCATGTTGCGGGCGATTCACGGGCTGATCGAACGCTTGGGACTGTTCGAGGAATGCCTGGACGGCGCCGTCGTGGAAGACAGCGCCAAGCTCTACCAACACCCGGCCAGTTATTACCATCGCGCCGATTTGCTACCGGCACTGGAGAGCAACGAAACCCTGCGCGAGCGCTTTTTCGGCGGGGCGCGCAAGCCGATCTTCACCAGCAGCAGCGCCGATAATCACCTGGTGACCTTCGCCGAGGTCATGGCGATGTATCTACTGGTGTGGTCGCCGGTGCCCTGGACACTGATCGCTGTGCAGCCCCCCGAACTGACCGCCGAGCGGCGCCAGCGCTACGACCTGGAACAGCGACGCATCGACGCGTTCAAGACCGGGCTGGACGGCGTGGCGCGGGTATTTGCACACTTGTCATGCCTGATGATTTTCGATGACCACGACATTACCGATGACTGGAATCTGTCCGCGCAGTGGGAGGAAACGGCCTACGGCCATCCGTTCTCCAAGCGTATCATCGGCAATGCCTTGATCGCCTACATGCTCTGTCAAGGCTGGGGTAACAACCCGGATGCCTTTGCGGACGTGCTCCCGCAGACCCTGGCCTTGAGCGACACCGCCCGAGACCGCTACCTCGACAGCGAACCCCAGGACCAATTGATCGACACCCTGCTGGGTTTCCAGCAGTGGCATTACGTACTGCCGAGCACCCCGGCCCTGGTGGTGCTCGATACCCGCACCCGTCGTTGGCGCAGTGAGAACAACCTCAAGCAACCTTCCGGCCTGCTGGATTGGGAAGCCCTAAGCGAGTTGCAGCAAGCGTTGTTGGATCACCCCTCGGCCATCATCGTCTCACCGGCACCGATCTTCGGCGTGAAGCTGATCGAGACCGTGCAGCGGGTATTCAGTTGGTGTGGTTATCCGTTGCTGGTGGACGCGGAAAACTGGATGGCCCATCGCGGCGCGGCCCAGGTGATCCTGAACATTTTCCGACACTCGCGTACACCGGGTAATTACGTGGTGCTGTCAGGGGACGTGCATTATTCCTTCGTCTACGAGGTGCTGATCCCACACCGCAAGGGCGGCCCGCGTATCTGGCAGATCACCAGCAGCGGCATCAAGAATGAATTCCCGCCCGTGCTGCTGGAATGGTTCGACCGCCTGAACCGTTGGCTCTACTCCCCCCGCTCGCCCCTGAACTGGTTCACCAAGCGCCGCAGCATGCGCATCGTCCCCCACACCCCGGAACACGCCGAGGCGGGCGAACGGCTGTGGAACAGCGCCGGTATTGGCCAGGTGTTCTTCAATGAACAGGGCCAGCCCACGAAGATCTACCAGCACAACGCCAACGGCCAACCACCGACTCGCATGCGCCCCCCAAAATCCCCACCTGCCTGAAAACATTGTGGGAGCGGGCTTGCTCGCGAAAGCGGTGTATCAATCGCCAAATAAGTTGCCTGACACTCCGCTATCGCGAGCAAGCTCGCTCCCACAGGGGATTGGGATGGATGCAAAACCTACAGTCACACCCAAACAACTGTGGGAGCGAGCTTGCTCGCGATGACGGCGGCACAGCCAGCACCTAGGCAAGCTGACGCTCCGCTTTCGCGAGCAAGCCCGCTCCCACAGGGGATTGGGGATGGATGCAAAATCCACGGTCCCACAGGGAAGTAGCAGTCAGAACGCCAACTGCAGGGTCTGCTGGCCTTCGAGGCTGAGCAGCAATTGTTTGGCCGCCAGGCCGCCAGCGAAGCCGGTGAGGCTGCCGGAGCTGCCGATGACGCGGTGGCACGGGGCGATGATCGAGATAGGGTTGCGACCGTTGGCGGCACCGACCGCCCGGACCGCTGTCGGCTGGCCGATCTGGACGGCGATATCGCGGTAGCTGCGGGTTTCACCGAAGGGGATGGTCAGCAGTGCGTGCCACACTCGGACCTGGAAATCAGTGCCGGCAAAGTCCAGCTCCAGTTCGAAACGGCGGCGCTGACCGGCAAAGTAATCCAGCAACTGACGTTCGGTTTCCTTGAGGACCGGATGCCGAGTGTCTTCTTCCAAAGGCCCCAGGCGCACCCGGTTGAGCCGCTCGTTTTCCCACAGGATGGCCGCCAGTCTTGTCTCCCGGGCGACGAGGATCAACTGGCCGACGGGGGATGGGATGGTTTTGTACAGAGGCAACATCGAGGGATTCCTTGTCAAAGCCTTTGTGGCGAGAAAGCTTACTCCCTCGCCACAGGTTTTTCTCGCCGTTGCCAAAACCTCGCTCAGCCCAACAACCCCAACGCCTTCGCCCGCGCCACCGCCTGGGTGCGGCGCTCGACGCCAAGTTTGCTGTTGATGTGGCTGGCGTGGGTCTTGACGGTGTGCAGCGAGATGAACAATTGCTCGCTGATCTCCTGGTTCGAACAGCCCTGGGCAATCAGCTGCAACACCGCCCGCTCGCGACTGCTGAGGGTTTCGACAGGTGCCGCCGGGTCGACAGGTTGGGCCACCGTCGAGGGCAGGCGTTCGAGCAGATGTTCGCGCAACGTGCTGGGCGGTGCGTGCAGCAGTTGTTCGCGAAACCATTCACAGTGCTTGCCAAACAGCCACTCGAAGGGCTGCAACACGCCGCCGCTGGCGGCTTCGAAAGCTTGGGCCAGGGTACGGCGGGCTTCGGGCTCACGGCCGGCGCTCAACAGCAAGGCGACCTTCTGGTTGAGGGCCATCACGCTGAGCATTTGCCGGCCGGTTTGCTGGCCGTGTTCAAGCAGGGCATCGAGTCGCCCTTCGGCAAGCATCGGTTGACCCCGGATGGATTCCAGCACCGCCTGCTGCAATTCGACATGCAGCGGCAGTTGCGGGTGGAATTCCGGCGGCGCGGCGGCCCGTTCGCCCGTGTAGGTCTGGCCCAAGCGGGCCAGCCAGGCTTCGGCCAGGTCGGTGCGCCCCTGGGCCAGCCAGAGTTCGCATTTGACCAGGGTAATCATTGCCAGGTAGTAGATCGGCGGAACGTCCCAGATGTGCATCAGGCGCTCGGCTTCAGCCAGTTCGGCAAAGGCCCGGGCGAACTCGCCGCCATGACCTTCGATACGCGCGATCACGCAATGGGCGATCAGCACGCTGATGTCGCGGCAGGCGCGGGCTTCGGTGAGGCCTGCCTGCAACCGCGCCAGGCCGACCTGGGGTTGCATGCGCAAGGTCAGCAGGAAACCCTCGTACATGATCAACCGCGCCCGCACCGCGTAAAGCCGCTGGGGCGATAATGCATGCAAACGCTGCAACCCCTGCTGCACTTCGTCCAGCGCCCGCAGGATTTCGCCCCGTGCCTGCAAGACCCGGGCACGGTCGTAATGGGCCAGGGCCTCGAACAATGGGTTGCCGACCCGCTGCGCCAGCTCCAGGGAATCGCGGTTCAGGTTTCGGGCGCGCCACAGGTCGCCGTCGGCAATCGCCAGGTTCGACAAGGTGGACAGGCACATCAGCCGCTGGCCGTAGCGTTTTTGCGGCAGGCTCTCCAGGGCTTCGCTGCAATAACGCACGGTGGCCTCGCGATCGCCGCGGCCACGGGCGACGATGCCGCTCAGGGCCAGCCATTGGGCAAGCATGGATTTTTGCGCGGTGGCAGAAGGGGCCGGCAGGAAGCGACTCAAGTGCGCGGCCAGCTCTTCGGCGGCGTCCAATTGACAGGCCAGGCCCAATGCCCAGCTATAGAGCACGATCAGTCGCGGCGTGCTGATGAGCAGGCTGTCGGGCAAATCCATTTTCCAGCGCAGCAACATGCCGACGTTCTGCTCGGCCAGCAGTTGCTCCTCCGAAAGGTTCTGCACCAGGTTCGCCGCCACGTCCAGGTGCCCGGCCCGCAGGGCCTGTTCCACGGCTTCGTCGATCAGGCCCTGGGCGTTGAACCAGCGACAGGCCCGCAGGTGCAGGGTCGCGGCCGGGACCATGGCCGGCGCGCTGGGGCGACTGCGCAGCAGGTCGGAAAACAGGTGGTGATAACGATACCAATGGCCGTGCTCGTCCAGCGGCACCAGGAAGACCTGGTGGGCCGCCAGGTAACGCAGGATTTCGCCGCTGTCATGGGCTTCGCGCACGGCATCGCACAGCGCACTGCAAAAGCGTTCCTGGGGAGCCGTGTCGTAGAGGAACGCCTGCACCTCGGCGGGCAGGCAATCGATAACTTCTTCGAGCAGGTAATCGCGGATCAGCCCTTCCCCACCGTGCAAGGCCTGGGGCAGCAGGCCTTCGCTGCCGGCTTCGGAGGCGGCCAGCAACCAGAACCGCAGCCCGGCCACCCAGCCTTCACTGCGCTGGATGAGGTTTTCCAGCGCCTCGCCGCGCAACGAGCTGCTGTGATGCTGGAGCAGGGTCAAGGCTTCGTCATGGGTCAGGCGCAGGTCTTGCTCGTTGAGTTCGAGCAATTGCCGCGACAGGCGCAGGCGCGCCAGGTGCCAGTCCGGGCGCTGACGGCTGGTGACGAGTACCAGCAAACCGTCGGGCAGGTGATTGAGGAAAAATTGCAGGGAGCGATCCAGCACCGGGCCCTGGGCCAGGTGGTAATCGTCGAGGACCAGCAGCAAGGGGTTACGGAGCGACAAGTGGGCGGACAATTCGTCCAGCAAGCCATCGAGCCATTCTTCGAAGGCAAAGGGTTGATGGCGCTGGCGCATTTTCAGCAGCCCCAGTGCCCGGCCCCCCAGTTGCGGGAAAAACGCCTGGAGCCCTTCGAGCAAGCGCTCCAGGAAACGCCCCGGATCGTTGTCCCGGGCACTGAGCCCCAGCCAGAGGCTTTGCCAATGGGCTGGCAGGCTCTGACAGAACTCCACCGCCAGGGAGCTTTTACCGAACCCCGCCGGGGCACTGACCAACAGCAACCTGCCCCCAAGCCCAGCGGCCAAACGCTCGCACAACCGCGGCCGCGCGACATGGCCATCGGGCAAGGGCGGGCGGTAGAAACGCCCGTCCTGTACCGCGATGGCTGCGCGGGCAGAATCCGGAAGTGAAGACAAATCAGTCATGGCCGGCTCTTGTAGGAATGCGGGTGGCGGCGTTGCAGATGTCCGCAGACTAGCGGTAAACGAGGAGGTATTGAAGGGAGTGCTACAAATGGCTACAAAAAGGCTACAAGTCGATTCAACTTGAAAGGCGTATCAGGCATCCCCCTGCCACAACTTTGTGTTTACCTCCTCATTTGTGTTTAGCCCCACACAAAACAACGCCCCGAACCAGTCGGGGCGTTGTTTCGAGGATGCGGCCTCGGGTGGAGCGGTTTAGCGGATGCCGTCCTGACGCAGTGCGTTCGGGGTGAAGTCGGCGGTGGTGGCGGTGAAGCCGAAGTCGTAGGCCGATTTCTCTTCGTTCTTCATGCCCAGCGCCAGGTAGCGGCCGGACTGCAGGTCATAGAGGGTTTCCAGGGCGTACCACGGCACTTGCTTGTCGTAGTAGTTCTCGGCATGGGCCTCGGCCACGCGCCACAGTTGGCCACGACCGTCGTAGTGGTCGATCACCGCGGCTTGCCAGGTATCTTCATCGATGTAGAAGTCACGCTTGGCGTAGATGTGGCGCTGGCCTTCCTTCAGGGTCGCAGTCACATGCCAGACGCGCCGCAGCTCGTAGCGGGTCAGGTCCTGGTTGATGTGGCCGGCCTTGATGATGTCGGCGTACTTGAGTTGCGGCGAATCGATCCTGTAGCTGTTGGCGGCGATGTACAGTTCTTTCTTGCCTTCCAGTTTCCAGTCGTAGCGGTCCGGTGCGCCGTTGTACATGTCCAGGTTGTCGGAGGTACGCAGGCCGTCGGCCGCCGTACCCGGGCCGTCATAAGACACTTGCGGGGCACGGCGCACACGGCGCTGGCCAGCGTTGTAGACCCACGCCGAACGCGGCTCCTTCACTTGGTCCAGGGTCTCGTGCACCAGCAGCACACCGCCGGCCAGGCGCGCCGGCGCGGTCACTTGTTGCTTGAAGTAGAACAGGATGTTGCCAGGGTTGGCCGGATCGAAATCCTTCATCTTGTCGCGGAACACGAACTGGTCGCGGAAGTACACCAGGCTGTACGAACCGTTGGGCTGCGGGGTGGCCTGGGTGACCAGGCGCGTCACGCTGCCGCCGCGATAGCGGGTGATGTGGTTCCAGATGACTTCGACGCCGCTCTGGGGAATCGGGAACGGCACGGCCGTCTCGAAGTTCTCCAGGCCGTTGCCGCCGGAGACCAGCTTGGTGTTGACCGCATTCTTCTTGATGGAGGCGAACACCTCGTCCGGCACGGTGGCGCCGCGATGGGTCGGGTAGACCGGCATCTTGAAGGTTTCCGGGTAGCGCTTGAACATCGCGTACTGGCCGGGGGCGAGTTTGTCCTTGTACTGCTCGACGTTCTGCGCAGTGATGGTGAACAGCGGTTTTTCAGTCGGGAATGGATCGGCCAGGAAGCCCTTGCTGTCCACGGCACCGGCGTTCTTGGCCATGGGTTTCCAGGCCGAGATCGAGCCATCGGCATTGCCGGCCATCTCGGCGCCCATCGGCGTCAGGCTCTTGCCCAGCTTGTCGGCCTCGGCGGCAGGCACCGCCGCCATGACACTGGCAGCCAGCAGGGACAGCCCCAAGACACCGACCTGCAACAGATTCTTTGTTATTTTCATAGTGTGTCGTCCTGAAATACGGTGCTTAGAAGGTCACGCCGACGCTGAGCGCCAGGAAGTCGCGATCGTCCACGGTGCTGAAGTCGCCACCAAAGAAGTTGGTGTAGGCCAGGCTGGCGTTGTAGGTGTTCTGGTACTCGGCATCCAGCCCGAGGCTGACGGCTTTGCGGCCTTCTTCGAAGTTGCCGCCAGGGCCCGGCGAGTAACCCTTGACGTCATGGGACCAGGCCACGTTGGGCTTGAGGTTCACGCCAGCGAACACGTCCGGGTATTCCCAGATGGCGCGAGCGCGGTAGCCCCAGGACGTGGAGGTGGTGAAGCCGTCGTTGTTGCAGTTGCTGTTGACGCCGTTGATGGTCTGGCCGCCCCCCGTCGCAGTGGACGTATTGAGCGAGTTACAGAAACCGTTGGGCAGTTCACCCGGCCCGAACACCGGATCACGGCCATAGCGAGCGTCGGATTTGCTTTCCAGGCCACCGACATGGGTCACCCCGATTTCACCCACCAGGGTCAGGCGGCTGGCGCCCATGACTTGATCGAGGAAGTGCGTGAAGGTGGTCTGGAACTGAGTGATCTCTTTACGGCTATAGCCGTGCAGGTCCTGGCCCGGCGTGCCCTGGAGCACCGATGCATTGCCAAATCCGGGAAGTGGCGTCACACCGGCGAAGAGAATGTCAGTGGTGCTCAGTTGCACCGGTGCATTCGGCCGATAGCTGATCTCACCGCTCCACGCCGTACCGGTAGGCAGTGTCGTGGAGAAACTCAGGCCGTAGAGACGGATATCTTCCGGGTATTCGACGAAGTAGTTGGAGTTACCCGCTACGATCAGGGGACGCAGTGCCGCGATGGGCCCCGCAGTGTAGAACTGCTGCGCAGCCCCCTGGGCACTGAAAATCGGCGCACGGCTGTGGTAGTTCATGAAGTAGGCACCGAACTCGGTGTCCAGCGGTTCGAACATGTACTTCAACGATGCGCCCCACTGGCCGCTGTCGCGGGCATCGCGGTCCGGGCCACGACGTACCAGCACGCCTTCTTCGTTGATGTCGACGCCCTGGCCTTCCAATATTGGAAGAATGGCGCCCGGCAACGGAATGGTCGAACGCTTGTTCAGCACCCGCAGGTTATCGGTGCAACCGTCGGCAATCACATCCGGCTGGGAGAAGAACGTACCGCAGTTATCCACCACGGTCTGGTCCCACTCCAGCTGGTAGAACGCCTCGGCCGAGAGGTTGTCGGTCAGGCTCTGGGACACGTAGAACATGTTGACCGGGATCAGGCCCTCCTTGATCTCGGCACCAGGACGACGGAATGCGGACACGTCGACCGGGTTGATGGAGTTGATGCCGCCCTGGATGAACGTGCTTTCACCCCAGCTGACCACCTGCTTGCCCAAACGCACAGAGCCTGGCTGATCGGCAATGGAATAGTTGTGGTAGACGAACGCATCGAGGATCTGCCCGCCGGAGGACTTGGCGCCTTCCTTGCGGTTGCTGTCGCTGATGTCCTTGTACAGGCGATGTTCGTCCTTGAGTTCGAAGTCGTACCAGTACTTGCCGCGCACGAACACGCCGGTATCGCCGTACTTCAGTTCCAGGTCATGGATGCCCTTGAAGATCTTCGAGAAGGTTTCCCCTCGCTTGAAGTTCAAGTGGCCGTCATCGGAGGTCTGCGACAAGCCTTTGCCGCCATTGTTGACACCGATCAGATCCCGGTTGGCCTTGGCCGTGGACCAGCTCGCGCCGACCGACAGGGACGAGTCGAACTGGCCTTCGATTTCACCGATGTTGAAACTGACGCCGAATGCAGGCCCGGCGAGCGAAGAGGCGAGACTGACCGCCAGAGGCAGTTTTGCCCGGCGCCAGAACGTGGTTGCTGAGGTCATCGACGCTACTCCATGTGCATTATTGTTATGGCAATGGACATTTCAAAAACACCTCGGCGGCAGGGAGCGGCAGCGTCCCGACGTCCGTCGAAGTCGCATCGCCCTTTCGTGCGTGCGCCCCGTTCTTGAGAATCCGTGAGCGGACTATAGCCAGCAGGTAGTACGGCTTGATCCCTCTAAAGTGTGATTTGCAGCCCGCGACCACTCTGGAACAGTCCTTTCGCCAGGCCGACAGATGCCGGCACGGCAAGGATGGCTGAAATTTGCGGTTTGACAAGGCAAGCGCTTGCTTGGTGGGGCTGCCGTGCCCTTTCGGGCACGGCAAAAAGGCCTAAAGCGTGGACAGGAAGGTGCTGTTGTTGCTCTGCCATTCGGTGATGTCGACGCGGATACGCTTCTTGTCGAGCTTGCCGACGCTGGTCTTGGGAATTTCCGTAACAAGGGCGATCTGGCTCGGGATCGCCCACTTGCTCAAATGCCCCAGCTCGACGAACGGCTTGAGGTGTTCCTTGAGTTCGCGAGCCCCGATCTCATGCCCTTCTCGAATCACCAGCAAGGCAAACGGTCGCTCGCCCCACTGCGGATCGGGAATGCCGACCACTGCTACTTCGCGTACCGCCGCATGACGGCTGATGAGGTCTTCCAGGTCCAGGGAGGAGATCCATTCGCCACCGGTCTTGATCACGTCCTTGATGCGATCGCGGATGTCGATGAAGCCCATGTTGTCCAGCGTGGCGACATCACCGGTATGCAGCCAGCCGCCGGCCCAGAGTTCGGCGCCCTTGTGCGGCTCGTTGAAATAGCCCTCGGTGAGCCACGGCGCGCGCAGCACCAGTTCGCCCTGGGTCTCGCCGTCGGCCGGCAGGAACCGCCCCTCGGCATCGACAATCGCCGCCTCCACCAGCGGCCCCGGCACGCCGGCCTTGATCCGATAGGTGGTGCGCTCGTCCTCACTGCCGGCCATCAATTCTTCGTTGAGGTGGGCACAGGACACCAGCGGGCCGGTTTCCGACATGCCGTAGGCGGCGGTGAGCTGGATGCCCCGCGCCTTGGCCGCTTCGTACAGGCTGCGATTCAGGGCGCTGCCGCCGATGACGATTTTCCAGCCGCCGAAGTCGGTGTCCTGGGCGCCCTTGGCATTGAGGACCATTTGCAGGATGGTTGGCACGCAATGGGAAAAGGTGACCTTTTCCTTGCGCCATAGCTGGACCAGGAACTCGGGATCGTAGCGCCCCGGATAGACCTGCTTGAGCCCGAGCATGGTCGCCACGTAGGGCAGGCCCCAGGCATGGACATGGAACATCGGCGTGATCGGCATGTACACGTCGTTGGTGCCCAGCAGCCGCACGCTGTCGATGGACCCCATGATGGTGGCCACGCCCATGGTGTGCAGCACCAGTTGCCGATGGGTGAAGTACACGCCCTTGGGATTGCCGGTGGTGCCGGTGGTGTAGAACGTGGTGGCGACGGAGTTTTCGTCGAAATCCTGGAAGTCGTAGGTGGGCGCCGCGGCGGCCAGCAATTGCTCGTATTCACCCACCAGGTTCGGTAGGTCGGCGGTTTTTTCCGGCAGGTCGGTCAGTAGCAGGGTCTTGTCCACGGTGGTCAGGTGCCCGGCTATCGCCTGGTACAAGCCGACGAACTCGCTGTTGACCAGCACGAAGCGGTCCTCGGCGTGGTTCATGGTGTAGACGATCTGCTCCGGTGACAGGCGCACGTTGATGGTGTGGATCACCGCACCGATCATCGGGATCGCGAACATGCATTCCAGGTAGCGATGGCTGTCCCAGTCCATCACCGCCACGGTATCGCCGGCCTTGACCCCCGCCTCGGTCAACACGTTGGCCAGGCGCGCGACCCGTTCGATCAGCGTCGGATAGCTGTAGCGCAACTGGTCACGGTAGACGATCTCGCGGGTTTTCTCGTAACGCGTGCCGGACATCAGCAGCCGCTTGATCAGCAGCGGGTATTGATAGGCGCCTTCGGCTGGAGGAATAACGCGAGTCTGCAACATAAGAGTCCCTTTTCTGACTGCACGGTCTTGGCTGGAAGCAAGCACTCTAGAGCGCTTATACACGGATCAAATCAGCCAAAGGAATGATTTGATCCGTACACAAATGCTAGCTTTGAGCCATCTAGCGGTAGGTTTCAACTCCGTTGCGCAGCCAAAACCTTGTCAGAACGAAACCCTGCGGGGAACTTTGGGCCGCGTCCGCCAATGTCCGTGATCGCCACGCCTTGGCATGAAGCAATCGCGAAAAAGACCGAAACGGTCAGTGCATCTCGGTAAACGCCAGTTTCACGCCGATAGCCACCAACACCGCGCCCATGGTCCGGTCGAACCAGTGGCCCATGCGCGCGAAACCAGCGCGCACCCGTTGCTGGCTGAACAACAGCGCCACCAGGCAGAACCAGACAGCCGTCGCCACCGCCAGGTACACGCCGTAACCGGCCTGGATCGCCAACGGCGTGTGCGGGTTGATTACCACGGTGAACAGCGACAGGAAAAACAATGTCGCCTTGGGGTTCAGGCCGTTGGTGACAAACCCCGAAATGTACGCGCCGCGGGCGGTCCGCTCACCGACTTCCTTGTGCAGGTTTTCCTCGGCCGGCTTGGCCGGTTGCGCCCGCAGTGCCTTGAAGCCGATGTACAGCAGGTACGCGGCGGCGGCCCACTTCAGTGCGTTGAACAGCACGATCGATTGCGACACGATCAGGCCGATGCCCAGCAACGAATAGCCCACGTGCAGGAAAATCGCCGTGCCGACACCCAGCGCCGTCCAGGTCCCGGCGCGCCGGCCATGGGTCACGCTTTCGCGCACCACCACGGCAAAATCCGGCCCGGGGCTGGCGACAGCCAGCAGGTGGATCAGGGCGACGGTGAGGAATTCGGTAAGGTACATAGGGGCTCCTGAGGGGTGGGCCTTGTCAAGCTCCCTCGCCACGGGTGTTCGGTGCCAGGGCCACATTCATCTGATAGGCTCGCCACATTACGCCTTCGGTTCTTGACATAAAAGGTACAGCTGATGACGAACACCGCCCGCGCCGTTTTCCTCGACCACCCTTCCCTGGACCTCGGCGACCTGGACCTGAACCCGTTGCGCAGTTGCTTCGGCGAACTGCAACTGTTCGCCCGGACCACGCCGGACCAGGTCATCGAGCGGCTCAAGGGCGCCACCGTGGCAATCACTAACAAAATCGTGATCGATGCCCAGGCCATGGCGGCCAGCCCTGAACTGAAGCTGATCCTGATCAGTGCGACGGGTACCAATAATGTCGACCTGGCGGCCGCCCGCCACCACGGCATCACGGTCTGCAATTGCCAGGGCTACGGCACGCCGTCGGTGGCCCAGCACACCCTCATGCTGTTGCTGAACCTGGCGACGCGCCTGGTCGATTATCAAAAAGCGGTGGGGGAAGGTCGCTGGCAGCAGGCTTCGCAGTTCTGCCTGCTGGACTATCCGATTGTCGAGCTGGAAGGCAAGACCCTGGGCTTGCTCGGCCATGGCGAATTGGGCAGCGCCGTCGGGCGGCTGGCCGAAGCCTTCGGCATGCGCGTGCTGCTGGGGCAGATCCCTGGGCGCCCGACCCGCCCCGACCGCTTGCCGCTGGAGCAATTGTTGCCACAAGTCGATGCCCTGACCCTGCACTGCCCGCTCAACGAGCACACCCGGAACTTGATCGGCGCCCGGGAACTGGCGCTGCTCAAGCCCGGCGCATTCGTGGTCAACACCGCCCGCGGCGGGTTGATCGACGAACAGGCCCTGGCCGAGGCACTGCGTGGCGGTCACTTGGGAGGCGCCGCCACCGACGTGCTCAGCGTGGAACCGCCGACCCAAGGCAACCCGCTGCTGGCCGGCGATATCCCACGGTTGATCGTCACCCCACACAACGCCTGGGGCAGCCGCGAGGCGCGGCAACGGATCGTCGGCCAAATGAGCGAAAACGCCCAGGGCTTTTTCAGCGGTACAGCGCGGCGTGTCGTCAGTTGATAAACTGCCGCACTTTTTTTTACCCGCTTTATCAAGGAGCAGACCATGGATCCGCGCAGTGAAGTACTGCTTCGTCAGGCCGAGTTATTCCAGGGTCCGGTGTTGTTGGCCGGCCTGCCCGCCGACGATTTGCTCGGCCGTTTGCCTGAGGCCCATGGCTGGTGCTGGCATGCCGGCGATCAGGCGGCGCTGGACGCTCGTTTTCCCGAGCGCAGCCACTTTGGCGTGGCCGTGCCCGAGCGTGCGTTCGACACCGCCGTGGTGTTCCTGCCCAAGGCCAAGGACCTGACCGACTACCTCCTCAATGCCGTGGCGGCGCGCCTGGCCGGGCGCGAGGTGTACCTGGTGGGGGAAAAACGCAGCGGCATCGAAGGGGCGTCCAAGCAGCTCAACCCGTTCGGCAAGCCGCGCAAACTCGACAGCGCCCGGCACTGCCAGCTGTGGCAGGTCACTGTCGCCAACGCACCCGAGGCCAAGCCCCTGGAAAGCCTGGCCCAGACCTACGAACTGCCCCTGGCCGAAGGCCCGCTGAAGGTCATCAGCCTGCCGGGGGTATTCAGCCACGGTCGCTTGGACCGCGGCAGTGCGCTGCTGTTGGAACACCTGGATAAACTGCCCAGCGGACACTTGCTCGACTTCGGCTGCGGTGCCGGGGTGCTGGGGGCCGCAGTCAAGCGGCGCTATCCGCACAACACCGTCACCCTGTTGGACGTGGACGCATTTGCTGCCGCCAGCAGTCGCCTGACCCTGGCCGCCAATGGCCTGGAAGCCGAAGTATTGACCGGCGATGGCATCGACGCCGCACCGATCGGTCTGAGCGCGATCCTGAGCAACCCGCCGTTCCACGTCGGGGTGCACACCGATTACCACGCCACGGAAAACCTGCTGCGAAAAGCAGCCAAACATCTGAAAAACGGTGGCGAACTTCGGTTGGTCGCCAATAGTTTTCTCAAGTACCAGCCGCTGATCGAGGAGCATTTGGGCGTCTGCGCGATCAAGGCCGAAGGCCAGGGCTTTCGCATCTACCGGGCCAAGCGCGGTTGAAGCTTTTTAGGAAACAGTACTTGCTCAATCGGATTTGCCTAGGCAGAATCCGCTCCGTCCTAGGGGAGTAGTCTCCCGCGAGCACCCTGCTCGCCCGGCATACGTCAACATACTTGGTCAGCAGACCATGGCGTATGCGACCCAAGCGTCCACGCAGATGGCCGCTGGGTTTGACAAGACCTATGACACGCACACCTTACCCGGGGCGGGAAGGCTGTACGTGTCATAGCCGTGTCGACCCGCCCCTTTAGGAAATCCCTGATGCTGGACTCACTCCTCGTACCTACGGCGATCGTTGCGCTGGCCGAAATCGGCGACAAGACGCAATTGCTCGCACTCATCCTCGCGGCTCGCTTTCGCAAACCCTGGCCGATCATCGCCGGCATCGTTGCCGCGACCCTGGCCAACCATGCGGCGGCCGGCGCGGTCGGCGCCTGGGTCAGCGGCTTTTTCTCCAACGCGGTCCTGCACTGGATATTGGCGGCCAGCTTCACGGCCACGGCACTGTGGACGCTGGTCCCGGACAAACTGGACGATGAAGAAGCCAACACGGCTCGCCGGTTCGGACCGTTCCTGACCACACTGATTGCATTCTTCCTGGCGGAAATCGGCGACAAGACCCAGATCGCCACGGTGATGCTCGCCGCGCAATACCCGGAGTTGTGGCTGGTGATCATCGGCACCACCGTGGGCATGTTGATTGCCAACGTGCCGGTGGTCCTGGCGGGCAATTTCGCCGCCGAGAAGCTACCCCTGACCCTGATCCGCCGCCTGGCCGCCTTGGCGTTCTTCGTCCTGGCGATCGTAGCGGTGTACAAGGCGATGCAGAGTAGCGGGTGGGTTTGATACCGCGTCATCGTTCATCGCGAGCAAGCTCGCTCCCACAGGGGCTGCAGATCATTGTGGGAGCGAGCTTGCTCGCGATGAGGCCGGCAGCCTCACCGTATGACGATGCTTATTTCTTGGCTTGCTGATACAGCGGCATCACCTTCGGAATCGCCGCTTGCAACGAAGCGATACGACTGCTCGACGACGGGTGGGTGCTCATGAATTCCGGCGGCGCGCCTTCGGAGGCCTTGGCCATCTTGTTCCACAAGGTGATCGCCGCATTCGGGTCGTAGCCGGCGCGGGCGGCCAGTTCGAGGCCGATCAGGTCGGCTTCGTTCTCATTGCCACGGCTGTTGGGCAAGGTCATGCCGTAGTTGGCGACGGTGTCGGCCAATGCCAGGCTGTCCTGGCCAAGGCCGAACAAGGCACCGGCGCCCTGCTTGGCCATCTCGATGCCATAGGCCTTGGACATCGCTTCGCGCCCGTGCTCGCGCAGGGCGTGGGCGATTTCGTGGCCCATGATCGCGGCGATTTCAGCGTCGGTCAGCTTCAACTGGTCGATCAGGCCGGTGTAGAACATGATCTTGCCGCCAGGGCCGCAATTGGCGTTGAGTTCATCGCTCTTGATCAGGTTCACTTCCCAGTTCCACTGGGCCGAATCCGGGCGGAACACCGGCGCCTGGGCAATCAAGCGATCAGCAATGACCTGGATGCGCTTGGCATCGTTGCTGGTCTTGTCCAGCGCACCCTGGGCTTTGGCCTCACCCATCGTCTTTTGATAGGACTGGGCGTACATCTGGTTGACCTGTTCGGTCGACAGCATGCTGAACATGTACTGCTTGCGTTCCACACCCACGGCTCCGCCGCTGGTGGTGTTGACCGACTGGCAACCGGCGAGCAGCAGCGCGGCGCTCAGAGCACTCACCATCAATGTCTTGTTCATGTAAAAGAAGCTCCCTGGAAACGTGGGCGTATCCTAGGCCTTGATTGGTACCGGCGCCAGATACACAACGAGGGATTAGCGTTTTTTCGGACAGACCCCACCGCGTCCATTTGCGACATCCACGCAGCTATTAGAGTCACCCGACGAACAGCGCCTCATGCCGCCCCACAGAAACGCCGATAAAGATCCCAGACGTCATTTCCGCGCCCGGAGCCTTTATGAAATTCAAATCGATCCAGTTTTCCGTGGCCGCCCTGGCCGGTGCCATCGTGCTCAGTGTGGTTGGCGCCCTTGTGCTGTATGCACTGTTTGCCGGCGCCCGCACCCAGGAGATGGTGCAACAGCGCACCAAGGCGCAGTTCGAGCATCTCATCGAACAACGCCTCAGTGCCCTGGCGCGCACCCAGGCCAGCCTGATCCAGCGGGAACTGGAAGCACCGCTGCTGCTGGCCCGCGGCCTGGCCACCACGAACGCCTTGATGGGCATCAACGGCGCGGACGGCAACCCGCAACTGAAGGTGCCCCGCGAGCAAATGATCAGCCTGCTGCGGGAAACCGTGGTGCGCAACCCGAAGATCCTCGGCGCCTACATTGCCTGGGAGCCGAACGCCATCGACCACGACGACAACAGTTACGTGAACAGCCCGGTGGTGGGCATGGAAGCCAGCGGGCGTTTCCTGCCGTGGTGGTTTCGCAACCAGGACGGCTCCCTGGGCCTGGAAAAACTCGCCGACGTGACCGACCAGAAACTGCTCTCCACCGGCATCCGCGCCAGTGAATACTACCTGTGCTCCCAGGACAGCAAGAAAGCCTGCGTGATCGACCCGGCACCCTATCGCGTCGGCAACACGATGACCATGCTCGCCTCGTTCATCGAACCGATCATGATCGATGGCAAGTTCCAGGGCATCGTCGGCGCCGACCTGTCGGTGAACTTCATCCAAGACATGCTCGTGACCGCGGACGGCAAGCTGTACGACGGTGCCGGGGAAATGGCCTTGCTCTCGAGCAACAACCGGCTGGTGGCCTTCACCAAGGACCCGAGCAAACTCGGGGAAAAAGCCAGCGACCTGCTGGATGCCAGCGAATTGGACAACCTGGCCAAGCTGGGCGTCGGCGAGGTGCGCTACGACATCGACCAAGAACACGGGCATATCGAGGTGTACATGCCGTTCGGCATCGGCGAGACCAACGCCCGCTGGACGCTGATGCTGCAGCTGCCGCTGAATGCGGTCATGGCCGACCTGCAAGCCTTGCAGCAAGACCTCGACCATCAGCGCCAGGCCGATATCTTCGGCATGACGATGGTAGGCCTGGTGATTGCCGGCATCGGTCTGCTGGTGATCTGGCTGGTGGGCCATGGCATTGCCCGGCCGCTCAAGCAAATGGTGGCGATGCTCGATGACATCGCCCAGGGCGAAGGCGACCTGACCCGTCGCCTGGTGAGCGACCGCGCCGATGAGCTGGGGGCGATCGCCAGAGGCTTCAACACCTTCCTGAGCAAGTTGCAGGGCATGATCACCCAAGTCGTGACTTCGGTGCAGAGCGTCAGCGATTCATCGGAGCACACGGCCGATATTGCGATCCGCACCAACCAGGGCGTGCACAAGCAAATGTCCGAGATCGATCAGGTCGCCACTGCGGTGCAGGAAATGACCGCCACCGCCCAGGACGTGGCCCGCAACGCGACCCAGGCGGCCCAGGCCGCCAGTCATGCGGACCAGGCCGCCAGCCAGGGCATGCAGATCGTCCGGGATACCTCCACCTCCATTGGCGCCCTGGCCGTGGAAATCGGCAAGGCGGTGGGTGTGGTGCAGACCCTGGCCAAGGACAGCGAGAACATCAACGCGATCCTCACCGCCATCCGCGGGATCGCCGAACAGACCAACCTGCTGGCCCTCAACGCGGCCATCGAAGCGGCCCGGGCCGGTGAACAGGGCCGTGGTTTCGCGGTGGTCGCCGATGAAGTGCGCAACCTGGCGCAGAAGACGCAGCAGGCGACCGAAGAAATCCAGGCGATGATTCAGCAGCTGCAACAAGGCACCCGGGACGTGGTGCAAGTGATGGAAGACAGCCAGCACCGTACCGATGAAAGCGTGCAGCATGCGGCGAAAGCGGCCCAGGCCCTGGAAACGATTACCCAGGCCGTGTCGGTGATCAACGACATGAACACCCAGATCGCCAGCGCTGCCGAGGAACAAAGCGCTGTGGCCGACGACATCAACCGCAATGTGATCAACATCGGGCAAGTCGCGAACGAAGTGGCCAGCGGCGCCGACGAATCCAGCGCGGCCAGCGCCGGGCTGACCAAACTGGCGGAGCAGCAGCGGCGGTTGATCAATCAGTTCAGGGTCTGATCAAGACCTCATCGCGAGCAAGCTCGCTCCCACAGGGGAATGCGATCAACTGTGGGAGCGAGCTTGCTCGCGATAGCGTCAGTTCAGCCAACCTTGAAGTGTCTGAGACTACGCCGATGCAGGGTTTCAGAGTTCGCCGAGGGCTTCGATCAGGGCCTGGTTCTGCTCCGGTGTGCCGATGCTGATCCGCAGGAATTGAGCAATCCGCTCCTGCTTGAAGTGCCGCACGATCACCCCCTGCTCCCGCAGTTTCGCCGCCAGCCCTGCCGCATCGTGCCGGGGGTGGCGGGCGAAGATGAAGTTGGCCGCCGAGGGCAGCACTTCAAAGCCCTTGGCTTGCAATTGGGCCACGACCCATTCACGGTGCTCGATGACCAACCGGCAGGTCCGGTCGAAATGCTCGCGATCATCGAACGCCGCCGCGCCACCGACGTTCGCCAGGCGATCCAGCGGGTAGGAGTTGAAGCTGTTCTTGATCCGCTCCAGCGCTTCGATCAGGTCCGGATGGCCCACCGCCAGGCCCACGCGCAGCCCCGCCAGCGAGCGGGACTTGGACAATGTCTGGGTCACCAGCAGGTTCGGATAACGATCCACCAGGCTGATGGCCGTCTCGCCGCCGAAGTCGATGTAGGCCTCGTCGACCACCACCACCGAATCCGGGCTGGCCTTGAGGATCCGCTCGACCGCGTCCAGCGCCAGCAGGCAGCCGGTCGGCGCGTTCGGGTTGGGGAAAATGATCCCGCCGTTCGGCTTGGCGTAGTCGGCCGGGTCGAGGCGGAATTGTTCGTCCAGCGGCACTGCCTCGAACTGGATGCCGTACAACCCGCAATACACCGGATAGAAGCTGTAGCTGATGTCCGGGAACAATAGTCGCTGGTCGTGCTGGAACAGGCCGTGAAAGATGTGTGCCAGCACTTCATCCGAGCCGTTACCCAGGAACACCTGGTTGCTCTGCACGCCGTAGTAGCGGGCCACGGCGCCTTTGAGCAGGTCACTGTTGGGGTCTGGATACAGGCGCAGGTTGTCGTTCAGTTCGGCCTGCATCGCCGCCAGGGCCTTGGGCGATGGGCCGTAGGGGTTCTCGTTGGTGTTGAGCTTGACCAACCGGGTCAGCTTCGGTTGTTCGCCCGGCACGTAGGGCACCAGGTTCTTGACGAACGGGCTCCAGAATTTACTCATTTCAGTTCCCCTGCCGTTCAACGGATGGCTCATCAAGAATACGGTACTCGGCGCTGCGGGCGTGGGCGCTCAGCGATTCGCCACGGGCCAGTACCGAGGCGGTCTTACCCAGTTCGGAAGCACCCTGCTCGGAGCAGAAGATGATCGACGAACGCTTCTGGAAGTCATACACCCCCAGCGGCGACGAAAAGCGGGCGGTGCCGGAAGTCGGCAACACGTGGTTGGGCCCCGCGCAATAATCGCCCAGTGCCTCGCTGGTGTGGCGGCCCATGAAGATCGCGCCGGCGTGGCGGATCTGTGGCAGCCAGGCTTGCGGATCGGCAACGGACAATTCCAGGTGTTCCGGCGCGATGCGGTTGGCGACCTCGATGGCCTGCGCCATGTCATCGACCTTGATCAGCGCCCCACGGCCGTTGATCGAGGTGTTGATGATCTCGGCGCGGTCCATGGTCGGCAGCAGCTTGTCGATGCTGGCGGCGACCTTGTCGAGGAACTCGGCGTCCGGGCTGACCAGGATCGCCTGGGCGTCTTCGTCGTGCTCGGCCTGGGAAAACAGGTCCATGGCGATCCAGTCCGGATCGGTCTGGCCGTCGCACACCACGAGGATTTCCGAAGGGCCGGCGATCATGTCGATGCCGACCTGGCCAAACACGTGACGCTTGGCGGTGGCGACATAGATATTGCCCGGCCCGACCACCTTGTCCACCCGTGGCACGCTTTCGGTGCCGTAGGCCAGCGCAGCCACGGCTTGGGCTCCGCCGATGGTGAATACCCGGTCCACCCCGGCGATGCAGGCGGCGGCCAGCACCAGCTCGTTGATTTCACCCCGCGGGGTCGGGACGACCATGACCACTTCAGTCACGCCGGCGACCTTGGCCGGGATGGCGTTCATCAGCACCGAGGACGGATAGGATGCCTTGCCGCCCGGCACGTACAGGCCGGCGCGGTCCAGCGGCGTGACTTTCTGGCCCAGCACCGTGCCGTCGGCTTCGGTGTAGCTCCAGGAGTCCTGTTTCTGCCGTTCATGGTAGTCACGCACCCGCGACGCGGCTTTTTCCAGGGCTTCGCGCTGGGGCACGGTGATCCGGGTCAGGGCCAATTCCAGGCGCTCACGCGGCAGGATCAGGTCGGCCATGGACGCCACTTGCAGGCCGTCGAATTTCTGGGTGAATTCCACCAGGGCAGCATCGCCACGCTCGCGCACAGCCTTGATGATGTCCAGCACCCGCTGATTGACCGAGTCGTCAGACACGCTTTCCCAGCTCAGCAGATGATCCAGATGATGTGCGAAATCCGGATCGGCAGCGTTGAGTCGGCGAATCGAAGTGGGAGCGGTCATAGCGAGGGCCTCATTAATGGCAAATGCTCAGGCGCCCTAAGCTACCAGTCCATTCGCGTGGGCACCTGAGAAAATTGGCTATGACACGGATAGACGGGCGCGACTCGAGGTCGCGCAGGTGAATCAGCCGCGGTGTCGCGATTCCACTGCCTTGCGCAGGGTATCGATCAGAGCCTGGATACGAGCATGCTGCATTTTCATCGACGCCTTGTTGACGATCAACCGGGAGGTGATGTCAGCGATGAAATCCTGGGGTTCCAGACCGTTGGCCCGCAGGGTGTTGCCGGTGTCGACCACGTCGATGATCTTGTCCGCCAGGCCGATCAGCGGCGCCAGCTCCATCGAACCGTACAGCTTGATGATGTCGACCTGACGGCCCTGCTCGGCGTAATAACGCTTGGCAATGTTGACGAACTTGGTCGCCACGCGCAAACGCCCCTTGGGCTCCGGCGCGCCGACTTTACCGGCGGTCATCAGCTTGCAACGGGCGATCTGCAGGTCCAGGGGCTCGTACAGCCCCTGGCCGCCGTACTCCATCAGCACGTCCTTGCCGGCAACGCCCAGGTCGGCGGCACCATGTTCCACATAGGTCGGCACATCGGTGGCACGCACGATCAGCAAGCGCACATCGGCCTGGGTCGTGGGGATGATCAGCTTGCGGCTCTTGTCCGGATTCTCGGTCGGCACGATGCCCGCTTCAGCCAGAAGCGGCAGGGTGTCGTCAAGGATGCGGCCCTTGGACAGTGCGATGGTCAACATGGGAAACGTCAGTCCTTATCAAGGTACTCATGCCCGGTCGCAAGCGGCGCCGGACACACATCGAGGGTACAGGCACCCTCGATGTGAAACGAAATCAACGGACACATCCATGTGCCCAGGCAGCCGGAACTAGCCCGGCACGCGGCGGATCTTGGCGCCGAGCATCTGCAGTTTTTCTTCGATGCACTCGTAGCCACGGTCGATGTGGTAGATGCGGTCGATCAGGGTATCGCCTTCGGCAACCAGGGCCGAGATGACCAGGCTGGCCGACGCCCGCAGGTCGGTGGCCATGACTGGCGCGCCCTTGAGCTTCTCGGTGCCAGTGACGATGGCCGTGTTGCCTTCGACCTGGATCTTGGCGCCCATGCGGTGCAATTCGTAGACGTGCATGAAGCGATTTTCGAAGATCGTCTCGATGACCGCGCCCGTGCCTTCGGCAATGGCGTTGAGGGAGATGAACTGCGCCTGCATGTCGGTCGGGAACGCCGGGTATGGAGCGGTCCGCACGTTGACAGCCTTGGGCCGCTTGCCGTGCATGTTCACTTCGATCCAGTCTTCGCCGCAGGTGACTTCGGCACCGGCTTCCTTGAGTTTCTCCAGGACGGATTCGAGGATGGTGGGGTCGGTGTCCTTGACCTTGACGCGGCCACCGGTGACGGCAGCGGCCACCAGGTAGGTGCCGGTTTCGATCCGATCCGGCATCACCTTGTAGGTGGCCGAATGCAGGCGCTCGACGCCATCGATGATGATGGTGTCAGTGCCGGCACCGCTGATCTTGGCGCCCATGGCGATCAGGAAGTTCGCCAGGTCGACCACTTCAGGCTCGCGGGCAGCGTTTTGCAGCACGCTGCGGCCCTTGGCCAGTGCGGCGGCCATCATGATGTTCTCGGTACCGGTCACGCTGACGGTATCGAAGAAGAAATTCGCGCCGCGCAAGCCGCCTTCCGGCGCCTTGGCCTTGATGTAGCCGCCTTCGACGTCGATCACCGCGCCCATGGCTTCCAGGCCGCGGATGTGCAGGTCCACCGGACGCGAGCCGATGGCGCAACCGCCAGGCAAGGCGACTTCGGCTTCACCGAAACGGGCGACCATCGGGCCCAGTACCAGGATCGACGCACGCATGGTCTTCACCAGCTCGTACGGGGCGATCAGGGTCTTGATGGTGCGTGGGTCGATCTCGACGCTGAGCTTCTCGTCGATCACCGGCTCGATGCCCATGCGGCCGAACAGCTCGATCATCGTGGTGATGTCGTGCAGGTGCGGCAGGTTGGCCACGGTCACAGGACCATCGCACAACAGGGTGGCGGCCAGGATCGGCAGGGCGGAGTTCTTTGCCCCGGAAATACGGATTTCGCCATCAAGACGAACGCCGCCGGTAATAATCAGTTTATCCATAAGAATCTCGAGGCCCTTGGGCTCAGGTGCGCTCGGCCCAGGCCGCGCTGCTGAAAAATTTCATCGTGACCGCGTGGATGCTGCCATCGGCAATCCATGGGTTCAAATGGGCATAGATGCTCTGCTGGCGCTTCACTGGGCTCAATGCCGCCAGTTCATCGCTGATCACGTTCAGCTGGAAGTTGCAGCCTTCGCCTTCAACTTCCACCTGCGTACCAGGCAGCTTTCCTTCAAGGAAGCTCTTCACTTCTACAGCCTGCATGCTCAACCTCAATCGGCGCCCTGTGCGCGCGGGTCGCACATCATACAAAAAAGCCCCGCGCCTGCGAACCCCGCGAAGCAGGACTCTGACGGGGGGACTTTTCCAACAATGTGGGTCAGGAGTGCGCCAACAGCTCGGTCAGCTCGCTGACCTGGGCTATTTCGCGCATGTCTTCGGGCATCCCACGGATGCTCCACGTTTTGCCGGCCGCCTTGGCGTCCCGCATGAAGCACAGCAGCAGCGACAAGCCGACACTGCTGGACTTCTGCACCGCCGAGCAGTCAATGACCACCTCGGCGGCACCGACGGACTTGATCAGCGCCTGGCCCTGCTTGCGCAAGGCCGGGCCGGTGCGGTAGTCCAGCACGCCACTGAGCAGCAGCTCACCCGCGTTACCCAGACGAACGGCCGACTCACTCACCGACTCGATCATTGTTCCTGCTTCTCTTTGGCTTCTTCGGTCACTTCCTTGGCCTTGGCGACTTCGCCGGCCCAACCGTCGATGGTCTTGTCCAGGTCGTTGCCGTTGCGCTGCATCGCGTCGGCGAACTGATCGCGGAACAGCTTGCCGATGTTGATGCCATTGATGATCACGTTGCGCACCTTCCACTCGCCGTTGATCTTCTCCAGCGTGTAGGAGACAGGGTAAACCGCGCCGTTGTTGCCCTTGACCTGCATGTCGACGCTGGTGCGGGTGCCGCTTTCGTCCTTGGCCGGGGAAACGGTGATGCCCTGGTTGTTGTATTCCAGCAAGGCGTTGCCATAGAACTGCATCAGGCTGCGCTTGAAGTTCTCCTGGAAGCGGGTCATCTGCGCCGGGGTAGCCTTGCGCGAGTACTTGACGGTCATGATGCTCTTGGAGATGCCATCGGCGTCCACCACAGGGCCGACGATGCCGTTCAGCGCGTCATAGAACGCACTGGGGTCTTGCTTGTACTTCTCTTTATTGGCGGCAAGGTCCGCCAACAACCGGGTGGTCGTGTCCTGGATGATGTCATGGGCCGAAGGCGCGGCCACGGCGTTGGCCATCAACGGCAGCGCCGCGAGCAGCACCAACAGGCTACGTCGCAAGATAGAGATCATTCAAAAGCTCCTCATTTGGCGTCTTTGCTAACGGTATTGAGCAGGAATTTACCGATCAGGTCCTCGAGCACCAGGGACGACTGCGTGTCATGGATGACGCCGCCGTCCTTGAGCACGGTGTCTTCCCCTCCCACGCTGATGCCAATGTATTTCTCGCCCAGCAGCCCGGCCGTGAGGATGGATGCCGTGGAGTCAGTCGGCAGGTTGTCCACGCGCTTTTCCAGCTGCAGCGTCACCCGACCGGTGAAATCCTCGCGGTTCAGATCGATTGCCGTGACCTTGCCGATGGTCACACCGGCCATGGTCACCTTGGCTCTGACCGTCAAACCGGCGATATTGTCAAAATTGGCATAAAGTTTATAAGTATCGGTGCTTGCCGTCGGCGCCAGTCCACTGACCCGCAAGGCCAGCAGCAACAAAGCCAGGATGCCAGCCAGCAAGAAAAGGCCGACACCGATTTCCAGGGTGCGGTTTTGCATCAGAAATCTCCAAACATCAAGGCGGTCAGAATAAAGTCGAGACCCAGGACCGCCAGCGAGGCGTACACCACGGTCTTGGTTGTGGCACGGCTGATCCCTTCTGAAGTGGGCTCACAGTCATAGCCTTGAAACACGGCGATCCAGGTCACGACGAACGCGAACACGGCACTTTTGATCACGCCATTGAGGACATCATCGAGGAAGTCGACGCTGTTTTGCATGTTCGACCAGTAGGAACCTTCATAGACCCCCAGCCAGTCGACGGCCACCCAGGAGCCGCCCCAGATCCCCACGACGCTGAAAATCATCGCCAGCACCGGCAGGGAAATGAAGCCGGCCCACAGGCGCGGGGCAATGATGTATTTGAGTGGATCGACACCGATCATTTCCAGGCTCGACAACTGCTCGGTGGACTTCATGTTACCGATTTCAGCCGTCAGGGCCGAACCGGCTCGCCCGGCGAACAGTAGCGCCGTCACCACGGGGCCCAGCTCGCGCAGCAGCGTCAGGGCGACCATCTGCCCCACCGCCTGCTCCGAACCGTAGCTGGACAAAATGCTGAAGCCCTGCAGCGCCAACACCATGCCGATGAAGATCCCGGAGACCACGATGATCACCAGGGACATCACGCCCACCGAGTGCAACTGTTTGACCAGCAGGCCGAAACCGCCGCCCGTCGCGCTGCGACCGAGCAAGGCGTGCATCAGGAACAGCGAGGAACGGCCCAGCACCGCCACCACATCGATGCCGGAGCGACCGAACAGACGAACTCTTTCCAACAGTGATTTCTTGCGCATCAGCGCTTCCCCAGCAGATCGGTACGGTAATCCGTGGCCGGAAAATGGAACGCCACCGGCCCGTCCGGATCACCCTTCATGAATTGGCGAATACGCGGGTTGTCCGAATCCGCCAGTTCCTGCGGTGTGCCCTGCCCCAACACCTGGCCCTCGCCGACCACATAGATGTAGTCGGCAATGCTGGCGGTTTCGGCCAGGTCATGGGAGACCACGATACTGGTGATGCCCAGCGCATCGTTGAGCAGGCGGATCAGGCGCACGAGCACACCCATGGCGATCGGGTCCTGGCCGACGAAGGGTTCGTCGTACATGAGGATCTTCGGATCGAGGGCAATCGCCCGTGCCAGCGCGACCCGCCGCTTCATGCCGCCGGACAGCTCGTCCGGCATCAGGTCGATGGCGCCACGCAGCCCGACGGCCTGCAACTTGAGCAGGACGATGTCGCGGATCATCTCTTGCGGCAGGTCGGTATGGACCCGCAGCGGAAACGCCACGTTCTCGAACACATCGAGGTCGGTGAACAGCGCGCCGCTCTGGAACAGCACGCCCATGTGCTTGCGCGCATCGAACAGGTCACTGCGAGACAATTGGGGAAGATTCTGGCCATTGACCCAGACTTCGCCGGTGCTGGGACGCAGCTGCGCGCCCATCAGCCGCAACAGCGTGGTCTTGCCACACCCGGAGGGCCCCATGATGCCGGTGACCTTGCCCCGTGGTATGCGAATATCGATGTCATTGAAAATGCTGCGCGTCCCTCGCTTGAAGGACAGTCCCTTCAGCTCGACCGCGTAGGCGTTGTCGGCACTCATCTAAACTCCTTGCGATGCAGCCTCACATTCGAATGCCCTGGGCAGCCGACAAGCGCCGGTACCGCCGGGCACGCGAACCGGCGGCGAACTATATCACTGCAACAGCCAAGCGCCCAAGGCCAACGCCCCGCCCGTTAAGCTTGGCTTAAGGTAAAAGCCACATTTTATGTCAAACGTTGTGACCCCTTGAACAAAGCATGACGAACTTACGTGAGGGAATTGTTCATTACCGCTATAATCGCCGCCTTTTCATCGGGCTATACGATTTCAGACATGAGCCAATCCAGCGACCTGATTCAATCGGCACAACGTACCATCCGCCTCGAGCTCGAAGCCGTGCAAGGCTTGCTGCCCCATATCGACGCTGATTTCGTACGCGCCTGCGAGATGATTCTGGCCAGCAAGGGCCGCGTGGTCGTGGTCGGCATGGGCAAGTCCGGGCACATCGGCAACAAGATCGCCGCCACCCTCGCCAGCACCGGCACCACGGCCTTTTTCGTCCATCCGGCCGAAGCCAGCCATGGGGACATGGGCATGATCACCCGGGACGACATCATCCTGGCCCTGTCCAACTCCGGCTCCACCAACGAGATCATCACCCTGCTGCCGCTGATCAAGCGCCTGGGCATCCAGTTGATCAGCGTGACCGGCAACCCCGACTCGCCGCTGGCCAAGGCCGCCGAAGTGAACCTCAATGTCCATGTCGAACACGAAGCCTGCCCGTTGAACCTGGCACCGACCTCCTCCACCACCGCGGCCCTGGTCATGGGCGACGCCCTGGCCGTGGCGCTGCTGGAAGCCCGGGGCTTCACCGCGGAAGACTTCGCCTTTTCCCATCCCGGTGGCGCTCTCGGCCGTCGCCTGCTGCTGAAAGTCGAAAACGTGATGCACGCCGGCCAGGAACTGCCACAGGTCGTGCGCGGCACGCTGCTCAAGGACGCGCTCATGGAAATGACTCGCAAGGGACTGGGCATGACGGTGGTCCTGGAGGCCGACGGCAAGCTTGCCGGGATCTTTACCGACGGCGACCTGCGCCGCACCCTGGACCGCACCATCGACATCCACAGCGCGACCATCGAGCAAGTCATGACCCCTCACGGCAAGACCGCCCGCGCCGAGATGCTCGCCGCCGAGGCCCTGAAAATCATGGAAGACCACAAGATCAGCGCCCTGGTGGTCGTCGATGACGAAGACCGTCCGGTGGGCGCCCTGAACATGCACGATTTGCTGCGTGCGGGAGTCATGTAAATGAACACAGACCTGTTGCAACGTGGCAAAGCCATCAAGCTGGCCGTGTTCGATGTGGACGGCGTGCTGACCGACGGTCGCCTGTACTTCCTCGAAGACGGCAGCGAATTCAAGACCTTCAATACCCTCGACGGCCAGGGCATCAAGATGCTGATGGCCGCCGGCGTACAGACCGCTATCATCAGCGGCCGCAAGACCCCGGTGGTCGAACGGCGTGCGAAGAACCTCGGCATCCCGCATCTTTATCAGGGACGCGAAGACAAACTGGTGGTGCTGGACGAGCTTCTGGGCCAACTCAACCTAAGCTATGAACAGGTGGCCTACCTCGGTGACGACCTGCCAGACCTGCCGGTGATTCGCCGAGTCGGCCTGGGCATGGCAGTCGCCAACGCGGCCAGCTTCGTGCGCGAGCATGCCCACGGCATCACCACGGCGCGAGGCGGCGAAGGTGCCGCCCGCGAATTCTGTGAACTGATCCTGCGCGCCCAGGGCCGCCTCGAAGCGGCCAACGCCGCGTACCTGTGAGCCATATATGCTGAGCAAAAAGATTCGCACCGTTGCGGTGTTTGCCTGTATCGCGGCGATTTTCGCCGCGGTGGGCTATTGGAACATCAGCCCCGAGCGGTTTCTCGACCAGCCCGCGGCCCAGGTCGAGGAATGGATCGACTGGTATGCGACCAACACCCATACCCTGCAGTATCTGCCCGACGGCAAAGTGCAATATGAGATGACGTCCGATAAGGTTGACCACGTAAAAGCCACTGACATTACGCTGGTCACCAAGCCGGACCTGAACATGTTCCGCGGCACCGAATTCCCGTGGCACGTGCAGAGCGAGCACGCCGAAGTCAATTCCGGCGGCACCGAAGTGGAACTGATCGACTCGGTACGCGTCGCCCGAACCGACGAGAAAAACCGCACGACCATCATCACCAGCACACGCATGACCGTGTTCCCACAGCAAGAATATGCGCAGACCGAGCAACCCGTTAGAATCGACGGCGCCGGGGGTGTATCGACCGGCACGGGCATGAAAGCGTATTTGAAGGAAAGCAGGATACACCTGCTATCGAACGTAAGAGGACAGTATGAAGCTCGCTAAAACCCTCCCTATTTTGCTCAGTCTGGGCGCAGCACTGGGAAGCGCGAGCGCCTGGGCTCTTCCCAACGACCGCGACCAGCCTATCCGCATCCAGGCCGACGACGCCCAACTCGACGACAAGAATGGCGTCGCCACCTATAAAGGCGATGTGATCATCACCCAGGGTTCGATGAAGGTCACCGGCAACACCGTGACCATCACCCGCACCCCGACCGGCGATATCGATGTGGTGACCTCGGTGGGTAACCTGGCCTATTTCGAGCAACTGCAAACCGCGGGCGATACCAAGCCGGTACAGGGCTACGGGGTGACCATCCAGTACCACGCCGCCCAGGATCGCGTGGTCCTGATCGACCGTGCCAAGGTCGTCGACAAGGACAACAACGTTACCCAGGGCGAGAAAATCGTCTACGACACCGTCAAGAAACTGGCCAGCGCCGGCCGCGCCACCGGCAGCAAAGTGACCGAGCAGCGTCCGCGGATCGACATGGTGATCCAGCCTAAAAAGAAAACCGAGCAGAAGGCCCAGTAATGGCAACTCTGAAAGCCCAGCACTTGGCCAAGAGCTACAAGGGCCGGCAAGTCGTGCGTGATGTGAGCCTGTCCATCGACAGCGGCCAGATCGTCGGCCTGCTCGGCCCCAATGGCGCGGGCAAGACCACCTGCTTCTATATGATCGTCGGCCTGGTCCAGGCCGATCAGGGTCGCGTGCTGATCGACGACCTGGATGTCAGCCACCAGCCGATGCACGGCCGGGCGAAGGCCGGGATCGGCTATCTGCCGCAAGAAGCGTCGATCTTCCGCAAACTGTCGGTCGCCGACAACATCATGGCGATCCTCGAGACCCGCAAGGAGCTCGACAAGGCCGGCCGTCGCCAGGAACTGGAAAGCCTGCTGCAGGAATTCCACATCAGCCACATTCGCGACAACCTGGGCATGAGTCTGTCGGGTGGCGAACGGCGCCGTGTGGAAATCGCCCGTGCCCTGGCCACCGCACCGAAGTTCATCCTGCTCGACGAACCGTTCGCCGGCGTGGACCCGATCTCGGTGGGCGACATCAAGCAGATCATCCATCACCTCAAGGCCAAGGGCATCGGCGTGCTGATCACCGACCACAACGTGCGCGAAACCTTGGATATCTGCGAAACCGCCTACATTGTCAATGACGGCCAATTGATCGCCGAAGGTGACTCCGCCGCGATCCTGGCCAACGACCTGGTCAAGGAAGTTTACCTGGGCCATGAGTTCCGTCTGTAAGCACACGTGTCTGGCGAATTGCCTGGGCGTCGCTTAATTTTATTATGGCGACGCTCTAGGCAAACACTTCAGTTTCAGGCATATAATTTGCTTAAGTTTGGCGCTCCGGCGCCCTGTAGTGGATGGCGCATGTGCGCCGGCGAATAAGGTGTTAAGCCCCTGCCATGAAACCATCGCTAGTCTTGAGAATGGGCCAGCAGCTGACGATGACACCGCAGCTGCAACAGGCCATCCGCCTGCTCCAATTGTCGACCCTGGACCTGCAACAGGAAATCCAGGAGGCCCTGGAGTCCAATCCGATGCTCGAACGCCAGGAAGAAGGCGACGACTTCGACAACACCGATCCGCTGGCCGACAACGTCGAGCAGAAGACCAATACCGAGATCCCGGAACCGTCCTACCAGGAAGCCGCTCCGACGGTGGATAACCTCGAGGATGGCGAATGGAACGAGCGCATCCCCAACGATCTGCCCGTGGACACGGCCTGGGAAGACGTCTACCAGACCAGCGCCAGCAACCTGCCCAGCAGCGATGACGACGAGTGGGACTTCACCACCCGCACCTCGGCCGGCGAAAGCCTGCAAAGCCACCTGCTGTGGCAACTGAACCTGGCGCCAATGTCTGACACCGATCGCCTGATCGCCGTGACCCTGATCGACTGCATCAACAACCAGGGCTACCTGGACGAGACCCTCGAAGAGATCCTCGAAGCCTTCGACCCCGAACTCGACATCGAGCTGGACGAGATCGAAGCCGTCCTCCATCGCATCCAGCAATTCGAACCGGCCGGCATCGGCGCCCGCAACCTGGGCGAGTGCCTGCTGCTGCAACTGCGCCAGTTGCCTGCCAAGACGCCATGGCTGGCCGAAGCCAAGCGATTGGTCACCGATTACATCGACCTGCTGGGCGGTCGCGACTACAGCCAGTTGATGCGGCGCATGAAGCTCAAGGAAGATGAGCTGCGCCAGGTCATCGAGCTGGTCCAGAGCCTCAACCCGCGCCCCGGCTCGCAGATCGAATCCACTGAGCCTGAGTACGTGGTGCCCGACGTGATCGTGCGCAAGCACAACGATCGCTGGCTGGTGGAGCTCAACCAGGAGTCGGTGCCCAAGCTGCGGGTCAACGCCCAGTACGCCGGCTTCGTCAAGCGCGCCGACACCAGCGCCGACAACACGTTCATGCGCAACCAGTTGCAGGAAGCCCGCTGGTTCATCAAGAGCCTGCAAAGCCGCAACGAAACCCTGATGAAGGTGGCCACCCAGATCGTCGAGCATCAGCGCGGCTTCCTGGAGTACGGCGACGAAGCGATGAAACCGTTGGTCCTGCATGACATTGCCGAGGCAGTTGGCATGCACGAGTCGACGATTTCCCGGGTGACCACCCAGAAATTCATGCATACCCCCCGGGGCATCTATGAATTGAAATACTTTTTCTCCAGCCATGTCAGCACCTCCGAAGGCGGCGAATGCTCGTCCACGGCCATCCGCGCGATCATCAAAAAACTGGTGGCCGCGGAAAATCAGAAAAAGCCGTTGAGTGACAGCAAGATCGCTGGTTTACTGGAGGCACAAGGCATTCAGGTGGCCCGCCGTACCGTCGCCAAATACCGCGAATCCCTCGGGATCGCGCCTTCGAGCGAACGCAAGCGGTTGATGTAACAGGCCACGCCACAGCGTTCCAGTGGCAGGCATTTCTGCCTGCCGCTTTATGCACTGGCAACGAAGGAGAAGCTGTATGCAAGTCAACATCAGTGGACACCAACTGGAAGTGACCGAACCCCTGCGCACCTACATCGGCGAAAAACTCGACCGGTTGGAGAGGCATTTCGACAAGATCACCAACGTGCAAGTCACGATGAACGTCGAGAAACTGCTGCAGAAAATCGAAGCCACGCTGCATATTCCCGGCGGAGAAGTGGTCGCCAACGCAGAGCACACAGACATGTATGCCGCGATTGACCTGCTGACCGACAAGCTGGATCGCCAACTCAAAAAGCATAAGGAAAAGACCCAGAGCCTCCTCCAGGGCGCGACCGGTCGTTAACCCCCCCAATCCATGATCCGACTAGAAAACATCCTGACCCCCGGCCGTTCCCTAGTGAACGCGCCGGGCGGCAGTAAAAAGAAAGCCCTCGAACAAACTGCCAACCTGATCCACCGCGAAGTGCCGGATCTGGGAATGCAGGACGTCTTCGAGGCGCTGGTTGCCCGTGAAAAACTCGGTTCCACCGGTTTTGGCAACGGCATCGCCATTCCCCATTGCCGCCTCAAGGGCTGTACCGCGCCCATCAGCGCACTGTTGCACCTTGAAGCCCCCATAGATTTCGATGCCATCGACGGCGCCCCGGTCGACCTGCTGTTCGTATTGCTGGTTCCGGAAGCGGCGACCGATGCGCACCTCGAGCTGCTGCGCCAGATCGCCAGCATGCTGGACCGCAAGGAAGTGCGCGAAAAACTGCGCAGCGCGCCGAGTAACGAAGCTCTGTACCAGGTGGTCCTGGACGAGCAGAACGGTCATTAAACATGCGCATGATCATCGTCAGTGGCCGCTCCGGCTCCGGTAAAAGCACGGCCCTCAACGTGCTTGAGGACAGCGGCTACTATTGCATCGACAACCTGCCCGCCGGCCTGCTGCCGGAACTGGCCGAGCGCGCCCTGATCCACACCGAGCTGGCGCAGCCGCTGGTGGCGGTGTCCATCGATGCGCGCAACCTGCCGAGCCACCTGTCGCGCTTTCCCGAGCTGCTCGAGGAAGTGCGCAGCCGGCATATTCAATGCGAAGTGTTGTACCTGGATGCCGATGAAGAGACGCTGCTCAAGCGTTTTTCCGAAACCCGCCGGCGTCATCCGCTGAGCAACGCCAACCGCTCCCTGGCCGAAGCCATCGAGGATGAAAGCCAGCTGTTGGGGCCGATCGCCGACCTGGCGGACCTGAAGGTCAACACTACGCACCTGAACCTGTATCAGTTGCGCGACACGATCAAGCTGCGCCTGCTGAACCAACCGGAGCCGGGCACGGCGTTCCTGGTGGAGTCGTTCGGCTTCAAGCGTGGCATGCCGGTAGACGCCGACCTGGTGTTCGATGTGCGTTGCCTGCCCAACCCTTATTGGAAACCGGAACTGCGCGAGCAGTCCGGGCTCGATCAGCCAGTGATCGACTACCTGGCCGCACAGCCGGACGTCGAGGAAATGTATCAGGACATCTCCAGCTACCTGCTCAAATGGCTACCCCGCTTTGCCGCAAGCAGCCGCGCCTATGTCACGATCGCCATCGGCTGTACCGGCGGCCATCACCGCTCCGTCTACCTAACCGAACGCCTCGGTCAGCTCCTGCAAAAATCCCTGAAGAATGTCCAGGTTCGCCACCGCGACCTCAGCTAAAGGATTCACACCGCGATGCCTGCTCAGGAAATTGAAATCATCAACAAGCTGGGTTTGCATGCCCGAGCGTCGGCGAAATTTGTAGGCGTGGCGGGAAAGTTTCCGGAGACCACGATCAGGGTCGGACGTACGCCCGAGACTACGGTCGACGGTAAAAGCATCATGGCGATGATGATGCTCGCCGCCGGCAAGGGCACCAAGATTCACCTGAGCACTGAAGGGGAACAGGCGCAGGAAGCGATGGATGCCCTGGTGGCGCTCATCAACAACTACTTTGACGAAGGCGAATAACCCCTGTGGCGAGGGAATTTATCCCCGCTGGGCTGCGAAGCAGCCCCAAAAAGAGCTTAGTCGACCTGATGCTCGGCGGTGACAGATATCAGGGCTGCTTCGCAGCCCGGCGGGGATAAATCCCCTCGCCACAGATGGCTCCTTCCCATAGGTTGATCCCTGTCCCACAGGTTCCCCCCTGTCACGCCAACGCCGTATCCAGCACCATCATCAGACAAAACCCCACCAACAACCCCAGGCTCGCCAGTTTCTCGTGACCATTGCGGCGAGATTCGGGAATGACCTCGTGGGTCACCACCAGCAGCATCGCCCCAGCCGCCAACGCCAGGCCCAGGGGCAAGAGCAGCTCGGCCAAGCTCACCAACCAGGCGCACAGCAGCGCGAACACGGGCTCGACCAGCCCTGACGCCGCGCCAATCAGGAACGCCTTGACCCGCGACATGCCCGCCGTGGCCAGCACCAACGCAATCACCAGCCCTTCGGGGACATCCTGCAAGGCGATGCCCATCGCCAGGCTGTCGGCATCCGGCATGCCGCCGCCCGCCGACACGCCCACTGCCATGCCTTCTGGAATGTTGTGGGCGATGATGGCGA
This sequence comes from Pseudomonas sp. NFIX10, assembly GCF_900111955.1. Classification (NCBI taxonomy): domain Bacteria; kingdom Pseudomonadati; phylum Pseudomonadota; class Gammaproteobacteria; order Pseudomonadales; family Pseudomonadaceae; genus Pseudomonas; species Pseudomonas sp. NFIX10. The sequence continues at coordinate 36,307 of NZ_FOKH01000035.1, read as the reverse complement.
ATACGAACAACCAGATCCGCGGCGCAATGATCGGGCGTCCCGGCGCCGCCACCAGCCGTTCGGGGTTGGCCGAGACCTTGCGGTCCACCAGGTACAGTCCGAATGCCCCCGACAGAATGCCAAAGCAGATAAGGCCGCTGGCCGCCCAAGGCGTGAATCCCAACTGCTCGGCCGCGGCAATGCCCGGCACGATCAGCGAAAACGCCGTGGCCGCGAGCATCACCCCGGCACCGAAGCCCAGCAGCGAATCGCTCACGGCCTGGGGCATGCGCCGGATGACCAGCACCGGCACGGCCCCCAGCGCGGTGCCCAAGGCACAAAGTCCGCCGCCCTGAAGGGCTCGCAACAGCCTGGGCTCCAGGTCCAGCCACGCCAGGCCCTGGGCCGCCAACAACGTCATCCCGGCCAACAGCAGCAATGACCCCAAGGCATAGCGGAACATCCGTCCGCTTCCAATCGCCAGTGTTTGAGTATCCATAGTCAGCCTTGGAGGGTATTCATGAAGGACTCGACGCCAGCGCCGCCTGATAGCGTCGGGCGACTTCAGGCCAATTGATCACGTTGTAGAAGGCGCTGATGTATTCCGGACGACGGTTCTGGTAGCGCAGGTAATAGGCATGCTCCCAGACGTCCAGGCCAAGAATCGGCGTGTTGCCATTCATCAACGGACTGTCCTGGTTGCCACTGCTTTCCACCACCAGGGTCTTTTGCGGGGTCACGCTCAACCAGGCCCAGCCGCTGCCGAAACGGGTCAATGCCGCTTTGGTGAACGCTTCCTTGAAACGTTCGATACCGCCCAGTTGCGCATCGATCGCCGCCGCCAGGGCCCCCTTGGGCAAACCGCCGCCCTGGGGCGTCATCACCTCCCAGAACAACGAATGATTGGCATGGCCACCCCCCTGGTTGATCACCGCAGCCTTCAGGCTGGGCGGCAACTGCTCCACGCTGGACACCAGTTTTTCGACAGGCCACCCGGCGTACTCGGTGCCGTCCACCGCCGCGTTGAGGTTATTGATGTAGGTCTGGTGATGCTTGGTGTAGTGGATCTCCATGGTTTGCGCATCGATGTGCGGTTCCAGGGCGTCGTAGGCGTAGGGCAATGCAGGCAAGGTAAAAGCCATGTTCAATGGACTCCATAATGAAGAGGGGCATTGCGCTGCCGGGGCGTAGCAGCATTGCAATGCAGCAGGCGCTGGGTGCGTGGGTACTCACCGTGCTCGCTGATGAAATTCAGCAGTTCGACGTAGGTCTTGTGGCTCTGGCGTTGCGCGGCGGCGCGCAGGGCCGGTGCCAGGCGTTCGTCCTGCATCGTCTGCAACAACCGTTGGTGGATCGCACACAAGTATTCGGCGCTCTCCTCCGGCTGGTTCAGGCGCAAGTGCAGGTCCGCCAGGTTGTGATGGGAGACGACGCAAGCAGCGACCGCTTCGTCGGCATCCGCCCAGCGCTCGAACAACACTTGGGCCAGCGCCAGGGCTTGCAGGTAGGCTTCGCGGGCATCCACCAGCTCGCCCAGCATGAAACAGCGATTGGCCCGTTCGATCGTACGTTTCCAGTGTTCCATGGTGAGTCCTCCACACAGGTGTCGGGGTTACACGCCGCCGGCGGTGAGCTTCTCCGGGTCCAGCAGGACTTCGAGTTCGCTGCGAGACAGGTCGGTGTGTTCCAAGGCGACATCGATGACCGGTCGGCCTTGCTGATAAGCCTTCTTGGCGATTTCAGCGGCCTTCTGGTAACCGATGATCGGATTCAGCGCGGTCACCAGGATCGGGTTGCGCGACAACGCTTCCTTGAGCCTGGCTTCGTTGACCTTGAACGTGGCGATGGCCTTGTCCGCGAGCAAGCGGCTGGCGCTGGACATCAGGGCGATGCTGCTCAGCAGGTTCTGGGCGATGATCGGCAACATCACGTTCAATTCGAAGTTGCCCGATTGACCGGCAATGGTGATCACCGTGTCGTTACCGATCACCTGGGCCGCGACCATCGCGGTGGCTTCGGGAATGACCGGGTTGACCTTGCCGGGCATGATCGAGGAGCCCGGTTGCAGGCCTTCGAGTTCGATCTCGCCCAGGCCCGCCAGCGGCCCGGAGTTCATCCAGCGCAGGTCGTTGGCGATTTTCATCAGCGACACGGCCGTGGTCTTGAGCTGTCCGGAAACCGCCACGGCGGTGTCCTGGGAGCCGATCAGCGCGAACAGGTTCTTGCCCGGGGTGAATTGCACGTGGGTCAATTGCGTCAGTTGTTGGCTGAACAGCTCGGCGAAGCGCGGATGGGCATTGACCCCTGTGCCGACCGCCGTGCCGCCCTGAGCCAGGGATTGCAGGCTCGGCAGGAGGTCCTGCAAGTGGCCGATATTGGCCTTGAGCTGTTGCGCCCAACCGTCGAGCACCTGACTCAGGCGCACCGGCATGGCGTCCATCAGGTGGGTGCGCCCCGTCTTGATGAACGGGTGGACTTCTTCGGCCTTGCGCTCGATCACCTGCACCAGGTGCAACAACGCCGGCAGCAGTTGCTCATGCAAGGCCAGCGCGGCGCTGACATGAATGCTGGTGGGGATGATGTCGTTGCTGCTCTGGCCGCAGTTGACATGGTCGTTCGGGTTGATCGTCTCTCCCAGCAGGCCGCTGGCGAGGGTGGCGATCACTTCGTTGGCGTTCATGTTGGAGCTGGTGCCGGAGCCGGTCTGGAAGATATCCACCGGAAAATGATCCATGAAACGGCCTTCGAGCAGCCCCAGGGCGGCATCGACGATGGCCTTGCCCTGGGCCGCGCTGATCTGCTCCAGCTCCACGTTGGCCCGGGCGGCCGCGGCCTTGGCCAGGATCAGGGCGCGGATGAATGGCGCTGGCATCCGCTGGCCGCTGACCGGGAAATTATCCACGGCACGCTGGGTCTGGGCGCCATAGAGGGCATCCACCGGGACGTGCAGCTCGCCCATGCTGTCGCGTTCGATACGGGTATTACTCATCGGGAGATCCTTGCACCAGTTCAATAAGGGGAATCGATGGCGCCAGGGCGCAGGTCGCCAGCGCCCAGGCATGGCTCTGCCAACGCTTGAGGCGGCAGCGGCACAGTGATTGGCGTTCGAGGTCACGCAGGGGGCGCCAGGCCTGGTCGAGGCAGAGGCTGCGCCAATGCCAGGGCAGCGCGACATCCGAAGCGGTGTCGAGCAGCAGGCGGAAGGCGGTTTCGGAGATCATCCACGGCGAGGTGGCGGTGCAACAGGCCAGGTAGCGGCCCTCGGCCAGGTAGTGCTCGATCAGCCGCGGTTCGTCCGGGTTCATCGCGCAACGGATCTGGCGGCTCATCCAGCGCCAGCTTTCAAGGTAGGGTTGTTCGTGCAGGGCAGAACTCATGACCGGGGCTCACACTCGGCGAATGAGATTCATTATTAGATGATAATAAGAAGCAACACAAGCCTGGGAGCGCATCATTGTGGCGAGGGGATTTATCCCCTCACCACAGGGTGTCCACCGTGTCCCCCGGTCCAAACAGGGATCTGCGAACATAAAAAAGGCGCGTCATCCACTTGGATGACGCGCCTTTTTTCTGCGATTGAGGGTCAGCTACCCGCCACCGTCATCCGCTCGATCAGTACCGAGCCGGTGCGGATGTTGCTGCGCAGTTCCAGATCATTGCCCACGGCCACGATCTGCTTGAACATGTCGCGCATGTTCCCGGCGATGGTGACTTCCTGGACCGGGAACTGGATCTCGCCGTTCTCGACCCAGAAACCCGCCGCGCCACGGGAATAGTCGCCGGTGACCATGTTCAGGCCATGGCCCATCAGTTCCGTCACCAGCAGGCCCCGGCCCATGCGCCGCAGCAAGGCGGCCTGGTCTTCTTCGCCATGGGTCACGAACAGGTTATGCACGCCACCGGCATTGGCGGTGCTCGGCATGCCGAGTTTGCGTCCCGAATAGGTGCCGAGGATGTAGGACACCAGCTCGCCCTTTTCCACGAATGGCTTGGCGTAGGTGGCCAGGCCATCGCCGTCGAACGCGGAGCTGCCCATGGCCTGCATCAGGTGCGGACGCTCGTCGATGGTCATCCATTCCGGGAACAGTTTCTGGCCCAGCGCGCCTTCGAGGAACGACGACTTGCGGTACAGGTTGCCGCCGGACACCGCCGACAGGAAGCTGCCGAACAGGCCACCGGCCAGCTCGGCAGAAAACAGCACTGGCACTTCGCACGTCGGCACCGGCCGTGCACCCAGGCGGCTGGCCGCCCGTTGCGCGGCTTTCTGGCCGATGCTCACCGGGTCCGCCAGCAAGGTGCCCTGGCGGTTGACGTCGTACCAGTAATCACGCTGCATCTGGCCATTGGCTTCGGCGATCATGACGCAACTGAGGCTGTGGCGGGTCGATGCATAACCGCCGATGAAACCGTGGCTGTTGCCGTAGACGCGGCAGCCCTGGTGGGTATTGAGCGTCGTACCGTCGGCATTCTTGATCCGCGAGTCGGCATCGAACGCCGCCGCTTCGCAACGCAGCGCCTGCTCGATGGCCTGTTCAGGGGTGATGTCCCAGGCGTGAAACAGGTCGAAGTCCCGCAGTTCCTTGCACATCAGCGCGGCATCGGCCAGGCCCGAGGCTTCGTCTTCGGAGGTGTGCTGGGCAATCGCCAGCGCCGCGGCGACGGTTTCGCGAATTGCATCCGGGCCGCTGGCCGACGTGCTGGCCGAGCCTTTGCGCTGGCCCACGTACAAGGTGATGCCAAAGCCCTGGTCGCGATTGAATTCGACGGTTTCCACCTCGCGCTGGCGTACCGACGTCGACAGGCCCTGCTCCAGGGACACCGCCACCTCGCACGCACTGGCGCCTTGTCGCTTGGCCTCGGCGAGGATCTGCTCGACTTGTTCCTGCAGTGCCGGCAATGCCTGCGGGCCGACGCTTTGAACTGCACTCATGGTGTTCTCCACTCAAATTCTGTTTTCGGTGATGGCCATCGAGCGACCGGGCCGGACAAGCGGCCCCCGACTGGTTATCATGGCGGCGTTTCTTTGCGGACTGCCACCATGGTTGATTCTTACGACGACTCCCTCTACGAGGGTGAAAAAAGCAAATCCCAGGTCAAACGCGAGCTGCATGCTCTGGTTGACCTCGGCGAGCGCCTGACAACACTCAAGCCTGACTTGCTGGCCAAATTGCCTTTGACCGACGCCTTGCGTCGGGCCCTGGCCGATGCGCCCAAGCACACCGCGCATATCGCGCGTAAACGGCACCTGCAATTCATCGGCAAACTGATGCGCGATCAGGATACTGACGCCATCCTGGTGCTGCTCGATCAACTCGATGCCTCCACCCGGCAATACAACGAACGCTTCCACAACCTGGAGCGCTGGCGCGATCGCTTGATCGCAGGCGACGACGGCGTGCTGGAAAAATTCGTCATCGACTACCCGGAGGCCGATCGCCAGCAATTGCGCTCCCTGATCCGTCAGGCCCAGCACGAACTGGCGCAGAACAAGCCACCGGCCTCGAGCCGTAAAATCTTCAAGTACATCCGTGAGCTGGACGAAACCCAACGCGGCTTGCGCTGAGTAACGCCCACGGGTGGAGGCCTTGCACTCCACCCGACGCTCCCGTCATGCGCCCGTGCCACCCACGGTAATCGCATCGATCTTCAGGGTCGGCTGGCCCACGCCCACCGGCACCGATTGCCCGTCCTTGCCACACGTCCCCACACCGCTGTCCAGCGCCAGGTCGTTACCGACCATAGACACCTTGCTCATCGCCTCCGGCCCGTTGCCGATCAGGGTCGCCCCCTTGACCGGTGCGGTGATCTTACCGTCTTCGATCAGGTAGGCCTCGCTGGTGGAGAACACGAACTTGCCGCTGGTGATGTCCACTTGGCCGCCGCCGAGGTTGGCGCAATAGATGCCTTTTTTCACCGAGGCGATGATTTCCGCCGGGTCGCTTTGGCCACCCAGCATGTAGGTATTGGTCATGCGCGGCATCGGCAGGTGCGCGTAAGACTCGCGGCGACCGTTGCCGGTGCGGGCCACGCCCATCAGACGGGCGTTGAGCTTGTCCTGCATGTAACCCTTGAGCACCCCGTTCTCGATCAGCGTGGTGCATTCGGTTGGCGTGCCTTCATCGTCGACGCTCAGGGAGCCGCGACGCCCGGCCAGGGTGCCGTCATCGACAATGGTGCAGAGTTTCGAAGCGACCATTTCCCCCATGCGCCCGCTGTAGGCCGAACTGCCCTTGCGGTTGAAATCGCCTTCCAGGCCGTGGCCCACCGCTTCGTGCAGCAGCACACCGGACCAACCGGAGCCGAGCACCACCGGCAATGTGCCAGCCGGAGCCGGGATGGCTTCCAGGTTGACCAGGGCCTGACGCAGCGCCTCACGGGCATAGCCCATGGCGCGGTCTTCACTGAGGAAATAACGGTAATCGGTGCGCCCGCCGCCACCATGGCCGCCGCGCTCGCGGCGACCGTTCTGCTCGACGATCACACTGACGTTGAAGCGCACCAGCGGTCGTACGTCCGCCGCCAGGCCACCATCGGTGGAAGCCACCAGGATCCGCTCCCAGACCCCGGCCATGCTGACCGACACCTGCTGGATGCGCGGGTCGAGGGCGCGGGTGGCGACGTCGATGCGCTTGAGCAATTCGACTTTCTCGGCACGGCTCATGACTTCCAGTGGGTTGTCCGGGGCATAGAGTTGCGTCACGTCCTGGCTGCTGAACGCCTGGACCGTGCCATTCTGTCCGGCGCGGGAGATCGAGCGGGCCGCACGGGCCGCGGCCCCCAGGGCTTCGAGGGTGATGGCGTTGCTGTAGGCGAAACCGGTCTTTTCCCCGGATTGGGCACGCACGCCCACACCCTGGTCGAGGTTGAAACTGCCTTCCTTGACGATGCCGTCCTCCAGCGACCAGGACTCGGAAATCTGGCCTTGGAAATACAGGTCGGCGGCATCGATGCCCGGGCCGGCCAGGTCGCCCAGCACGCCTTGCAGGCTTTCAAGCGTCACGCCGCCAGGGGCTAAAAGGTGTTCACTGACTGAGGATAACAACCCGCTCATATGTTTTACGCCTTGGATTCGTCGTCTTGGACAGGCCGCTGTCGAGCGCCCTGCGAGAAAAAGCGCCGATGGCTGGCCACCGGCATACGCGCCCGGATGGACGCTTGTTCGCTGCTGTCGCGCTCGGCCACCAGCACGGCCTCGCCTTGATCCTGTTGTGCCAGCACGCGGCCCCACGGGTCGACAATCGCGGCATGGCCAAAGGTTTCCCGAGGCCCCGGATGCACGCCACCCTGGGCGGCCGCCAGCACGTAGCACTGGGTCTCGATGGCCCGGGCGCGGATCAGCACGTCCCAATGGGCCGCGCCGGTCACCGCGGTAAACGCCGACGGTGCCGTGATCAACTCGGCCCCGGCAGCCCGCAGCTCGCTGTAGAGTTCCGGGAACCGCAAGTCATAACACACCGTCAGGCCCACCCGGCCGACGGGGGTATCGGCAACCACCACGTTGGCGCCATAAGCATAGTCATCCGACTCGCGATAGCGCCCGCGATTGTCCGCCACATCCACATCGAACAGGTGCAGCTTGTCATAGCGCGCCACGATCTGGCCCTGATCGTCGACCAGCAACGAACAGGCATGGGACCTGGCCTCGGGCTGGTCCACCGGCGGCAACGGCAGCGTGCCGGCCACAATCCATAACTTGAGGTCACGGGCGACCTGTTTCAACCACGGCAGGATCGGTCCCTGACCAAAGGCTTCGGCACGGCCGATATCGGCAATGTCCCGTCGCCCCATCGCCGCGAAATTCTCCGGCAACACCGCCAGCCTCGCGCCGCCGGCGGCAGCCTGCTCCAGCAGCACCCGGGCACGGGCCAGGTTGGCGAGCACGTCGCTTTGGCTGACCATTTGAATCACGGCGACTGGCATGGTCCCTCCCTCATTTCTTGCATCATTCCCCTGTGGGAGCGAGCTTGCTCGCGATAGCGCAGGATCAGCAAAGGAAATATGACTGATACACCGCTATCGCGAGCAAGCTCGCCCCCACAGGGGTTATCCCATCGTCTGTCAAAACGGCTTGTCGAAGGTGATCTTCGGCTCTTTCCACGGCCCCTTGACGTCGTATCTTACGCTGGCAAAACGCGCCACGCGGTCGCCGATCAGTTTGTCGATCAGAAACAGCGCGCCGCCCACCGCCGGCGCACCGACAATCAGCGCGGCGATCGGCAGGTTGTTGGTCACCGGCAACGTCACCAGCAGCTTGGCGTCGACGCGATCGGCCACCATGTCCAGCGTACCGTTGAGTTCCAGGTTGCTCGACGGTCCGGTCAGGGTAATGGGTTCGCGGGTCACGTACACCCCATCGCTCGCCACCAGCAGCCCCTTGACCCGGTCATAACTCAAGCCCTTGCCGAACAGGTCGGAGAAGTCCAGGCGCAAGCGTCGGCCGATGGAGTTGAAGTTCAGCAGGCCGAATACCCGCAACGCCTGGGCGCTGCCTTCGACTTCGACGAACTGGCCCTTGGTCAACGACGCGTCGAGGCTGCCGGAGAAGCGTTTGGTGGCGACCCACGCCGGCGAACCGGGCCAGCGACCATCGACATCCAGGCGGAAGGCCTGGCTGGTCACGCTCGGTGCGAACCCCCAACCCTTGAGCACATCGGCCAGGTTCTTGCCGCCGATCCGTCCCTTGTACCAACTGTTGGTGGCGCCAGGCGTACCTTCCCAGCCGCCACTGCCATTCAACACCATGCCCTTGAGGCCCATGTCCAGGTTATTCAGCGCAATGCCCTTGGCGGTCGGGCGCACCTTCAACGACCACGCGCCAATCAGGTCAGGGCCCTGAAACAACTGGTCGATGGCGATATCCATCGCCGGGATCTTGCCGGGATCGACCGACGCCAACGGGTCCGGGGCGTTTTCATCTGCCTGGACCGTCGGGTCTGGGGCCGGCAGGCGAACGTAGTCGAGCTGGATGCCAATCGGTGCGGCCTTGGCGTCCGGCAGGTTGACATTGCCCTTGGCCTGCTGGCTGTCGAGCCGCAAGGCCCAGGCGTCCGGCTTGCGATCCAGTTGCACCGACGCCTGGTCCAGGGTGGTACCCATGGCCGTGAGCTTGCCGACGGTCAGATCGGCGCTGCTGAGCAGTTGCTTGGCGCTGCCGCCCGGATCCTGGCCGGCGTACCTGTGCACCAGGTCCTGCCAGGGACTGACGTCCAGTTCCGACAGCGTGCCCCGCAGTCGCAGCCCCTTGGCGCCAGGCAGCACCGCATCGCCGGCGCCCAGCAGCAACTCGCCGCGACCGTCGGCGAATTTCCCGCTTGGCGCAGCGTAAGTGAAGCTGGCCAGGTCACCATAATCGACCCAGTAACGCCGTTCCGGCCCCTGCAGGGTCATGCGAAACACCGTGTCGCGCCCGACATCGGCGGCCATGCCGAAGGGGGCCGGCAGGTCTACGGCCACGCCCTTGAGGCTGGAGCTGACCGACAGCTGGCTGTCGGCACCGTCGAGGATCACTTGCAACTGGTAGGGCACGACGCCCGATACCGGCAACGGTTGGGTGACGTTCAGCCAACTGGTGAGCTTATTGATCTCCACCTGCCCGGATGCGGCGACCCGCGTGTTGAGCGCACCGGCACGGCCCTCGGCGAAAATCTGCGCGGTCACGGGCCGGTCGAATGCCCGGGCGCTGATGCCCTTGCCGCTCAGGCCCTTGTCGCTGTCGAAGCGGAAATCGCCCTTGAGCTGGGTCAGTTCCAGCGCCGGCTCGCTGAGCTTGAGACGAGCCTGGTCCGTGGCGAAGTCCACCAGGATCTTCGGTTGCTCGCCTTTGACCAGCGGAATATCCAGCTTCACGCTGCCTTTCAGGTCGCCCTCGCCTTCCCAGCCGGCGAACGTCTCGGCGGTCCCGATCGGCGCGCTCTGGAGGATTTTCAAACCGTCGCCCAGCCCACCGGCGAACCCGCCGTCCAGCAGCAGATGAGAGCTCTGGCCGGTCGGTACATGGGGAATGTTCACCGAAACATCCTTGACCTGGGTATCGAGCAACTGCCCCTGGCTGGCATAGATGCGCACGCCGCTGTCTTCGACGAAGACATCGCCGCTGACCTTGCTGACCGAAGGCCAGCCCGGCTGGAACGCCAATTCGGCGTCATGCACCTTGAAAAACAGGCTGATGCTGCGCGCCGCATCTCCGGCGCCGTGATTGAGCGAGCCTTGATACTGGAAAAAGCCTTGGTCCACCGCGCCCTTGACGATGGCCGTGCGCAGCCACTCATCCAGCGCCGGACTGAGGACCGCCGGCAGGTACTTGGCGGTGTAGCGCCCGTCACCGTCCACCAGGCCGACCCGCAGGTCCATGTAGTCTTCCTGGCTGTGGTCGAAATGCAGGCGAATCAGGAAGTCGCCGGCAATCCGGCCCTCCTCGCCCAGCACCTTCAGGTATGGCGCGATCAGGGTGAAGCCTTGCTTGTCGAGCTTCCAGGTCAGCCGGGCATTGGCTTGCAAGTACTGCCAGGGCTTGGCGAAGATCGGGTCCAGGTGCAGGGAAAAATCCTTGCTGTCCATGCGCAGCTCGCCGCCGCCCAGGTCGCCGCTCAGGCTCCCGGAGACGTTGCGCGCCGCCGGAGCGCCGCGATAGGCATCAAAGCCCACGGTATCCAGGTTGGTGGCGAAGCTGACTTTCTGGTCACCGGTGTTCTGCGGCCGGTAGTCCAGCAGCACGTTGCGCAGGCCACCGGTCACTTTGAGCCGGTCAATCGTCGTGGCCAGGCCTTCGGGCAACGGTGCCAGGGCATTGAGCAAAGGCGTGAGCGGGGTCAGGTCGAGGCGGTCGGCCTGCAGGTGCCAACGCTCCTCGGCCTGCTCGGTGGCGGCGGTTTGTTGCAGTTGCAGGTGCGATTCCCAGCGGGTCTCGCCCAGGTTCATCGCCAGGGAATCGAAGGTCGCGGTGAACCCTTGGCTACCGCGCTGGAAATAAGCGTTGAGGCCCAGGTTGTGGATCTGTACCGGCTTGCGTTCGCCGTAGGCACCCTGGAGCTGCGGCGCGTTCAAGCGCATGGCTGCGCTTTGCACCGTGCCCTCGCCCCAACTGAGCCAGAACTCACCGCCGGCCTGGATCCGGGAGAAATTCCATTGCTGGGTCAGGCGTTTGGGCAGCCATTTGGACCAGTCGCTTTGCGGCAGGCTCAAATAGGCGTCGGCCTGGCCGTTCTTCCAGTCGCTGGCGCGCAGGCGAGTACGCAGGTTGATCGCCACCGGCTGCCCGTCAGGCAGGGTCAGGCGTGCGTCCAGGCGCTGGCGGGTGGCGCCGGTGCGCAGGCTCAAGCCGACGTAGGTCAGGGTCAGCGGCGGTTGCTCGATGGGCTGCAAGGTCACCTGGCTATCGAGCACCGAGAGCGTGGAGACCACTTGCATGCGTTCGAGCAGTTGCTGCGGATCGAAGGGCTGCTCGTCCTTAACCGGCAGGCCTTCCAAAGCCCATTTGCCGTCGGCGCCCTCCTTGAGGCTGATCTTCAGGCCACTGACTTCCAGGTGGGCGATGCGCACCTGACGCGCCAGCAGGCTGTCCCACAGGTCAGGCACGGCCCGCACCTCGTCCAGGTGCAAGGCGTTGGGGCCCTCGCCGACCACCACGTCGCGCGCCGCCAGGATCGGCGCCAAAGCGTTCCAACTGCCGTCCAGGCTACCGATGTGCACAGGCATGCCCAGGGCGGCGCCCGCGCGAGTCTCGACCTCGGCCCGGTATTCGGCCACCAGCGGGACCAGCTCGCGACCGAGGCTGACGTACAACGCCAGCAACACCAGCAACAAGGCGCAAAGCCCCAGCCCCCAACGGGTCAGCGTCGCGATCAAGCGTGTCAGACGCTCCATGTCAGTGGGCTCCCCTGGCAAAGACAATCAAATCCGCGGGCCCGCCGCTTCTCAAGCTCTTCAGAGCAACACCACGTCGTATTGTTCCTGGGAATACATGGTTTCGACCTGGAAACGAATCGTGCGTCCGATAAACGCTTCCAACTCCGCGACATTGCCTGACTCCTCGTCGAGCAGGCGATCCACCACTTTTTGGTTGGCCAACACTCTATAGCCAGTCGCCTGGTAGGCGCGCGCCTCCCGGAGGATCTCCCGGAAGATTTCGTAACACACGGTTTCCGGGGTCTTGAGCTTGCCCCGCCCCTGGCAACTGCTGCACGGCTCGCACAGCACCTGCTCGAGGCTTTCGCGGGTGCGCTTGCGGGTCATCTGCACCAGGCCCAGTTCGGTGATGCCGATGATGTTGGTCTTGGCGTGATCGCGTTCGAGTTGTTTTTCCAGGGTCCGTAGCACCTGGCGCTGGTGCTCTTCATCTTCCATGTCGATGAAGTCGATGATGATGATCCCGCCCAGGTTGCGCAGGCGCAGTTGGCGGGCAATCGCCGTGGCGGCTTCCAGGTTGGTCTTGAAGATGGTTTCTTCCAGGTTGCGATGGCCGACGAACGCCCCGGTGTTGACGTCGATGGTGCTCATGGCTTCGGCCGGATCGACCACCAGGTAACCGCCGGACTTGAGCGGCACCTTGCGCTCCAGGGCTTTCTGGATTTCGTCCTCGACCCCGTACAGGTCGAAAATCGGTCGCTCGCCAGGGTAATGTTCCAGGCGATCGGCGATTTCCGGCATCAGCTCGGCGACGAACTGCGTGGTCTTCTGGAAGGTTTCCCGGGAGTCGATGCGGATTTTCTCGATCTTGGGGCTGACCAGGTCGCGCAAGGTCCGCAGTGCCAGGCCCAGGTCTTCGTAGATCACGCTGGGGGTGGCGATGGTCTTGATCTGCGCGGCGATCTGGTCCCAAAGCCTTCGCAGGTAGCGGATGTCCATGAGGATCTCATCGGCCCCGGCCCCTTCGGCGGCGGTGCGCAGGATGAACCCACCGGCTTCCTTGATGCCTTCTTTTTCCACGCAGTCGCTGACCACCTGCTTGAGGCGCTCGCGCTCGGCTTCGTCTTCGATCTTCAGGGAAATGCCGACGTGGGCGGTGCGCGGCATGTACACCAGGTAGCGCGACGGAATCGACAGTTGCGTGGTCAGGCGGGCACCCTTGGAGCCGATGGGGTCCTTGGTGACCTGCACCACCAGGCTCTGGCCTTCATGCACCAGCGCGCTGATGCTCTCCACGGCCGGCCCTTCGCGCATGGAGATTTCCGACGCATGGATGAACGCCGCGCGGTCCAGGCCGATGTCGACGAAGGCCGCCTGCATGCCCGGCAGCACTCGCACCACCTTGCCCTTGTAGATATTGCCAACGATGCCACGCTTTTGCGTGCGCTCGACGTGGACCTCTTGCAGCACACCGTTTTCAACCACCGCCACGCGCGATTCCATCGGCGTGATGTTGATCAGGATCTCTTCACTCATGGCAGGGTCTCGTTCAGGCATGTTCACGATAATGGCCGCATCAAGTCAGACGGCGCTCAGCGCGCGCTCAAGGTTTGCCAACAGGGTATGCCGAAATGGCCCAGCAGTTCTGCGGTTTCGCACAGGGGCAGGCCGACCACGGCCGAATAGCTGCCTTCGAGCCCGGCGACGAACACCGCGCCCAGCCCTTGGATACCATAGCTACCGGCCTTGTCCCGCGGTTCCCCGCTGGCCCAATAGGCCATCGCTTCCTGTTCGGTGATGGAACGAAAACGTACCCGACTGCGCACCACCCGTGATTCGCAGCGCGAGCCGTCCAGCACGGCAATGGCGGTCAGCACTTCATGGCCGCGACCGGACAGGCTCAGCAGCATGGACAAGGCGTCGGCCTGGTCCACTGGCTTGCCGAGAATCCGCCCCTCCAGCACTACGGCGGTGTCCGCGCCGAGCACGCAGCCATCCACATCGGCGTCCAAGGCTCGTCGCCCAGCCTCGGCCTTGCCGCGCGCCAGGCGCTCGACATAGGCCGAGGGGGGTTCGTGATCCAGGGGTGTTTCATCGATGTCCGCGCCGATGGCGGTAAAGGGCACGCCGATCTGCGCGAGCAGCTCACGCCGACGCGGCGAGCCTGAGGCGAGGTAAAGCGGTTTCATCAAGACATCTCCCTATCAAGGCCAATGCCTGACCGAATCAGTTGATTTTGAAACGCAGGCGCAGGCCACGCAAACCGAAGCTGACCCATGGCCAGAGCAAGGCACTGACCAGGGCTGGCAAGACCAGCGCCAGGGTTGGCTGGCGATTGCCGGTCAGCGCGCTGAGCCACAGCTGCACCAGTTGCGCCAGGCCGAAGATCACCAGAATCACCAGGCACTGTTGCCACATGGGGAACATCCGCAGGCGTTGTTGCAGCGACAGCACCAGGAAGGTGATCAGCGTCAGGATCAACGCATTCTGCCCCAGCAGCGTGCCGTAAAGCACATCCTCGGCCAGGCCCAGGCACCAGGCGGTGACCATGCCGACCTTGTGGGGCAAGGCCAGCGCCCAGAAAGCCAGCAACAGGGCCAGCCACAGGGGGCGCAGGATTTCCATGAATTGCGGCAGCGGCGAAACACTGAGCAACAGGCCAATGGCGAAGGTCAACCAGACTATCCAGCCGTTACCGGATTGGGTACTGCTCATTCTTCTCGTGCTCCCCTGGTGGCTGGCGTGGAGGCTGGCGTGGAGGCTGGCGGTTTGGCGGCGGGCCGGGCTGGCTGAGACGCCGGCGCGTGAGTGGCCGACCTGGGTGGCTTCGCAGCAGGCGCGGCCGGGGTAGCCGGTGCGGCCGCTGGCGTTGTTGCCGGAGTTGCCGGAGCCGGTGCAGCCACCTGCGGCTTGGGCACGATTGCAGGAACTGCCGCCGGGGCAGCCGACTCGCCACCTTGCCGGTCCTGGGCTTCCTGGGCCGCCGCGGCTTCGTTGGCACGCTCCTCGGGTGTCCGGGTGTCGCTGAACACCAGCAGCAGGTAACGACTGCGGTTCAACGCGGCCGTCGGCACCGCGCGCACAATGGCGAACGGCTGGCCGGAGTCATGGATGACTTCCTTGACCGTCGCCACCGGATACCCGGCCGGGAAACGCTGGCCGAGGCCGGAGCTGACCAGCAGGTCGCCTTCCTTGATATCGGCGGTATCGGCCACGTGCCGCAGTTCCAGGCGCTCCGGGTTGCCAGTGCCGCTGGCAATCGCCCGCAGGCCGTTGCGGTTGACCTGCACCGGAATGCTGTGGGTGGTATCGGTCAGCAACAGCACGCGAGATGTATAAGGCATCAACTCCACCACCTGGCCCATCAGGCCCCGGGCATCGAGCACCGGTTGGCCGAGGACCACACCGTCGCGCTCGCCCTTGTTGATCAGGATGCGGTGGGTGAAGGGGTTGGGGTCCATGCCGATCAACTCGGCCACTTCGACCTTCTCGTTGACCAGTGCCGAGGAGTTGAGCAACTCGCGCAGCCGCACGTTCTGCTCGGTGAGGGCCGCCAGCTTCTGCATGCGCCCCTGCAACAGCAGGTTTTCGGTCTTGAGTTTTTCGTTTTCGGCGACCAGTTCGGTCCGGCTGCCAAATTGGCTGGCGACACCTTGCCACAAGCGCTGCGGCAGGTCGGTGATCCAATAGGATTCCATCAACACCAGCGACATCTGGCTGCGTACAGGCTTGAGCAGCGTGAAGCGGGCATCGACCACCATCAGCGCGACCGATAGCACGGTCAGCACCAGCAGGCGCACGCCCAATGAGGGGCCTTTGGCGAAAAGCGGTTTAATAGGCCGCTCCTCCCAGGCAAATGTTTTCTTTATTCATACGGCATCAAACCGGCCTGGATACGAATGACAGAAGATAAACGCCAACGGGCAGCACTGCAAAGTGCTGCCCGAGAGCGAACAACATAGACCACTGCGCCAGGCTTATTCGCTGGAGAGCAGGTCCATGGTGTGCTTGTCCATCATTTCCAATGCACGGCCACCGCCGCGGGCAACGCAGGTCAACGGGTCTTCGGCAACGATCACCGGCAGGCCGGTTTCCTGGGCCAACAGCTTGTCGAGGTCACGCAACAGCGCGCCACCACCGGTCAGCACCAGGCCGCGCTCGGCGATGTCCGACGCCAGCTCCGGCGGCGACTGCTCCAGAGCGCTCTTGACGGCCTGGACGATGGTCGCCAGCGACTCTTGCAGCGCCTCGAGCACTTCGTTGGAATTGAGGGTGAAGGCCCGTGGAACGCCTTCGGCCAGGTTGCGACCGCGCACGTCGACTTCACGCACTTCACCGCCCGGGTAGGCCGTGCCGATTTCCTGCTTGATACGCTCGGCGGTGGATTCGCCGATCAGGCTGCCGTAGTTGCGACGCACATACGTGATGATCGCTTCGTCGAAACGGTCGCCGCCCACACGTACGGATTCGGCGTAGACCACACCGTTGAGGGAGATCAGCGCGATTTCGGTGGTACCGCCACCGATGTCGACGACCATCGAGCCGCGGGCTTCTTCCACCGGCAGGCCGGCACCGATGGCAGCGGCCATGGGCTCTTCGATCAGGAACACTTCACGGGCACCGGCACCGAGGGCCGATTCGCGGATAGCGCGACGCTCCACCTGGGTGGACTTGCACGGAACGCAGATCAGCACACGAGGGCTGGGCTGCAAGAAGCTGTTTTCGTGAACCTTGTTGATGAAGTACTGCAGCATCTTTTCGCAGACGCTGAAGTCGGCGATCACGCCGTCCTTCATTGGGCGAATGGCCGCGATGTTGCCCGGTGTACGGCCCAGCATGCGCTTGGCTTCCGTACCGACAGCCACGACACTCTTCTGGTTACCGTGGGTGCGGATGGCCACGACCGAGGGTTCATTCAGGACGATACCGCGCTCGCGCACGTAAATAAGGGTGTTGGCAGTGCCCAGGTCGATGGAAAGATCGCTGGAAAACATGCCACGCAGTTTCTTGAACATGGGAAAGGGACCCTAGGCAACGCGTGGGTAAAAAAGTGCGGCAAACTCTAACAACGACAGGGATTTTGGGCAAGGCACCAATATGTTAAATTGGCCGCTTTTCTGTGCACCAAACCCCACAATCGCGGCCGTAAAGCCGTAGAAATGCGGTAGTGTTCCGACAATCTAACACACGGACAGACTGCGTCCGTTTTGTTTTCCACTGGAGAATCCCATGGCGCTTGAACGCTCCGACGTGGAAAAAATCGCTCATCTGGCCTGTCTGGGCCTCAATGAAGCCGATCTTCCACACATTACTTCTGCCCTGAACAGCATTCTAGGGTTGGTCGACGAGATGCAGGCGGTCGATACCGACGGCATCGAACCGCTGGCCCACCCACTGGAAGCCAGCCAGCGCCTGCGCGCCGACGTCGTGACCGAGTCCAATCACCGCGAGGCCTACCAGTCCATCGCACCAGCGGTCGAAAACGGCCTGTACCTGGTTCCGAAAGTCATCGACTAAAGGGAAAGAGCCTCTCATGCATCACATGACCCTGGCCGAGATCGCCCGCGGACTCGCCGACAAAAAGTTTTCTTCCGAAGAGCTGACCCAGGTCCTGCTGGCGCGCATCGCCCAGCTCGACCCGCAGCTCAACAGCTTCATCAGCCTCACCCAGGAGCTGGCCCTGAGCCAGGCCAAGGCCGCCGACGCCCGCCGCGCCAACGGTGAAACCGGCGCCCTGCTCGGTGCGCCGATTGCCCACAAGGACTTGTTCTGCACCCAGGGCATCCGCACCAGCTGCGGCTCGAAGATGCTCGACAATTTCAAGGCCCCGTACGACGCCACCGTGGTCGCCAAGCTGGCCGCCGCCGGCACCGTGACCCTGGGCAAGACCAACATGGACGAATTCGCCATGGGCTCGGCCAACGAGTCGAGCTACTACGGCGCGGTGAAGAACCCCTGGAACCTGGAACACGTACCCGGCGGCTCGTCCGGCGGTTCCGCCGCCGCCGTGGCCGCGCGCCTGTTGCCGGCCGCCACCGCCACCGACACCGGCGGCTCGATTCGCCAGCCGGCGGCGTTCACCAACCTCACCGGCCTCAAGCCGACCTACGGTCGCGTCTCGCGCTGGGGCATGATCGCCTACGCTTCCAGCCTCGACCAGGGCGGCCCGCTGGCGCGCACCGCCGAAGACTGCGCGATCCTGCTGCAAGGCATGGCCGGCTTCGACCCGAACGACTCCACCAGCATCGATGAACCCGTGCCGGACTACAGCGCCAGCCTCAACGGCTCGCTGCAAGGCCTGCGCATCGGCGTGCCGAAGGAATACTTCAGCGCCGGCCTCGACCCGCGCATCGCCGAACGGGTCCACAACAGCGTCAAGGAGCTGGAGAAGCTCGGCGCGGTCATCAAGGAAATCAGCCTGCCGAACATGCAGCACGCGATTCCGGCGTACTACGTGATCGCCCCGGCGGAAGCCTCCTCGAACCTGTCGCGCTTCGACGGTGTGCGCTTCGGCTATCGCTGCGAGAACCCGGAAAGCCTGATCGACCTGTACAAGCGCTCCCGTGGCGAAGGCTTCGGTGCCGAAGTGCAACGCCGGATCATGGTCGGCGCCTATGCGCTGTCCGCCGGCTACTACGACGCCTACTACCTCAAGGCGCAGAAAATCCGCCGCCTGGTGAAGAACGACTTCATGGCCGCCTTCAACGAGGTCGACATCATCCTCGGCCCGACCACGCCGAACCCGGCCTGGAAGCTCGGCGCCAAGAACAGCGACCCGGTCGCCGAGTACCTGGAAGACGTCTACACCATCACCGCCAACCTCGCCGGCTTGCCGGGCCTGTCCATGCCGGCCGGTTTCGTCGATGGCCTGCCGGTGGGCGTGCAACTGCTCGCGCCGTATTTCCAGGAAGGCCGCCTGCTCAACGTGGCTCACCAGTATCAGTTACACACTGACTGGCACACCCGCACCCCCCAGGGGTTTTGAAACTGCTGCGCTCGGTAATGCTGCGTTGAAAACTGGCTCGAAATGCTCATTGACTAAAGTCAACTCCGCTTTCTCACCAGTTTTCGCCTTGCCTTACCTTCGCTCGCGACGTTTCAAAATCCCCCGATAAGGCTTCTGAGGAGAAACACATGCAATGGGAAGTCGTGATCGGGCTGGAGATTCATACCCAGCTCACCACCCGGTCGAAAATCTTTTCCGGTAGCTCCACCACGTTCGGCTCCGAGCCCAACACCCAGGCCAGCCTGGTCGACCTGGGCATGCCCGGCGTGCTGCCGGTGCTCAACGCCGAAGCCGTGCGCATGGCGGTGATGTTCGGCCTGGCGATTGACGCCGAGATCGGCCAGCACAACGTATTCGCCCGCAAGAACTACTTCTACCCGGACCTGCCCAAGGGTTACCAGATCAGCCAGATGGAACTGCCGATCGTCGGTAAGGGCCACCTGGACATCGCCCTGGAAGACGGCACGGTCAAGCGCGTCGGCATTACCCGGGCGCACCTGGAAGAAGACGCCGGCAAGAGCTTGCACGAAGAATTCAACGGCGCCACCGGCATCGACCTGAACCGTGCCGGCACGCCGCTGCTGGAGATCGTCTCCGAGCCGGACATGCGCAGCGCCAAGGAAGCCGTGGCCTACGTCAAGGCGATCCACGCACTGGTGCGCTACCTGGGCATCTGCGACGGCAACATGGCCGAAGGCTCGCTGCGCTGCGACTGCAACGTGTCGATCCGGCCCAAGGGCCAGGTCGAGTTCGGCACCCGCTGCGAGATCAAGAACGTCAACTCGTTCCGCTTCATCGAGAAGGCGATCAACAGCGAGATCCAGCGCCAGATCGAACTGATCGAGGACGGCGGCAAGGTCATCCAGCAAACCCGCCTGTACGACCCGAACAAGGACGAGACCCGTCCGATGCGCAGCAAGGAAGAAGCCAACGACTACCGCTACTTCCCCGACCCGGACCTGCTACCGGTGGTCATCGAGGACTCGTTCCTCAATGACGTGCGCGCCACCCTGCCGGAACTGCCGCCGCAGAAACGCGAGCGCTTCCAGGCGCAGTTCGGCCTGTCGAGCTATGACGCCAACGTCCTGGCCACCAGCCGCGAACAGGCCGATTACTTCGAAAAAGTCGTGAGCATCGGCGGCGACGCCAAGCTGGCGGCCAACTGGGTGATGGTCGAGTTGGGCAGCCTGTTGAACAAGCAAGGCCTGGAAATCGATGAGTCGCCGGTCTCGGCCGAGCAACTGGGCGGCATGCTGGTGCGGATCAAGGACAACACCATTTCCGGCAAGATCGCCAAGATGGTGTTCGAAGCCATGGCCAATGGTGAAGGCAGCGCCGACGAGATCATCGAGAAGCGCGGCTTGAAGCAGGTCACCGACACCGGCGCCATTTCCGCCGTGCTCGATGAAATGCTCGCGGCCAACGCCGAGCAGGTCGAACAATACCGGGCGGCAGACGAAGCCAAGCGGGGCAAGATGTTCGGCTTCTTCGTCGGCCAGGCCATGAAAGCCTCCAAGGGCAAGGCCAACCCGCAGCAGGTCAACGAACTGCTTAAAAGCAAGCTCGAGGGCTGATGGACATGGAGCCAGCCTTCAAATCTGGCTCCAATCTCCTTTGTGGGAGCGAGCTTGCTCGCGATAGCGGCATGTCAGTCAACACAGATGTTGAATGTGCTGGCCTCTTCGCGAGCAAGCTCGCTCCCACATTTGTATTTGGAAACTTTCGAATGAAGCGTCTCCTCGGCGCCTGCGCCCTGCTGTCCCTGCTGGCCGGTTGCGCCAGCCAGAGCGGGACGGTCGATCCACACGGCTACGACCAGACCGGCGTCGCCTCTTATTACGGTGCCAGGCACCATGGCAAGCGCACCGCCAGCGGCGAGCGTTTCGACCAGCACGGCCTGACCGCCGCCCATCGCCAGTTGCCGTTCGGCACTCGGGTGAAAATCACCAACCTGGGCAACAATAACAGCGTGGTGGTGCGCATCAACGACCGTGGCCCATACTCCCGAGGCCGTTTGATCGACGTGTCCCGCGAAGCCGCCGAGCAACTGGGCATGCTGCGCAGCGGCACCGCACGGGTGCGCGTGCAAGCCCTCGACGATTGATAGACGGAGCCCGGCCATTACCCTACTCACCGCCCTACCGCTGCTCAGCCTGATCGAATTGTTCGGCGCCCTGCTGTTGCTGATCGGCGGCGCCGAACTGCTGGTGCGCGCCGCCGTGGGCCTGGCGGCGCGCTTGCAGGTACGACCGCTGATCATCGGCCTGACCGTCGTCGCCTTCGGCAGCAGTGCGCCGCAAATGGCCGTCAGCCTGCAGGCGACCCTGGCACAGAACGCCGACATCGCCGTGGGCAGCGTGATCGGCAGCAGCATCTTCAATATCCTCGTCACCCTCGGGTTGTCGGCGCTGATCATTCCGCTGCGCGTCTCGCGCCAATTGGTGCGCCTGGACATCCCGCTGATGATCGGTGCCAGCCTGCTGGTGTTCGTGCTGGCCTGGAATGAAGAACTGACTCGGTTGGACGGCGTCTGGCTGCTGCTGGCCCTGGCGGTGTACCTCGGGCTGTTACTGCGCCAGTCACGGCATTCGGGGCGACCGCACCCGATGGGGGGCAGCGTGGCCCACCTGTCCTGGGTCAAGAGTGTGTTGATGATCGCGTCGGGCCTGGCGATGCTGGTTTTCGCCGGGCACCTGTTGCTGGGGGCGGCGGTGGAAGTGGCGACGGACCTCGGGCTCTCGGAACGCATCATCGGCCTGACCATCGTCGCCGTCAGCACCTCGCTGCCGGAACTCGCCACGTCGCTGATCGCCGCCTTGCGGGGCCAGCGGGACATCGCGGTGGGCAACGTGATCGGCAGCAACCTGTTCAATCTGCTGGGCGTGCTGGGGGTCACCGCCCTCGCCGCGCCCACGCCACTGTCGGTCTCGCCGAACGCCCTGGATTTCGACCTGCCGGTGATGCTCGGCGTCGCGGTGCTGTGCCTGCCGGTGTTCTATTCCGGTTATCGCGTCACCCGCGTCGAAGGCCTGTTGTTCCTGGGCTTGTACCTGGCCTACGGGCTGCACGTGGTGTCGTTCACCACCGGCATGCCCCTGGCCGGCCAACTGGAACGGCTGATGCTGTTCTATGTGCTGCCGGCCCTGCTCGCGTTTTTGCTGTTCACTTCCCTGCGCGCCTGGCGCCGCCAACACCACAAGAGGGATTTGCCATGACCGACACTCCAAAGACCGGCCTGGACATGCGTCGCCAAGTCATGGGCGACGCGTTCGTCGACCGTGCCCTGGGCAACGCCACCGAGTTCACCCAGCCGTTGCAGGATTTCGTCAACGAACATGCCTGGGGGAGCGTCTGGCAACGCGAGGGGCTGCCGCTGAAGACCCGCAGCCTGATCACCCTCGCCGCCCTCACCGCCCTCAAGTGCCCGCAGGAACTCAAAGGCCATGTGCGCGGCGCGCTGAACAACGGTTGCACGGTGGAAGAAATTCGCGAGGCATTGCTGCATTGCGCGGTGTATGCCGGAGTGCCGGCGGCGATCGATGCGTTTCGGGCGGCGCAGGAAGTGATCGATAGCTACCAGAAGCCGGAGTGACCGTCAGATCGCTATCGCGAGCAAGCTCGCTCCCACAGTTGACCGGCGCTGAACACAAAATGTGTTACGCCACGAACCTCCTGTGGGAGCGAGCTTGCTCGCGATTGGATCTCCAGAACACCGCAAGCCCAAGGCTAGATCCACCCACCCCACTGCAACACAAAGATCCCCAGGTTGGTGGTAATCGCCGCCATCAAGGTGGTGATGACGATGATCGCCGCCGCCAGTTCATGGTTGCCATCGGCCGCCCGGGCCATGACGAAGCTGGCGGCGGCGGTGGGGCTGCCGAAGTACAGGAACAGGATCCCCAGTTCCGCCCCGCGAAAGCCCCAGAGCCAGGCACCCAGCGTGGTCACCAGCGGCAGGCCGACCATCTTCACCAGGCTCGAACTCAGGGCCATCTTGCCGCTCTTGCGCAGGGCCGCCAGCGATAGCGTGCCGCCGATGCAAATCAGCGCCAGGGGCAAGGTCATTTGCGACAGGTACTTGGCCGAGGTCTCGAACCAGTTCGGCACGCCAATCTGCCAATAGGCGAACGGCGCGGAGACGATCACGCTGATGATCAGCGGATTGCTGATCACGCTTTTGCAGATGCTCCACGGGTCGGACTTGATCACCGGGCTGTAGACCGCCAGCACGATGGTCGACAAGGTGTTGTAGAACAGGATCACCAGCGCCGCGAGAATCGCTCCCAGGGAAATCCCGTAGTCGCCATACATGCTCGCCGCCAGCGCCAGGCCGATGACCCCGTTGTTGCCGCGAAACGCACCTTGGGTGTAGATGCCGCGATCTTCCCGCGGGCAACGCCAGATCGCCCAGCCCCAGGCCATCGCAAAGCTCACCAGGGTGGCGACAGAGAAATAGATCAACAGAGCCGGCTGCAACGCCGCATGCAGGTCCGCGTGCAGGATGCCGAGGAACAATAGCGCCGGCATGGTGACGTTGAACACCAGGGACGAGGCGATGTGGATGAAGTTGTCGTTGATCCAGTCGATGCGCTTGAGCAACACCCCCAGAAACAGCATGGCAAACACCGGCGCGGTGATGTTCAGGGTTTCGAGGAAAATTGCCAGCATGCCGGGGACCTTGGGAGGGGTGTCGTTAGGTGGCTAATGATAAGCCACTCACGGCATTGGCGTCTGGTGAAGTGCTATCGCGAGCAGGCTCGCTTCCCTATTTTTTGGGTAAATACAGAACCTGCATTCGCCACAAATCCCCTGTGGGAGCGAGCTTGCTCGCGATAGCGGTGTTTCAGCTTGCACTGGTATCGAATGTGCCGCCGCTATCGCGAGCAAGCTCGCTCCCACATTGGTTCTTCAAGGGTCAACAGATCAGGTAATCGGCGCAGGGTTGAACAAGGTGATGTCGTTGTACAGCTTGTGCCGCTCGGCCCAGGTCTGCTTCTTGCCGCTGGCCACGTCCAGGTAGTAGTGGAACAGCTCCCAGCCCAACTCTTCGATGGTCGCCCGGCCGGTGGCGATCCGGCCGGCATCGATGTCGATCAGGTCCGGCCAGCGCTGGGCCAGTTCGGTGCGGGTCGAGACCTTCACCACTGGCGCCATGGCCAAGCCGTACGGCGTGCCCCGACCGGTGGTGAACACATGCAGGTTCATCCCCGCCGCCAGTTGCAAGGTGCCGCAGACAAAATCACTGGCCGGTGTGGCACAGAAGATCAGGCCCTTTTGCTTGAAGCGCTCGCCCGGGCCGAGCACGCCGTTGATCGCGCTGCTGCCAGACTTGACGATCGAACCCAGGGATTTTTCGACGATGTTCGACAGCCCGCCCTTCTTGTTGCCCGGCGTGGTGTTGGCACTGCGATCGGCCTCGCCCTTGGCCAGGTAGCGGTCGTACCAGTCCATTTCCCGCACCAGCTCCTGGGCAACCTCCCGGGTTTGCGCCCGGGAGGTCAGCAGGTAGATCGCATCGCGCACTTCGGTGACTTCGGAAAACATCACCGTCGCCCCCGCCCGCAACAACAGGTCCGAGGCATAACCCAGCGCCGGGTTGGCGGTGATGCCGGAAAACGCATCGCTGCCGCCGCACTGCATGCCCAGGATCAGTTCCGAGGCCGGTACGGTTTCACGACGGCGCAGGTCGAGTTTCTTCAGGCGGGTCTCGGCCAATTCCATGATCTGCTCGATCATTTCGGTGAAACCGTGACTGGAATCCTGCAAGCGATACAACCACGGCTCGCTGAGGTCCACCGAACTGTCGCCCTCATGCATCACCTGCCCAGCCTGCAATTTCTCGCAGCCCAGGCTGATCACCAGTGCTTCGCCGCCCAGGTTCGGGTTGCGGGCCAGGTTGCGCACGGTACGGATCGGGATGTACGCGTCGGTGGCGGTGATCGCCACGCCACAGCCATAGCTGTGGGTCAGCGCCACCACGTCATCGACGTTCGGGTACTTGGGCAGCAGCTCATCCTTGATGCGCTTGACCGCATGGTCCAGCACCCCGGTCACGCACTGCACCGTGGTGGTGATGCCCAGGATGTTGCGCGTGCCGACGGTGCCGTCGGCGTTGCGATAACCTTCGAAGGTGTACCCCTCCAGCGGCGCATCGGCCGCCGGTACGTCGGTGGACAGCGGCAGGCTGTCCAACGGCGGCGCGGTGGGCATGCGCAACTGGTCTTCCTTGACCCAACTGCCACGAGCAATCGGCTGCAGCGCATAGCCAATGACCTGGCCGTAGCGAATCACCTCGCCACCCTCGGGAATATCCTCCAGGGTGACCTTGTGGCTCTGCGGTACAAAGTCCACGGTGACCAGGCCGTCCGGGAACTCGGTCCCGGCCGGTACGCCCTGGTCATTGACGACGATTACCACGTTATCCCGTTCATGCAAGCGGATGTAACGCGGCGAATCGGCATGTTCAATCAGTTGCATTGACGCCGCTCCTTCAGGATTTCGCTTCAGACAGGCTGGAGATGTCGGCATCCTTGGCCGTCGGTTCCTCAAGTACCACACGCTTGATCGGCCCGACGATGACCAGGTAGCTGAACACCGCCACCAGTGCGTTGCAACCGACGAACACCAATGCCCACTTGAACGAACCGGTGGCGCTGATGATGTAGCCAATGACGATTGGCGTGGTGATCGATGCCAGGTTGCCGAAAGTGTTGAACAGACCGCCGCTCAAGCCGGCAATCTGTTTTGGCGATGTGTCGGACACCACGGCCCAGCCCAGTGCGCCGACGCCTTTACCGAAGAACGCCAAGGCCATGAAGCCCACCACCATCCATTCGATGTCCACGTAGTTGCAGGCCACGATGCTGCTGGAGACCAGCAGGCCGCCGATGATCGGTGCTTTGCGGGCGAAGGTCAGCGAATGGCCCTTGCGCAGCAGGTAGTCGGAAATCACCCCGCCCAGCACGCCGCCGATAAAACCGCAGATGGCCGGCAAGGACGCGATGAACCCGGCCTTGAGGATGGTCATGCCGCGGTCCTGCACCAGGTACACCGGGAACCAGGTCAGGAAGAAGTATGTGATGCCGTTGATGCAATACTGGCCCAGATACACACCGAGCATCATGCGGTTGGTCAGCAGTTGGCGGATGTAATCCCACTTCGGACCGTCGGTTTTCTTATCCTTGCCTTTGTCCTGGTCCATATCGACCATCGCGCCATTGGCGGCGATGTGATTGAACTCGGCTTCGTTGATCATCGGGTGCTGGCGCGGGCTGTGGATCACTTTCAGCCAGATCAGCGAGAACACGATGCCGATCACGCCCATCACGATGAACACGTGCTGCCAGCCGAAGCGGTAGACGATCCAGCCCATCAGCGGTGCGAACAGCACGGTGGCGAAATACTGCGCCGAGTTGAAGATCGCCGAGGCGGTGCCGCGCTCCGCGGTGGGGAACCAGGCGGCGACGATCCGTGCGTTGCCCGGGAAGGACGGCGCTTCGGCCAGCCCAACCAGGAAGCGCAGCATGAACAGCGCAACCACGGCCGTGGACAGGCCGAACTCACCCACATAGCCTTGCAGCACGGTGAACAACGACCAGGTGAAAATGCTCAAGGCATAGATTTTTTTCGACCCGAAACGGTCGAGCAGCCAGCCGCCGGGAATCTGCCCGGCCACGTAGGCCCAGCCGAAAGCGGAGAAGATATAACCGAGGGTGACGGCATCGATGCCGAGGTCTTTTTGCAGGCTGGAGCCTGCGATAGCGATGGTGGCACGGTCGGCATAATTGATCGTCGTCACCAAAAACAGCATGAGCAGGATCAAATAGCGGACGTGTGTCGGCTTGGTCGCTTGCATGTAGAGGTACTCCCACTATTTATTTTTATGCGGGTCAGCAGATTGTGACGCCAGGGCCGGATCACCGGCCCTGGCGGTGTCGCACTTACGATCCGATGTAGGAAGTTTTAACCACGGTGTAGAACTCTTGCGCGTAGCGACCTTGCTCACGCGAACCATAGGACGAACCTTTGCGCCCGCCGAACGGCACGTGGTAATCCACGCCGGCGGTCGGCAGGTTGACCATCACCATGCCCGCCTGGGAATGGCGCTTGAAGTGGTTGGCATACTTCAGCGAGGTGGTGGCGATACCGGCGGACAGACCGAACTCGGTGTCGTTGGCCATCGCCAGCGCGGCCTCGTAGTCAGCCACGCGCACGACGTTGGCCACCGGGCCGAAGATCTCTTCGCGGCTGATGCGCATCGACGCTTCGCTGTCGGCGAACAGGGTCGGCGCCAGGAAGTAACCCTCGGTGTCGCACGTCACCAAACCGCCACCGCTGACCAGGCGCGCACCTTCGCTCTGGCCAATGTCGATGTACTTCAAGTCCTGGCTGAGCTGGGCTTCGGAAACCACCGGACCGATATCGGTGCCGGCCTTCAACGCATGGCCGACCTTGATCGACTGCATGCGCTCGGCCATGGCCTCGACGAACTTGTCGTGAATACCAGCGGTGACGATCAGGCGACTGGAGGCCGTGCAACGTTGGCCGGTGGAGTAGAACGCGCTCTGCACCGCCAGTTCGACGGCTTGCTTGAGGTCGGCGTCGTCGAGGATGATCTGCGGATTCTTGCCGCCCATCTCCAACTGCACCTTGGCCTGGCGCGACACGCAGTTGACCGCGATCTGCCGGCCCACGCCCACGGAACCGGTGAAGCTGATGCCGTCGACTTTCGGGCTGTTGACCAGGACTTCACCAACGACGCGGCCGCTGCCCATCACCAGGTTGAATGCACCGGCCGGGAAACCGGCGCGGGAAATGATCTCGGCCAGGGCCCAGGCACAGCCCGGCACCAGCTCGGCGGGCTTGATCACCACGCAGTTGCCGTAGGCCAGGGCCGGGGCGATCTTCCACGCGGGGATGGCGATCGGGAAGTTCCACGGGGTGATCAGGCCGACCACACCGAGGGCTTCACGGGTGACCTCGACGTTGACGCCTGGGCGCACTGACGGCACGTAATCGCCCGACAGGCGCAGGCATTCACCGGCGAAGAATTTGAAGATGTTACCGGCGCGGGTCACTTCGCCGATGGCTTCAGGCAGGGTCTTGCCCTCTTCCCGGGCCAGCAATTGGCCGAGTTCTTCGCGGCGGGCGAGGATCTCGCTGCCGACTTTGTCCAGGGCATCGTGACGGGCCTGGATGCCCGAGGTCGACCAGGCCGGGAAGGCGGCGCGGGCGGCTTCGATGGCGGCATTGACTTGCGCTGCGTCAGCCTTGGCGTATTCACCGATGACATCGGACAAGTCAGACGGGTTGATGTTGGTGCAATAGTCGGCACCGGCCACCCACTGACCGTTGATGTAGTTATCGAAACGCTTTGAATCTGCCACGGAGCTACTCCTTCTACAAAAGCTGTCTAGGGACGCAAAGCGTCCCTGGTGGCATTCCCACGTGGAGCGCGGGAACGAACAAACCTTACGCAAAAAGCCGCTGATCACTCAGCGGCCTTATCGGGTCTGTTACTGCTTGCCTTGCTTGTCGATCAGGGCGGCCAGGGCTTCGTATTCTTCTGGCAGCAGGTCGGTCAGCGGCGTGCGCACAGGGCCCGCGTCATAGCCAACGATCTTCGCGCCGGCCTTGACGATGCTCACCGCGTAACCGGCCTTGCGGTTACGGATGTCCAGGTAAGGCAGGAAGAAGTCGTCGATGATTTTGCCGACGGTCTCGTGATCGTCGCGGGCAATGGCGTGGTAGAAGTCCATCGCGGTTTTCGGGATGAAGTTGAACACCGCCGAGGAGTAGACCGGCACGCCCAGGGCCTTGTAGGCCGCGGCGTAGACTTCAGCGGTCGGCAGGCCGCCCAGGTAGCTGAAACGATCGCCGAGGCGACGACGGATCGACACCATCAGTTCGATATCGCCCAGGCCATCCTTGTAGCCGATCAGGTTCGGGCAGCGCTCGGCCAGTTGCTCCAGCTGAGTGGCGTTCAGGCGGCAGACGTTGCGGTTGTACACCACCACGCCGATCTTCACCGATTTGCACACGGCTTCAACGTGGGCGGCAACGCCGTCCTGGCTGGCTTCGGTCAGGTAGTGCGGCAGCAGCAGCAGGCCCTTGGCGCCCAGGCGCTCGGCTTCTTGAGCGTATTCGATGGCCTGGCGGGTGGCACCGCCAACACCGGCAAGAATTGGCACGCTGGTGGCGCAGGTATCGACGGCGGTCTTGATGACCTGTGAATACTCGCTGGCGGCCAGGGAGAAGAATTCACCGGTGCCGCCCGCTGCGAACAAGGCAGAGGCGCCATACGGGGCCAGCCACTCGAGGCGCTTGATGTAGCTGTCGCGATTGAAATCGCCAAGGGCCGTGAAATCGGTGACCGGGAACGACAGCAGGCCAGACGAGAGGATGGACTTCAGTTCTTGTGGATTCATTATTCGAACACCCTGGGACGCAAAATGTGTATGAGATGGTTAAGCTTCGGCCAGAAGTTGTAGGTCATCGTACAACTTAAAATGTAGACGTCAACTGTATTTCATCTTTTGTGCCCCACTGGACATCGTGCGTTTCTCGCCAACCGCCCTGGCACGACGCTTGGCGCGTTTTCCCTGGGTTGATGAAACTTGCCGCGCAAGGGTTCCGGACCGCTCATCGCGACTGTCAACTCTGCCAGTAGGCGTGACAGTGCATTGCAGGCATAACGCAGCAGTGGCCGTGCGACCGCCCGGCCGGCGTTTTCTGGCTAGCTATCTAACAGTGAGTCACCGTATGCGACGTGCACGGTCGCCTCACCGGGAGAGACACCATGGCGAACTTTTCACTGCCCATCCTCACCCAGTTCTCAGGCAACAAACCCGCCGAGAAGGTCACGATCAACCTGTCGAAGCTGGGGGCCAATCTGGAAGTCCAGATTCCTGACTCGAATGAAATCTCCGCCGATTGGTCGGTCTACCCGATTCTCGGCGCCAACAAGGATCATCCCGACTGGTCCGGCCAGCAGGTGGCGGCCGGCACCTGGGACGATGCCAACGACGGCATGGTGAAACTGACGGGGCTGAAAGTCACCGTGCCCAAGGCAGAACTGCAAAAGTACCTGGGCCGACAGGTTGAACTGCGCTACCGGTTTGCCAATGAGTCGGGGTATGACTTGTATTCCGATCCATCGGTGAAGTTGAAGATCGAGCCCTAGGCGCCCAGGCACGGCGGCGGTTGACCCGACGCCATCGCGAGCAGGCTCGCTCCCATAGGGGGATTGTGGCGGACCTAAATCCAGAGACCACAGGAGATCAATTGTGGGAGCGAGCTTGCTCGCGAATAGGCCGCTACATCCAGCCTATCTATAAGCTGACCCTCCGCCATCGCGAGCAAGCTCGCTCCCACAGGGGGATTTTGTGGCGGACTTTAATCCAGTGATCACAAGAAATCACTGTGGGAGCGAGCCTGCTCGCGATAGCGGTGGACCGGCTGGTCAGATCAACCCTGGGCCTGGGCCTCTTCATGGGCCTGGCGCAGCCTTTCGCGGCTGTTGGTCAGGTGCAAACGCATGGCCGCACGGGCCGCGTCGGAGTCCTGGCGGGCGATGGCTTCGTAGATTTCTTCATGCTCGCGACTCAGGCGGTTCATGTAGTGCTGATGGTCATCATGGGCCAGGCGCGCCGAGTTCACCCGGGTACGCGGGATGATGCTGGTACCCAGGTGCGTCATGATGTCGGTGAAATAGCGGTTGCCGGTGGACAGGGCGATTTCCAGGTGGAAGGCGAAATCCGAGGCCACCGCATCGGTGGCATGGGCCGCGCTCTCGTTCAATGCGTCGAGGGCCGCACGCATCGACGCCAGCTGCTCGTCACTGCGGCGCTGTGCCGCGAGTCCGGCGGACTCCACTTCCAGGCTGATGCGCAACTCCAGGATCGCCAGCACGTCACGCAACGTGACCACCGTGGCCGGGTCGATGCGAAAACCGCTCGGGCTGGGCGGATCCAGCACGAAAGTGCCGATGCCATGGCGGGTTTCCACCTGGCCGGCGGCCTGCAACCGGGAAATCGCCTCGCGCACCACGGTGCGGCTGACGCCATGGGCTTCCATGATCGCCGACTCGGTGGGCAATTTATCGCCGCGCTTGAGCAGGCCATCGCGAATCTGCTCGGTCAGCACCGTCACCAGCTCCTGCGCCAGGCTGCGGCGCTTGCGGGGAAGGCGTGGTACGTCGATCGGGTTTTCCATGTGTCAGTGTCTCGGCAAGCGGCTGAATGGCATCATCATAGCGCAACGTGGTTGTACGATCACCGTGGGCGCGGTGGCGAGTCGGGTGCTGACGCCGAGTCGCCTTCATCGCGAGCAAGCTCGCTGCCACATTGGATCGGTTGCGTACTTAAATATCATGATCAACACAAATCCAGTGTGGGAGCGGGCTTGCTCGCGAAAGCGGTGTGCCAGATACATCAATATCAACTGACCCACCGCCTTCGCGAGCAAGCCCGCTCCCACAGGTTTTGCAGTGTTTAAGCGGTCACGGTGCGCTCCACCAGTTGGCCATTTTCGATACGCACATGTCGCGGATGGAAACGTTTCAAACTGCTTCGATGGCCGACGCTGACGATGCTCAGGCCCGGCAACTGGTCGATCAGCGCCTGATACAGCGTCGCCTCGTCTTCTTCGTCCATCGCCGACGTGGCTTCGTCCATGTACAACCATTGCGGCGCATAAAGCAATGCGCGGGCAAAGGCCAGGCGTTGTTGCTCGCCAGGCGAGAGCATGCGCTGCCAGTGGTTGCTTTCATCCAGCCGCGGGATCAGGTGCGGCAGGCGGCAGGTTTCCAGCACCTGTGCATAACGTTCGTTGGGGTAGACGTCGCCGGCCTGTGGATAACTCAACACTTCCCGCAGGCTGCCAATGGGCAGATAGGGCTTCTGCGGCAGGAACAGGTAACGCGCCGCCGGAAGCCGGATCGTCCCGTGCCCCGCAGGCCACAAATGCCCCATCGCGCGAAACAGGGTCGATTTACCACTGCCGGAACGACCGCTGAGCATGACCCGCTCGCCCGGCGCCACGCTCATATCGGCGTTGTCGAGCAGATGACGGCCGTCGGCCAGATCCAACCCGAGGTTATGAACCGCCAACACGCTACCCTGGTTCTGCACGTCAATGGCTGGCACGCGGTCTTCGTTGTCACTCATGGCCTGGCGGAAGCTCAACAGACGATCGCAGGTGGCGCGCCACGCGGCAAGGTCGGCGTAGGCGCTGATGAACCAGCTGAAGTTCTCCTGCACATTGCCGAAGGCCGAGTTGATCTGCATGAGCTCGCCCAGTTGGATCTTGCCGGCGAAGTAGCGCGGCGCGGCAACGATGAACGGGAAGATGATCGCGATCTGGCCATAACCGGAGGTGAAGAACGTCAGGCGCTTGGACACCCGCATGATGTCCCAGAAGTTATGCCAGACCAGGCCGAAGCGCCCGCTCAGGCGGCGGTTCTCGTTCGGTTCGCCGTTGTACAGCGCAATGCTCTCGGCGTTTTCACGCACCCGGACCATGGAGAAACGCAGGTCGGCTTCGAAGCGTTGCTGGTTGTTGTTCAGCCCGATCAGGCGCCGGCCGATCAGGTGCGTCAACCAACTGCCCACCGCTGCATACACCAGGGCGCACCAGAACATGTAACCGGGGATGGTGTAGCCGAACACTTCGATGCTGCCGGACACGCCCCACAAGATGATCGAGAACGACACCAGGCTGACCACGGTGCGCAGCAATCCCAGCCCCAGGCCCAGGGTATTGGTGGTGAAACTGTTGAGGTCTTCGGAAATCCGCTGGTCCGGGTTGTCGGTATAACCGCCCTGCTCCAGCCGGTAGTAATTCTTGTTGCCCAGCCAGCGGGCGAAATGTTGCTCGGTGAGCCAGGCCCGCCAACGAATGGTGAGCATCTGCGTGAGGTACAAGCGGTATACCGCGCCCAGGATCGCCACCGCGGCGATGCCGCAGAAATACAGGATCAACTGCCAGAACGCCGCGCTGTTCTTCTCCTGCAGGGCGTTGTAGAAATCCTTGTACCAACTGTTGATCCACACCGAAATCGCCACGCTGAACAGCGACAGCGCGATGACGGCGATCAACAGCGTCCAGGCCTTGCCCTTCTCCTCACTGCGCCAGTACGGCGTGGTCATTTGCCAGACACGGCGGAAAAACTGCCCGCGCACCGCGTCATTGACCGCGGAATATTCAGCGTTCTGATTCATGGTTAAGGCTCTATAAAGAAAAGAACAGACTCGGGCCGATCATATAGAGCAACGACCCGATGTGTCGCGGGGGTGGACAACATCCGTTCAGCACAGGTTCAGCGACGCACGGGACGCTTCTGCAATTTGCGCTGCAAAGTCCGCCGGTGCATACCCAGGGCGCGGGCCGTGGCGGAGATATTGCCTTCGTGCTCGGTCAGCACCCGCTGGATGTGTTCCCATTGCAGGCGGTCCACCGACATGGGGTTTTCCGGCACCAAGGTGTCGAGGTCGGCGTGCTCGGACAACAGCGCCGCCAGCACGTCATCGGCATCCGCCGGTTTGCACAGGTAATTGCAGGCGCCGCGCTTGATGGCTTCGACCGCGGTGGCGATGCTCGAATAACCGGTGAGGATCACCACGCGCATTTCCGGGTCCAGCTCCAGCAACTTGGGCAGCAGCACCAGGCCGGAATCGCCGTCCATTTTCAGGTCCAGGGCGGCGTAGTCCGGCAGGTCGGCCTGGGCGATGGCCAGGCCTTCCTCGGCAGAACCGGCGGTGCTGACGCGAAAGCCGCGACGGGACATGGCTCGGGCCATGACGCGGGTAAACGTGGCGTCGTCATCCACCAGCAACAGGTGCGGCAGTTCTTCGCCGTCGACTTGGATCTCGTCACTCATGTTTCGTCTCCTCGGTCGGCATGGGGCAGGCGCAGCTCGGTGAGCGTGCCGCCTTCCTCATGGGGGTAGAGTTTCACCGAGCCGCCGGCGCGTGTCACGCTGGCTTTGCTCAAGAACAGGCCCAGGCCGAAACCTTTGCCCTTGGTGGTATAGAACGGCTTGCCGATCTGCTCGGCAATCGCCAGCGGCACGCCGGCGCCGTGGTCGCGAATGCAGATGGTCAGTTCATAAGCGTTCCAGTCCAACGCCACTTCCAGGTTGTCGGGACAGGCATCGGCGGCATTGTTCAGCAGGTTCAACAGCGCCTGGGTCAGGTCTGGCGGCGGCGCCATGCGCGGCACCACGCCCTTGCCCAGGCACTGGAAGCGATAACTGGCTTCCGGGCGCATCAGGTGCCAGCGGTTCAGGGCCTCGTCGAGCCAGTCGGTGACGTCCTGCATCTCGATGGCCAACCGGCGGTTGGCCTCGGCGGCGCGCACCAGGTATTGCAGGGTTTCCTTGCAGAGCTTGACCTGGTCCTGAAGCACGCTGAGATCGTCCTGCAGCGCCGGGTCGTGATGGTCCTGGCGCATTTCCTTGAGCAGCACGCTCATGGTCGCCAACGGTGTGCCCAGTTCGTGGGCGGCACCGGCGGCCTGGGTCGCCACGGCCAGCAATTGCTCGTCCCGCAGGCCCTCTTCACGGCGGATGGCCCGCAACTCTTCCTGGCGGCGCAACTCCTCGGCCATGCGCGCGGCAAAAAACGTGATGACCGCCGCCGCCAGGGCAAAACTCAGCCACATTCCGTAGATCTGCAGGTTCTCCCGGGCGATGGGAAAGGTTTCCAGCGGGTAGAAGCGCACCAGCAACAGTGTGTACAGGGCCAGGGCGATGCCGGAAAGAATCAGCGAAAACCGCCACGGCAACGTCACGGCGGCGATGGTCAGCGGCACCAGGTAATAAGAGACGAAGGGGTTGGTGGAGCCGCCGGAGAAATACAGCAGCGCGCTGTGGATAAACAGGTCGCAAGCCAGTTGCACCGCATATTCCAGCTCGGTCACCGGCCACGAGGCACGCAGGCGAATCGCCGTCAGCGCGCACAGCACGCTGGAGCAGACCAGGGTGATCGCTAGCTGCAGCCAGGGCAGCGGCAGCAGGTCGAACCAATAGGCGAGCCCCACGGAGCCGGCCTGGGCCGCCAGGACCAGAATACGGATGAATGTCAGGCGCCAGAGGTTCTGGCGGGAAGCGGAAGTCATTTGCAAAGGGGCGAGCATGAGCTCTCCTGATGAGCGCTCCAGGCGGATCGCACGGAGTATAACCAAGGCGCGGGTTGCAGCGGCAGCTATGCGGCAAAGCGCCACAGCTTCTAAACGCTACACATCCCCTGTGTTGAGAGGAGTCTATGTGGGAGCAAGGCTTGCCCGCGATGAGCCCGACACGGTTTACCTTGGAACCGAGGCGCCTATTTCGCGAGCAAGCTTTGCTCCCACAGGCTTTTGGCTTGGTCACCATCGATGTGTATAGAAGTTGTAACTGTGCGAACCCACCCATAAAAGCTAGAGTCTTATCCTTCACGCAGGCCCGGACCTCACCCCTGCGCCTCATCCCAAGGAGCTTTCATGCACACGTTCAGTCGCCCCGCCGCCCTGCTCGCCTTCAGCCTCGGCACCGTCGCCAGCCTGCCGGCCCTGGCCGCCGACGAGCTTCACTACAACCAGATCTCCCTGCGCGCCGAAGCCAGCCAGGAAGTCGCCCGTGACCTGATGATCGTCACCCTCTACACCGAAGAACAAAACACCGACCCGGCCAAACTCGCCGCCGCGATCAGCACCACGGTGAACAAAGCCATCGGCCAGGCCAAAGAGGTCAAGGACATCACCCTGCGCCAGGGCAGCCGCAACAGCTACCCGATCTACGACAACAAAGGCGGGAAAATCACCGGCTGGCGTGAACGCGCCGAACTGCGCCTGGAAAGCGCCGACTTCGCGGCACTGTCCAAACTCACCGGCGAGCTGCTGGGCGACATGAAAATGGGCGGCATGGACTTCGCTATCGCCACCGCCACCCGCCAGAGCAGCGAAGACGCCCTGCTCAAAGACGCCGTCAACGCCTTCAAAGCCCGCGCTCAACTCGCCACCGAAGCCCTGGGCGGCAAGGGCTACAAGATCGTCAACCTGAACTTCAACACCAACGGCTACCCACAACCGTACATGCGCCCGCAGATGATGAAAGGCGCGTCCATGGATGCGGAGTCGGTGACACCTGACGTGGAAGCGGGTACCAGCAAGGTGACGATGACGGCGGATGGGGTGGTTGAGGTGTCGTTGCAGTAACCCGCCTGATCATTCCCACGCTCCCGCGTGGGAATGCCTCCACGGACGCTCCGCGTTCGGCTTTGGAAAGGGACGCAGAGCGTCCCCGGCTGCGTTCCCACGCGGAGCGTGGGAACGATCAATCCGCGCCCAACTGGCCACCGAGGCCTTGGGCGGCAAGGGTTACAAAATCGTCAACCTGAACCTCAACACCAACGGTTATCCACAACCCTTTATGCGCCCGCAAATGATGATGAAAGACGCGTCCATGGACGCTGAATCCGTGACGCCGGAAGTGGAAGCGGG